>JAGAMD010000009.1 GCA_017624905.1 Clostridia bacterium | reverse complement strand
TGTGTAAAACGGAAAATATTATCAATAAACAGAAGAACATCTTGTCCTTCCTTGTCACGGAAATATTCAGCCATAGTAAGACCGGATAAAGCAACTCTCATTCTTGCCCCCGGAGGCTCGTTCATTTGTCCGTAAACGAGAGCTGTATTCTTGATAACACCCGAGCCCTTCATTTCGTTATAAAGGTCATTACCCTCACGAGTACGCTCACCAACGCCTGAGAATACGGAAATACCACCGTGCTCCTTGGCAATGTTATTAATCAATTCCATAATAAGAACTGTTTTACCAACACCGGCTCCGCCAAATAGACCGATTTTACCACCCTTAGAGTAAGGGCAAATTAAGTCAATTACCTTAATACCGGTTTCAAAAATTTCGGCACTAGTTGATAAATCCTCATATTTAGGAGCAGAGCGATGAATATTCCAACGCTCGTCGGTTTGGGGATTTGGTTGATTGTCAACTGCATCACCTAAAACGTTAAATATACGACCAAGTGTCTCTTTTCCAACAGGAACAGAGATAGGTGCACCCGTGTCGATAACATCAACGCCACGTTGCAAGCCGTCAGTAGATGCCATAGCGATACATCTTGCGGTGTTATCACCAATGTGCTGAGCTACCTCGACGGTTAGCACTCTTTCTTGTACCTTGATAGTCAAGGCGTTATAAATTGTAGGAAGCTCGCCCTCGTTAAAGAGAACGTCAACTACAGGTCCCATAACCTGTATAACCTTTCCTATATTCTTTTTATCCAAATTATTCACCTCACAAATAAAGCTAAGGTTTTGCCAAAAGGGAAGACCCTGTGGCTAATTTTCACCAGCACCCGCGACAATTTCTGTAATCTCTTGAGTGATAGCACCTTGTCTTGCACGATTGTATTCAAGACTTAAATCATTTATCATTTGTTTTGCATTTTTACCTGCTGAGTCCATAGCCATACGACGAGCAGAAACCTCACAAGCAAAGCTTTCACGAGCATAGGAGGTAATATTTCCTGCCACATATTCACGCACACTCATATTTAAAACAGTTAGGTGGTCAGGCTCATAAATAATACCGCTTACACCCTCAGCCACGCCTCTTTCAAGAGGTAAAATCCATTTTAACTTAGCCTCCTGTGTCATAACAGAGCGATACTCGGTGTATATAATGCCAAGCTTGTCATATTCGCCGTTTTTGAATTCCTCGCAAAGCTTTGTTGATAATGCCATAGCATCATCAAATGTGTACCTTTCTGAAGAATTAATAGGGCATAAATATCTTTCGCAGGCACGCTTACCAATAGGTATAAACTCGGCATTCGGATATTCCTTACAGAGTCTGAAAACATTAGCATTGTAGCCACCGGCTAAGCCTCTGTCTCCTGCTATAACAATAATTTTAGTGCGAGACGTGTCGTGATTTTGCATATAAGGGCTTTTTTGGGCTTCCGGTTGAGATGTTAAGAGCGAAATAGATTTTTCAAGAGATTTTAGATAGTCTCTAGCTCTATACATTGCCTCATTTGCACGTCTTATTTTAGACGAAGCAACAAGCCCCATTGCCTTTGTTAGTTGCTCAGTAGATTTAACACTTTTAATACGCACACGAAGTGCTTTTGTGTTAGGCATAAGCTTACACCTTCATTTCTTGTAAAATGGATTTAAGAGCTTCAATATCGCTTTCATCAAAGTATCCATTTTCAATGCGCTTTAGCCAATCGGTGTGCTGATTTTCCAGCTTAGCATATAAGTTACTTTCATACTCAGGAACTCTTTTAACAGGTACAGAGTCTAGATAGCCGTTAATAACAGCATAAACAATAGCAACCTGACAGCCAACACGCACAGGTGCATTTCTACCTTGCTTTAATACCTCGACAATTCTTTCGCCAAGGGCAAGACGCTTTTTAGTATCAGCATCAAGGTCACTGCCGAATTGAGCAAAGGATTGTAGCTCACGATATTGTGAGTAAAGTAGCTTAAGCTCACCGGCAACCTTTTTCATACCCTTAAGCTGAGCAGAACCACCAACACGGCTAACTGAAATACCGGGGTTGATAGCTGGCATAATTCCGGAGTGAAATAGCTCAGTTTCAAGGAATATTTGTCCGTCTGTAATTGAAATTACATTGGTAGGAATATAAGCAGAAACGTCGCCTGCCTGTGTTTCAATAATAGGAAGAGCAGTGATAGAGCCACCACCATAAGCCTCATCAACACAAGCGGCACGCTCAAGTAGTCTTGAGTGTAAATAGAATACATCGCCCGGATAAGCCTCACGACCCGGCGGACGTCTGATTAGCAAGGAAAGTGCACGATAAGCAACAGCGTGTTTACTTAAATCATCATAAATAATAAGAACATCCTTACCTTGCTCTCTGAAATATTCAGCCATTGCACAGCCACTATATGGTGCGATATATTGTAACGGAGCACTCTCGGCAGCAGTTGCTGAAACGATAATTGTATAATCCATAGCACCATTGTGGGCAAGCTCTGAAGCTAGCTGAGCAACAGACGTGCTTTTTTGCCCAATAGCAACATATATACATATAACGCCTGTATTCTTTTGGTTTATAATTGTATCAATAGCAATTTCAGTTTTACCTGTTTGACGGTCGCCAATGATAAGCTCACGCTGACCACGACCAATAGGAATCATACTGTCGATAGCTTTAATACCTGTTTGAAGAGGAACTGAAACGCTCTTTCTTTCAATAATACCGGGAGCCTCGGACTCAATAGGGCGATAGCCACTGTTTTCAACGGGACCCTTGCCATCAATAGGCTCACCAAGAGCATTTACAACTCTACCAAGAAACTTCTCGCCAACAGGAACAGATAGAACCTTGCCTGTTCTTTTAACAATAGAGCCTTCCTTGATATTGTTTTTATTTGATAAAACTGCAACGGATACAGTTTCCTTTTCTAGATTTTGTGCCATACCAAAGCTACCATCATCAAATTCAAGTAGCTCGTTAGCCATACAGTTTTCAAGACCATAAACACGAGCAATACCATCGCCAACAAGGATAACCTTGCCGGTTTCGAGCATTTTTGCACGTTCCTTATAGTTTTCAATCTGTAATTTTATTACATTACTGATTTCTCCAGGTGTGCTCATTTACCAATCACTCCCTTTATGTTATTTAAGCGACTTGAAAGAGAGCCATCAAGCACTCTGCCATCAAGCTCAATTTTAATGCCACCGATTAAGTCCTTGTCCTCTATATAAATAGGATCAATTTCTTTTTTAGTAATGCCCATTAGCTTTTTAACTAGCTTTTCCTTTTGCTCACTAGTTAGCTCAAAGGCATAATATATTTTTGCAACGGCACGGTTCTCAAGCTCCTTAACGAGTGCAAAAAAGTCATTTATACATTCGTTTAATGATGAGATATAACCATTGTCGCAAAGTAACTTCAAAAATGAAACTACATATTCATTCTTATTACCAAATGCCTCGTCAATCAAGGAATGTCTATTTGAAATAGTAAGAGCAGGGGAGGATAAAATATCAAGATATCCCTTGTTTTGGTCAAGGAGTGTCTTGATTTCCTCAATGTTACTCTTGATTTCACCTAATAATTCCTTTTCACAGGCAAGTGAAAATAAGGCAGAGGCGTATTCCTTACTTAATTCTGCCATTATTCTTCACCTATTTCGTCAATAAAGGAGTCAACAATATCCTTGTTTGAATCCATATTGATTTCTCTTTCAAGCAATTTTTCGGTTAGCTTGGTCGAAACATCAACGATTTCATCCTTGATAACCTCTTGTGCCTTTTTAATTTCAAGCTCGGCATTTTCCCTCGCTTGATTTACAATATGCTCAGATTCCACCTTGGCAGATGCAATAATTTCCTTTTCTCTAGCCTTAGCGGTAACAACAGCATCCTTTATAATGTCATCAGCCTCGTCTTTAGCACTCTCTAGCTTCTTTTCGTATTCCGCCTTGTGTGCTTCTGCTAAATCTTCAGCCTCTTTTGCTCTTTCATAGTTGCCATCAATAGTTGCTTGACGGTCGGTGAGCATCTTTTTAACAGGCTTGTAGAATAAAAATCTAGCAAGTAAAAACAGAATTACAAGATTGAGAAGTGAAAAGAGAATAGACCAAAAGTTGACGGAGATGACACCTAATGATTGAACCTCAACTCCAGCAAACATATTAAGTCCTATTATCCAACTAGATTAAATAAGCCCTTATCAGCTGCTGAAACAAGAGCATTAACAAACATACCGGGTGCAACGAAGATAAGCAAAATAGCAATAACAAGTGCGTATAGACCGGTTGTTTCTGCAATAGCACAACCCATAATCATTGTGGTTGTAACAGAGCCCTTGCTCTCCGGTTGACGACCAATAGCCTCACAGGCTGAAGCAACTGCGTTACCTTCACCAATACCAGGGCCGATACCTGCAATCATTGCAATACCTGCGCCAAGTGCACAACATCCTAAAATAATACCTAATGCGAGTTCCATAATTAAATTCCTCCGTTTATGTTTTTAAGTTTCTTTTGTTCGAGTTTTTTCTTTTTTCGTCTATCGTATTCCTCAGTGTCAAATGCACCGGAAATATTAAGCATAGTAAGCATAGCGAATATAAACGCCTGCAGGCAACCACTAAATATATCGAAATAAACCGATAAAATAGCAGGTAAGCCAACCTGTAATAATGGTAGCTCGGTAAACCAACCGAACAAAAATCTTGAGCCAAGTGCCAAGAAATATGATACAAGCACTGCAATTACCGAGCCTGACATTACGTTACCATAGTGACGGAATGCCATTGATACAGGGGTTGCAAATTCACTTATAAAGTTAATAGGTGCTAAGATGAATACCGGCTTAGTAAAGCCTTGTAGATAGTATACAGGGCCACATTTTAGCTTGTAGTAAGTAATTATAAAGAAAACTAAAATTGCCCAACCACCAACAACGTTCATATCAGAGGTCGGTGGATATAGTCCAATTAATGTAATCAAGCTTGAAAATGCTGATAGTGCCATAATTGCAATAATGAAGGGTTGAAAGCCACCAAATCGGTCGCCCATATTCTCCCCGACAAGAGAGTCAACCTTTTCAATAATTATCTCCGCTAAATGCTGTCTTTTAAGCTCAATCCTTTCCTTAAGGCCATGCGTTAAATAAAGAAATACAAATGCAATGGTTATTAAAACCAGCACTGAGTTTATTTGCGCCTCGGAAATGATAATATTGAAGAATCTAGTACTTGATAGCTCAATTTCCCAAAATATTCGAGCACCTGTTATTGAAACAGCCTCAGTTGATTCCGGAGTGGTTAGAATTTTTAATAAAATACCACAAAGAAGCGGTAAAATCATCATAACGATATAAATTATATCAACGATTTTAAACTTAAGATCGGGCTTTTTTGTTTTTTCATTCATTTTTGCCGTTCCTCCTTTGCTTTATTTTTGAAGCAAGAGGACGGAGAGTTACTCCGATTCTTGGGAAAATAAAAGGAATAATAACAGCTATAATATTAAAAGCATAATCTCTTAATAAATAAGCAACCAAAGCAACCACGAAAAGCATAAGCAAACGTAGCATTTGAGATAATCTCATCAGGTTTGCCGCATCCTTTTGTTCCTTGCCAAGGGCTTTTTGAACGGTAAGTCCCATTAAGAAAAAGTTACCAACAGCAGCAATATAGCCAAGCAAATTACCAAGCAACACCTTGTAGGTGTAATCCCAAGAGGTAGCAAAGCTGACTATCAAGAAAACAGCTTGCATAAACACGCTGAGTATTAACGAAACAATGGCGACAAAGCCTGTTTCCTTTAATACAATAGGATCGATTTTTTTCATATGGACCTCCTTTCAAAAGCTGTAGAATTTTATATTCTAGTTAATATTATATAATAATATTATTTCTGTGTCAAGGGAATTAAATACTTTTAATAAGGTATTTACATTTTTGACCTAAAGTGATAAAATGAAACATAGAAAGCGAAAAGAGGTACTAACCAAAATGACCAATGTTATAAAAGGCATAAAAAACGAAAGACCATTTTATTATTTTGAAGAAATTTCAAAAATTCCACGTGGCTCAGGCAACGAGAAGGAAATTGCAAACTATATAGTTGATTTTGCCAAAAAGCACAATTTACCTGCTTACATAGATGAAGCAAACAATGTCTTAATTACCAAAAATGCGACACAGGGTAGGGAAAACGACCTAGGTGTTATGCTACAAGCACATACAGATATGGTGTGCGAAAAGGATCTTGCAACCAAGCACGATTTTTCGAGTGAACCAATTGCGTTGATTCAAGAGGGCAATATTTTAAGAGCTAATGGTACAACTCTTGGTGCTGATGATGGCTTTGGTGTAGCAATTATGCTTGCAATTTTGGAAAACGATGAAATTTCTCACCCATATATTGAGTGCTTGTTTACCTCAAGCGAGGAAATAGGACTTGTTGGTGCCGGTAAGTTTGATTATACAAAAATAAAAGCAAAGCAAATGATAAATCTAGATTCTGCTGAGGAAAACACAGTTATTATAGGCTGTTGCGGTGGTGTAAGAACCGAAATGACCTTGTCTTGCACAAGGGAAGAAAACACAAGTGATGCTTATAAAATTACAATAGGCGGCCTTTGCGGTGGGCATTCCGGCGAGGATATAGACAAGGGTAGACTAAACGCTCATATTTTGATGGGCAAGGTGCTGATGCTAATAAAAGAAATAACTGACTTTAAAATCAGCTATATTTCCGGCGGAGATAAGGACAACGCAATTCCACGAGAGTGCGAATGTATAATTGTTCCAAACGCTTCGTTTGATGACAAAATAGAAGAAATAAAGAAAATAATTTTAAATAAAGTAGTAGCTAAAGAGGATGAAAATCTAACTATTAATATCGAAAAAACAGACACATCCAGCACTTTTTCCTCTAAAGATACCGAAAAAATGCTCAAACTTCTATCTATACCTAATGCAGTTTTAAAATATCGTGATGTAGCTCCAATCTTGCCATCAATTTCTAGAAATCTAGCTAGAATTAGAACAGAGGAAAGCAATATTAAAATAGGATTTTCCTCTCGCTCATACACTAAAGAGGGACTTGACTTTTCCACAGACGAGCTTGAAAGCCTTGCAAGTAAGATAGACGCAAGCTACTATCATCACGAAAGATATCCATCTTGGCAGGATGAGGCAGACTCTCCGCTTGTTACAAAGTGGCAAAAAGCATACAACAAAGCAACAGGCAAGACAACTGTGCCAACACTAATTCACGCAGGTCTTGAATGTGGTCTTATAACCTCTAATGTCAAAGGACTTAGTGCAATTTCTGTCGGTGCAAATGTACACGATCTACACACACCAAGGGAAACAATGGAAATAGACTCAATGGATCGTATATACGACACTGTATGCACCTTTTTATCTAAATAGCCACCAGAAGAAGCCTGTAAAAACAGGTTTCTTTTTTTACTAATTTTTCTCAAAATTCATATAATGTTGACAAAATCAACACTTAAGTATCAAATACAAAGTGTAATATATAATTAGAGGGTGTAACCAATAAATAGTAAATCTCGTCATAATAAGTGAAGAGTTAGATACACCAAAGGAGGAATAATTATGAAAAAGCTTTTATCTCTTACATTAACCTTTCTAATAATTTTATCTCTTTTTAGTTCTTGTGTAATTCATATTCCAACAAATAATAAAACAGATAGTGGAACAAACACTGCTAATACAAATACCACAACTGATAATTCTCCCGATAAGGTAGAGGGAAATGTTTCCAAGCTTCAATTCAATTATGATTACGGCTTCCATATAGAAAACAAATTAACCTTGCTTGTTGATTCTTCTCATTTAGGAAGAGGATTTGAAAGCATAGAAATACCGGATGATATTGTTGCAGGTGATATAATAAATATAGTTCATACAGGAAGCATAGTTACACTAGAATCGTATCCTGGTCAATCCTATTTAGAAAATGGCGAGGTAATATCATATTCGTTTAGCTACGCATATGTTATCCATTATATGAAAGAAACTTTTAATATTGAAACTATTAAAAGTTCATATGACTATGACGATGCGTATGTAATTCTTGATAGAACAGGCAAATATGTTAGCTTGGATGAATATACGGGTGACGAAATATATCTTGTTGTTGACCAAGAAAAATATCAGTATAAACAAAATGGAGCAAGCTCCAATGCTGATAAGGAAGCACCCGATGAAATAATTCCAATTGCCTCTATGTTTGCATACAATCCACGTGATTTAGAGGATGGGCAGGTGACGAGTATATCTTCGTCAGAGGCGCTTAGAATAGCTGAGGAGCATTTTTACTATAATTATGCCGAAGACGGCATTGGTTTTGAATATTCAACGGGAATGGGCGACCACTCCGACGGCAACTGGGAAGTATTTTTCAAAAAACTTTATACAAACGGCACAATCGGCGAGGCGTATTATTATACCATTGATAAAGCCACTGGTGAAATACTTAGTATATCAATAGAAAAAGACAATTTGATAGACGACTCAATAAAAACCTCACGCTTTATGTATACATTTGCGTATTGGCATATATATGATACTCTAACCGGTGAAGCCTATGCAACCTTGCTTTGTGACGACTCTTATATAAATATAGACATTCAAGAGCCACTTAACATTACAGCAGGAGATATGCTTATCGTGGAGCATACGGGAGACTTTATAACGGCGGAAACCTATCCGGGTTCAACTAGCTTGTATAACGGAGAGGTTGTTTCATATAGGTTTGAATATTCAACGGTATATACACTATTTGGCGAAGAGGTTGATAGCGAAGCTATAAGAAATAAGTATGATTTCCGTTGGGGAGATTATTACGTGATTCTAAACAGAGAAGGTGATTTTGTCAGTCTTGACGAGTACGATGGCGAAATCATTTACCTCGTTTTAGATAAGGAAAGAGCAGAAAAGATTGATAAAAACGAAATTCAACCAAGCTGGGACGAAACCAAAATTCCAATTGCCTGTGCGCTTGCATACAACCCTCGTGATTTAGAGGATGGCAAACCGGTAAAAACAGTAGCTGAGTTAAGAAACGAAAAGGTTACAATCGATCTTGATTATCACGAAATGGGTGATATGCTTGAAAAGGAAGAAACAGAAGCAGATATCACCAAGCACCAATTTGGATATATAGGCACAAATGAAAGTGGAAATAAATATATAATATATGCACCTAATGTTTATTCTTATTATGTATCTATAAAATGCACAGATGATTTTAGTGATGTTGTCGATGTTATCAGAAAAATAGAATTTGACTATTTTAATAGAGCACACACTGGAAGCAATGATGAAATGCACATAGACACAGTAGAGCTTTTTGATAGCGAAATACTAATAACATTTCCTGATTTTGATAGCTATGCACTTTGCCAAGAGGAGCTTTTAAATAAGCTTAGTGAGCTTGACTCTGTTCTAAAAATTAAAGTTAGCTATCTAAATATACAGGATGGCTCTGATGCTGTTGAAAACCCATATGAGTATATCAATTTAGGCTATTATTACAAGCTAGAAGAGGAAAACAGGCTTTTTAGTACGTATGAGGAATTTTGCGAAGCGTTTGAAAACGGACTTCCATCTGCCGAAAAATTAGATGTAATAACAGCTGAAACCTTTGAAAGCTATTATGTGTTTATGATTATAAGCACATATTCTGGCGGTACTTACGGATTTGATATAAGCGATGCAAAAGTTGATGGAAACAGAGTGTTTTTCACAACTAACAAGTATATAAAGAGTGGAATTCACGATATGTGGCAAGCCACAGATTATTGCATCGTGCTTGTTCCAAAACAAGAGCTTGGAGAGCTTCCAAATGATATATCATCAGTAATAGATATGCAGGTAGGTGTTTATATTGACGGGAATGTGAAAACTCCAATAGATATAGGCGATGCGATTTTAATTGCACAAAATCACTTTTTCGCAACATACGATACAACCTTACCGGAGGGCTTTATATATACTGCAAAATGGATAGACGGCGAGAATGATGACTATTGGTATATATTAATTTATCAAAAGGATATAAACAATCCCGAGAATCTTATTGTTGGTGGTTGCTTCACTTATATCATAAACAAGTCAACAGGTGAAATAGTCGATATTGAGGCTGGAGAATAACAGAAAAGCACTTGCATTTGCAAGTGCTTTTCTATCAAATTAGCCTTCCCTAGCAGAAGAGTAGAACAAATTATGAAAAGTTAAAAGTTAAAATAATTCTTCGCATTCTCGTAGGAAATACCACATACGATTTTTTTCAGCATTTTTTCATCGTTTGGATAAAGTCCCTTTTCAACCCACTCGCCAATTAGATTACAAAGTATTCTACGGAAGTAATCGTGTCTTGTGTATGAAACAAAGCTACGAGAGTCGGTCAGCATACCAACAAAGGTGCCAAGCACACCAAGATTGCCAAGTGCCTTCAGCTGTTCCTCCATACCGTCCTTTTGGTCATTGAACCACCAACCGGAGCCAAGCTGAAGCTTGCCTCTTGCCTCGCTACCTTGGAAGCATCCCATAAGAGTGGCAAGCACATAGTTGTCCTTAGGATTTAAGGAGTAGAGAATTGTTTTTGGCAAAGCATTATCTTGCTCCAAGGTGTCAAGTAGCCTTGCAAGATTTTCGCCAAGGTTGGTTTCTGCTATGCTATCATAACCGGTATCAGGACCTAGCAATTTATACATTCTTGTATTGTTGTTTCTAATGGCACCAACATGGATTTGCATACACCAACCACGCTTTGCGTATTCCTTACCAAAGAATACAAGCAGATCAGTCATATATGCATCAATTTCATCCTTTGAAAGACTAGCACCATTTAGTGCCTTGTTGAAGATAGCTGATGCATCACCAAGTGTATATGGCACAAAGTCAAGACCGTGGTCAGATAGACGACATCCTTTTTCGTGGAAGAAATCAAGACGGCTTGAAAGCCAAGCTTTTAATTCCTCGTAGGTTTTAACACCTGTCTTTTCAATGTAAGGTAAAAATGTTTCCTTATGAATATTAACTGCCTTGTCAGGACGAAAAGCAGGAAGCACCTTTACACTAAAGCCACTTGCTTTAATTTGGTCGTGATATTCAAGAGTGTCGATTGGGTCATCAGTTGTACAAACAACCTCAACATTTGAGTTTTTAATAAGATTACGAGCAGAGAAGTCATCTGTTCTTAATAGAGCTGTGCACTTTTCGTAAATCTCGTCAGCATTTTCCTCAGTTAGAGCTTCGTCAATGCCGAAATATCTTTTAAGCTCTAGATGTGTCCAATGGTAGAGAGGGTTGCCTATTGCGTATTCAAGCGCCTTTGCAAACGCCTTAAATTTTTCTTTAAATGTAGCATTACCTGTTACAAATTTCTCGTCAACACCGAATGAACGCATCATACGCCATTTATAGTGGTCACCACCAAGTAAAAGCTCACCAAGGTTGTCAAACTTATAGTCCATAGCAATAAGCTTTGGGTCTAGGTGACAATGATAGTCGATTATAGGCAAATCCTTTACATTATTATATAACTCCTTGGCAGTTTTGTTGCCGAGAATAAAATCATCATTTATAATTGTTTTCATAGTGTAACACCATCCTTAAAAATTGATATTTCACGATATCCGTTTTGTTCGTTTTTTGTTTCCTTGCCACTAGCAACATCTATAACAAAATCAAAAAAGTCATTGTCTAAATCCTTACCCAAAAGAGTAGGGGAAGCATCATAGTCAATCCAAGACTCTTTTTTAGTAGCCAATACATTATTTGTTGCTACCTTAACCGTTGGTACAGGTGCACCAAGAGGAGTGCCACGACCTGTAGTAAACAAAATCATATGTACTCCACAGGCAGTTAAATTTGTAATAGCTACAATATCATTTCCCGGGCCATTAAGTAAGGAAAGTCCCTCTTTTTTTATAGTATCGCCATAGTCAAGCACATCACGGACAACGGAAAGTCCGCCCTTTTGCACACAACCAAGAGATTTTTCCTCAAGAGTTGTAATTCCACCTGCCTTGTTACCCGGAGATGGATTTTCATAAACAACCTGATTATGTGAAATATAATAGCTTTTAAAGTTGTTAATAAGAGCAACGGTTCTATTAAATACATTCTCATTTTCGGCTCTTTGCATCAAAAGATGCTCAGCACCAAACATTTCCGGCACCTCAGTAAGAACAACCGAACCACCAAAAGAGGTTAATTTATCACTTAAGCGACCTAGTAATGGATTAGCTGATATTCCGCTGTATCCATCACTGCCACCACACTTGAGTCCTATGCGTAATTTAGACACGGGTAAGGGTATTCTTTCAAATTTCGAGGCGTATTCCTTTAATTCATATATTAAATCAACGCCTGCGTCGATTTCGTTTTCAACATCTTGACAGTTAAGGAATTTTACCCTGTTTTCATTCCACTCACCAAGCACTCTTTTGAACTCGTCTATGTTATTGTTTTCACAACCAAGACCAAGAACTAAAACACCACCTGCGTTTGGGTGGTTTACAAGCCCACGCAAAATTAGTTGAGTTGTTTTTTGGTCATCTCCAAGCTGTGAACAACCAAACGGATGAGTATAAGCAAAGGCACCTGTTTTTTGAGCTAGCTTTTCTGCAATCTTGTTTACGCAACCAACAGTTGGAATAATCCAAATATCATTTCTTATACCGACGTCGCCATTTTCACGCACATAACCAAGAAATGTCTTGCCACATTCATTGAAAGAATATGGCATACCACCGGAGTATTCATATTCAAGGTTCCCACTAAGGTTTGTTTTCATATTGTGTGTATGCACATGGTCGCCCGTTTTAATGTCACAGGTTGCATGACCAATAGGGTTGCCATATTTAATAATATTTTCGCCCGATTTAATATCGCAAAGTGCATATTTATGCCCGTTGTCAAGATTTATCTCAACATTGTCAAGCTTATTAATTATCATTCCATTTCTCCTAAAAGACAGCTTAAATCTTGCCCCCATAGCTTTTCATTAGCAAGAGCCTCAGCTGTTGTTGCAGTCTTTAAAAATGCACAAATTTCCGGCAAGTCATTTGTCATATCAGTCTTGTAAAACTCAAGTAGCTTTTTAAGAGCAAAGACTAAAGTCTTTGGATAAGTGCCAAAACGCTTTTTGTACTCTAAAATTGAAGGGAGCACTCTAACCTTAAACTTACTAACAGAGTTTAGAGCAATAGAGCTTAAATAGTGCTTAATATATGGGTTAGAGAAGCGAACAAGCACATCGTTGGCATAGCCTATAAGCTCGTCCTTTGGCAAGTCAAGAGTCGGTATAATTTCGTCAAAAACACATTTTCTAATGTAAGCATTCATTTCCTCGTTGTCAACGCAGGATTTAACTGTGTCAAAGCCGGAGAGTAACGCAAAAGGCACAAGTGAGGTGTGTGCACCATTTAAAATACGCACCTTTCTTGTTCTATATCTTTCAAGTGCATCTGGTGTAATTATAACATTAAGCCCTGCTTTTTTGAATGGTAGCTCCTTTTCTAGGTCATAATCAGTTTCAATTACCCATAGATGGAAAAACTCTGATGTGTTTACCAATTTATCATCAAAGGAAAGCTCAATTTCCTCGCCCTTTGGATAGCCTGTGTTTATACGGTCAACAAGCGTATTTGTAAACACGTTTTCGTTTTCAACCCAAGCCTTGAAATCATCACTGTATCCCCAAAGGTCAGCATACTTTAAAATACAAGCTTTTAGATTATCGCCGTTTCTGTCAATGAGCTCACAAGGCAAGAATATAAAGCCATCAAGAGCTAAATCAAATCTCTTTTTTAACAAAAGAGTAACCTTAGCAGGGAAGGATGCAGGTGGTGTATCGGTTGCTTTATCATTTTTGTTATATGTAATACCTGCCTCAGTTGTGTTTGAAATAATATATCTTAATTCAGGCTGAGAGGCAAGATTTAGATAACTATCAAAATCATCATAAGGCTTTACACATCTTGAAATAACATCAATAACGCTAGATTCATAGCCTTCCTTACCACGCACAAGGTGAGTATATTTGCAATCTTGACTTGTCAAAATATCACAAAGACCGTCCTTGATAGGCTGTACAACGACAACGCTACCCTCAAAGTCGGTTGAGTCATTTATTTTTTGTATCATCCAATCGGCAAAGCCACGCAAAAAGCCTCCCTCACCAAATTGAATAAATCTTTCTGTTCTTTTCATAGTAACCCCTCATAAAAATCAAATCTATAGATATTTTAATATAAAAATACAAAAAAAGATAGTACCTTAAAGAAAATAATTGAAAATTTTTACTTTTCTTCTTTTTGAGAAGAAAAATTTCCCACAATTTTGTATAAAAAAGCACCGATTTTTCGGTGCTTTTCGATTTTATTTCTTATATTCCTCAGCCAATGCCTTAAATGCGGGCAAAGCACCAAGAACTGTTTCCTTTGATGTGCAATAAGCAATTCTTACATAGCCATTTACACCGAAGTCATCACAAGGAACAACTAAAATCTCATGCTTTTTAGCTGCCTCGTAGAATTTGTAAGCATCAGGCTCAAGTGCTTTTACAAAGAGATAGAAAGCACCGTCAGGCTTTACACACTCATAGCCATACTCGGTTAGGTTGTCATAAAGCAAATCACGGTTTTCCTTGTAAGCCTCAATGTTTACCTTAGCATTCAAGCAACGCTTAATTACTTGTTGGAATAGACTAGGTGCACATACATAACCAAGGCTTCTTCCTGCACCGCAAACACAAAGATAAATCTTTTCAGCATCTTGCATTTTGGGATTTACTGCAATATAGCCAATTCTTTCGCCTGGTAATGAAAGAGATTTTGAATATGAGTAGCACACTAAGGTGTTGTCGTAGTAGTTCATAAGATAAGGAACATCAACTCCCGAGTAAACAAGCTCTCTATATGGCTCGTCAGCAATTAAATAAATAACCTTGCCATATTCCTTTTGCTTTCTGTTTAAAACCTCGCAAAGTGCTTTGATAGTTTCCTCAGAGTAAACAACTCCACTAGGGTTGTTAGGGGAGTTTACAATAACAGCCTTTGTGTTTTCACTTATCTTGCTTTCAAAATCAGCAATGTCAACCTGAAAGGTTTTTTCTTGCGGTTTGCTCACAACAATTTTGCCACCTGCATTTTCAATAAATACTCTGTATTCTGTGAAGAAAGGAGCAAAAACTATACACTCCTCCCCACCTTTTTCGTCAAAGACAGCCTTCAAGCAGATGGAAAGAGAAGCAGCGGCACCACAAGTCATATAGATTAGATTTGGATTGATTTCAGCACCAAATCTTTCGTTTATATTGTTTGAAATAGCAGTTCTTACTCCTAAATCACCTTGTGCCGAGGTGTATCCGTGCAAAAGCACAGAGCTTTCAGTGTCAAGTAATTCACGAATAGCATCATTTACATCGTTGGGTGCCGGTACACTAGGATTTCCAAGGCTGAAATCATACACATTTTCAGCACCGATTTCCTTAGCCCTTGCTTTGCTATATTCAAAAATTTCTCTAATTATTGAGCGCTTACTGCCAAGCCCATACATTTTTTCATTATATTTCATAATTATACCTATATCGAAAGCAAAGCCTTCGCATTTTTATAAAGAATTTTTTCTTCAGTTTCCTTGTCGAGATTGTATGATTTTAAAATATTAACATCATTTTTAATATCACTCCAAGGAGAGTCGGTTGCAAATAAAATCTTGTCGCTACCATGCTTTTTTACAACCTCTTTAAATGTTTTTTCGTCAGTGAAACGTAAAACATAGGCTGTGTCAAAATATACATCCTCACCACAAAGAGTATCTATAACCTCGCTTGTCATTTCATTAGCACCTAAGTGTGCTAAAACAAGCTTTGAATGAGGAACCCTTTTAATTAATTCTTTGGCAAGAGAAGGCGTACATTTAACAGGCTCTCCCAAAAATCCACAGTCAACGCCGGAATGGGTAACAACAATTAAATCAAGGTAACGTGCACACTCAAGAATTTTTACATAACCCTCGTGTGTAATAAATTCGCCTTGATAGTCGGGATGAATTTTAACACCCTTAAAGCCACATTCCTTTATATATTTCATCTTGCCCTCAATATCATCGCAAAGAGGATGTATGCCACCAAAGGAAATAAGCTTACCATTATATGCATTGTTTATTTCACAGGCAAAGCGATTTATACTATCAAATTGATGTGGATTTGTAACCACGGGTAGGGTAACTGAAATATCAACTCCTGCTTCATCCATTTTAGAAGAAAGAGAAGCGCTAGTCCCCTCAGCAAAAGGAGGAATGCCACCCTTACCGGATAAAAACTCGATAGTTTTTGACGCAATTTTGTCAGGAAAAATATGCGTGTGAAAATCTATTATCATTTTTTGCCTCGACTAAAGTTATAGCTTTGCAAGCTCCTCACAGGTGATGGTCTTAACACCGTTTTCTGTTAAAATATCATCAACCTTTTTTGTGTCATTTGCCTTTAATACAACATGTGCCTCGCTTGACCCAATTGAAAGGCCATACATATATTCAATGTTTATGCCATTGTTATCAATAACCTTAAGCAGAGCTTGTAGACTACCCGCCTTGTGTGGAATTTCAATGATTGAAACATCGGATAGAAGTGAAGAAAAGCCACTTTCTTGTAGCTTATCCTTGCCAAGCTGAGCCTTGTCAACGATAAGACGGAGAAGACCGAATTCTGTTGTGTCAGCTAGGCTAAGTGAAAGAATATTAACATTATTTTCTTTAAGTACGTTTAAAACCTCGGATAAACGACCATTTCTATTTTCAATAAATACAGTTAATTGTTTAGCAAACATAAATTTTCTCCTTAATATAATTTGCGCTTATCAAGAACGTGAACAGCCTTACCCTCGCTTCTAACAAGAGTTTGTGGCTCAACAATCTTAACCTTAGCATTAATTCCAAGTGCTTGTAAAATAACGTGTGAAATCTTCTTTGTAAGTGATTCAATAGCCCTTACCTCGTCTGTGTAGAACTTAGAGTCAAGCTCAACCTGAACCTCAAGAGTATCAAGGTTGTTAACTCTGTCTACAATCATCATATAGTGAGGTGTAACCTCCTCAACCTCACAAAGAGCAGCCTCAATTTGGCTTGGGAATACATTAACTCCTCTAATGATAAGCATATCGTCAACTCTGCCCTTGAATCTTGAAATACGAGCACTTGTACGTCCACACTCACAGGTAGAGTGGTCAATGCTTGTTAAGTCCTTGGTTCTATAACGAATGAGAGGAATACCTTCTTTTGTAAGAGTAGTAAACGCAAGCTCACCGGTTTCTCCATCAGCCACAGGGGTTAATGTAGCAGAATTAAGAACTTCAGGATAGAAGTGGTCCTCGCAAACGTGTAGACCCTTGTGATATTGACAGTCGCAGGCAACACCAGGACCCATAACCTCGGATAGACCATAGATATCGAATGCTTTAATGTTCAATTTTGATTCGATTTCCTTGTGCATCTTTTCAGTCCAAGGCTCAGCACCACAAATAGCAGCCTTTAGCTTGATTTTGTCAAGAAGTCCTTCGTTTTCAAGCACCTCGGAAATGTGTAGTAAATATGATGGTGTACAAGCAATTGCAGTTGCACCAAAGTCAACCATCATAGTTGTCAGCTTCTTTGAGTTACCTGTGCTCATAGGAACAACGGTAGCTCCAATCTTTTCAGCACCGCCGTGTGCACCAAGACCGCCTGTAAATAAGCCATAGCCGTATGCAATTTGAATAATATCGTCCTTGCCGACACCGGCCATAGATAAGCATCTTGCAACACATTCAGCCCAAACATCTAGGTCATATCTTGTATAACCAACAACGGTTGCTTTTCCGGTTGTGCCACTAGATGCGTGTATTCTAACTATTTCAGAATTAGGAACAGCAAAAAGTCCAAATGGATAGTTATCGCGAAGGTCATCCTTTGTAGTAAAAGGAAGCTTTGTGATATCCTCGATAGACTTAATATCACCGGGCATAAGATCAATAGCCTGCATTTTTTTGCGATAAAATTCTACATTGTGATAAACATAGTCAACAAGCTTAACTAGTCTTGCACTTTGTAGGTTTGTCATTTGGTCTCTTGACATACATTCCTTTGTTTCATTCCAAATCATTGCTTTTTCCTCTTTTTATCTTTCTGCCTCGTAGCCAAATGCGAAAGCTTTTTTATTTATTTCAATTGTTTTAGGTGGTACAGTAGCCTCAATTACATTGAGCCAAGCATCCTTGCCAAAGCCGATATAAGGAGCAGCAAAGCCGAGAACAACAGAGTTAAGCACCTTTGAATTGCCAAGCTCAAGAGCTATTTTTTGTCCGTCAATAGCGTAAAGAGTATGATTTTTCTCTAGTCCCTCTAAAATTTCTTCCGGATATTCCTTAGCACCTATAACAACGGTCATAGGTTCAATTTTACAATCGTTTACAATCAAAACACCGTCTTTTTTGAGGAAATGTGAGTATCTTAAAGCCTCAAGCCTTTCAAATGCAATAATTACATCTGCCTGACCTTCCTCACAAACAGGCTCGCAAACCTTATCTCCGTATCTAACAAAGGTAACAACGCTACCGCCACGTTGTGCCATACCGTGCACCTCGGAGATTTTCACGTCATAACCTGCTTCAAGAGCAGTTTTTCCAATAATTCTACTAGTGAGAAGTGTACCTTGTCCACCTACACCTACAATCATTATATTCTTTGTCATAATTATCTCTCCACCGTTTCAATAGCATTGAATTTGCAGTAATTCTTGCAGAGGCCACAGCCATTACACATAGTACCATCAATTTTAATTGTGCCATCTGCATTTTTTGTAATAGCAGGGCATCCAATCTTTAGACACATACCACATTTTTTACAAGCCTCAGGATTTGCCTTACATACATTTGGGAACTTTTGTCCCTTCAAAAGTACACAAGGAGCTTTAGTAATAATAACAGTCAATTCATCACTTTGTGTGCTTTCCTTAACTATTTTTTCAAGCTCTTTTACATCAAAGGCATTAACCTCAATAACATTTTTAACACCAATAGCACGGCATAGCTCAGCAATGTCGATAGCATATGTTTCCTCGCCCTTTAGTGTTTTACCGGTTGCTGCGTGGTCTTGATGTCCTGTCATACCTGTTGTACGGTTGTCAAGAATCATAACTGTTGCAGTTGACTTGTTATAAACAAGGTTAATAAGTGAGTTTACACCGGTGTGTAAAAATGTTGAGTCTCCGATTACAGCAACCCAATTCTTTATGTAATCCTTGCCCTTGCCCTTTTCCATACCGTGTAGAGCAGAGATTGATGCACCCATACAAACGCAGGTGTCAACAACACCAAGTGGTGGAACTGCACCAAGAGTGTAGCATCCAATATCGCCGGATGCGTGAATCTTTAATTTGTTAAGAACTGAATAAACACTTCTGTGTGGACAGCCCGGGCAGAGAATTGGAGGACGTGCCGGTGCTTCTTGTTTATCAAATACACAATCGTCATTACCATAGAGCACACGCTTAAGTAGGTTAGCACTATATTCGCCTTGACGAGTAAATGCTCCCTTGCCAATAACGTCAAAGCCCCAAGCTCTTACTTGCTCCTCAATAACAGGCTCAAGCTCCTCAAAAACGTAAACTGTTTCTACACGAGAGCAGAAGTCAGCAATTAAATCCTTAGATAGCGGGTTGACAAGACCAAGCTTTAAGATACTTGCGTTTGGACAAACCTCTTGTACATATTGATATGCAATACCGGAGGTAATAAAGCCAACCTTAGTATCGCCCATTTCCATTTTATTTACAGATAGGTTAGCAGCATCCTTAGCTAGACGATTTTCTCTTGCCTCAACAACTAAATGTCTGCCAATAGCTGATGCCGGCATCATAACATATTTAGCTGTGTTTCTGTTATATTCCTTGTCACTAACTTCAACTCTGTCATAAAGCTCAACAATGCTTTGTGAGTGTGCAAGCTTAGTTGTAGTTCTTAAAATAACAGGTGTATCATATTCCTCACTTATTTCATAAGCAATCTTCATAAAATCCTTTGCCTCTTGGCTGTCGGATGGCTCAAGAACAGGAACGTGTGCACTTCTTGCTACCATACGAGTGTCCTGCTCATTTTGAGATGATGCAAGACCCGGGTCGTCAGCAACAACAATAACAGCACCGCCATTTACACCCGTATATGCAAATGTGTAAAGCGGATCTGATGCTACATTTAAGCCAACGTGCTTCATACAAGCTAAGCTACGAACGCCTGAGAAGGAAGCACCAATGGCAACCTCAGTTGCCACCTTTTCATTAGGAGCCCATTCTGTATAAATTTCATCATATTTTGCTAAATATTCACTTATTTCCGTGCTTGGAGTTCCGGGATAAGCACTTGATAGCTTAACACCTGCCTCGTATGCACCTCTTGCGATAGCCTCGTTACCGAGCATTATAGTTTTCTTTGCCATTATTTTATACCTCTTAAATCCTTAACTCTTTTTGCCTTACCCTCAAAACGCTGTAATGTGTTTGGAGATTCAAGCATTACCTTGGCATCAAGACCAAGAATGATTTTAAGCTTGCTTTGAACAAGCTTTTTAATTCTTTCAAGCTCACTAAATGAGTCTGTTGAATGTGCAAGCTCAACCTTAACAGTTAGCTTGTCAAGATAGCCCTCACGCTCAAGAATAATTTCATAGTGTGGGCCAAGCTCGGAAACTGAGAGAATAACCTCCTCAATTTGGCTTGGAAATACATTAACACCACGTATTTTAAGCATATCATCACTTCTGCCACACAGGTTTTCCATACGGCAAAGCGTTCTGCCACACTTACATTTATCGTAGAACAAGCGAGTAATGTCCTTTGTTCTATATCTAATAAGAGGTAAGCCCTCTTTCTTTATACAAGTGATTACAAGCTCACCCTGCTCACCTGCCGGTAGAACCTCGCCTGTTTTTGGATCAATTATTTCAGGGATAAAGTAGTCCTCATTTATATGCAAGCCGCAATGCTCAAGACATTCGCCGGAAACACCGGGGCCCATTAATTCACTCATACCATAGTTGGTTGTGATAAGTAAATCCTTACCCCAAAACTTATGCATTTCCTCTCGCATAGCATCAGTTAGCAGCTCACTACCAACAAGAGCAATTTTAACCTTTAAATCCTTTTGTGGCTCAACTCCCATCTCACGGGCAACCTCGGCAAGTCGTAGAGCATATGATGGTGTTGCAACCAAGAGCGAGGTTTCAAAATCCTGCATATACATAATCTGCTTTTGTGAATTACCGGTTGAAGATGGTACAATAGCAGCACCTATCTTTTCAAGACCATAGTGTAGACCAAGTGCACCTGTAAACATACCATAGCCAAAGCATATTTGAGCAACATCCTTTTCACTGGCACCACCCATACAAGCAATTCTTGATACACATTCAGTCCAGGTTTCAAGGTCGCCTTGTGTATAACCAACAACAGTTGGCTTACCGGTTGTACCGCTCGATGCGTGTATTCTAACAAGCTTATCCTTTGGCACTGCAAAAAGACCAAAAGGATAGTTGTCTCTCATATCTTGCTTTGTTACAAATGGCAGCTTGGCTAAGTCCTTAAGTGTCTTTATGTCCTCGGGCTTAACTCCTGCCTCGTCCATTTTCTTTCTGTAAGCCGGCACCTTCTCGTAAACACGATTAACGGTTTCCTTCAAACGTTCTAATTGTATTTTTTCTAATTCTTCTCTTGGTAGAGTTTCTTCTTTAGACCAAATCATTTTTGTTATCTTCCTAATTTATTTTATTTCGCCCTCAAGTGGCTTATCAAATGCGTTATATAAAATTTCTTTGCTTGGTTTCTTTGTTAGTAGAGTTACAATAACAGTAATAACAAGTGAGAATGCCATACAAATAACACCTATAAGTGGAGAGCAGGAAACACCTAGCTTGAGTGCGTTTCCAAAGCCACCTATATATGCAGGATGGTTGCAACCAAGTGTGAAAATAAGTACTACCGTTAAAACAAGTGAACTTATAATTGAAGTCCAAACAGCAGGAACAGTTACTCTTTTCCAAATAACACCAAGCACATATGGACCCATAAAGCAACCTGCAAGTGTGCCCCAGCTGATTCCCATCATATAAGCAATAGCAGAGAAGCCAAACTCTTCATTTAAAATTGCAAGAACAACTGAAATTGTAATAAATACAATGCATAGTATTCTCATTATCCAGTTTACTTTTTTGTCATTAGCCTTTTTGTCAATTGCGCCTTTGTATAGGTCAACCGCAACAACAGAGGCACTCGCAAGTGAAACTGAAGAAAGAGTTGACATACTTGCCGACAATATAAGTACAGCGATAATTCCCATTAGTCCCGCGGGAATAACAACGCTTAACATATTTGGAATATATTTGTCCGGATTGTCGCCGATTATATCAGGGAAATAGTGGCTAAGAGCACCGGAAAAATATGCTATAAATCCAATCAAAAGAGCAAAAGCCGTACTAACTACGATACCTTGATAAATCGCCTTTTTGTCTCTGATTGCATAATATTTGTGAATTGTTTGTGGAAGAGCCCATACACCAAAGGATGTAAGTCCAATGAGTGCAAGAAGCGATGTGGTATTACCATAAATAATATGATTGTTATCAGCATTGAATGTGAACCATGTAAGGTTGTTGTCATTAACAAGCTCGCTTATGTCCCAACCTACATTTTCATGCTTCATAAAGAATATAATCATCAATATAACGCCGATAATCATTACGATTCCTTGAATAAAGTCGGAAAGCGCAGTTGCAAAATATCCACCGAAGAATAGATATAGAGCAGTGATAGCTGCCAGAATTATCATTATAGCCCAACCGGGAATAGGCGAAATTGTCTCGAAAAGGCTACTGATTCCACTGTAAACTGATGCAGAATATGGAATTAAGAAAATAAAAATTACAATAGCACTAACAATTTTTAACTTGTTTGAGCCGTATCTTTTCTCGAAAAATTCCGGCATTGTTTTTGCACCAAGTCGTGCAGTCATGTTTTTTGTACGCTTAGCGAGAACCAGCCAAGCGATAAGTGTACCGATTATTGCATTTCCAATGCCAATCCAAACGGAAGCAAGACCAAATGAGCTTCCAAATTTTCCTGCATATCCTATAAATATAACGGCTGAGAAATATGTAGTGCCGTATGCAAACGCCGTCATCCAACCGTTAAGCCCCTTTTTACCCGCAAGTAAAAAGTCATTAACTGATTTTGAACGGCTTCTTGTATAAACTGCAATGCCAACCATAGCAAGTGCAAAAATTCCCATTATGACGTAGTCAATCCAATGCATAGTGTCCCTCGTTGCGCTTTAGTGTTTTAAAATAATAAAATTATTATAACATAATATAAATCGTATGTCAATTACAAATAAACATATTTTTGTATTGAATTTCAATTAAAAAAATGATATAATTTTTGCTAAAGAGGTGAAGACAATTGTCAAAGAAAAAACGCATTATTTTAATATCATCACTGAGTACATTGGGTGTTCTTTTAATTGCGCTTGTAGTTGGTATTGGCATATACCTAGGCACTTATTATCATGCAGATGAAGTATCAGTTCAAACATTCTTGCAAGATAGCAGTATAGAAAAGGTAGAATTAGACAAAAACACAGTAGCTTTCGTGCCCCAAACACCAAAAGCGGGATTTATATTTTACCCCGGAGGCAAGGTTGAGGTTGACGCATATTATCCCTTGATGGCGGAATGTGCAAAAAATGATATTTTGAGTATAGCAATAAAGATGCCGTTTAATCTTGCAGTTTTCAATATAAACGCAGCCGATGGAATAAGAGAGCAATATCCCAATATAGAAAAATGGTATATAGGTGGACATTCACTCGGTGGCTCAATGGCATCATCCTATCTTGAAAAAAACATAGATGATTTTGATGGATTAATTCTTTTAGGCTCATATTCAACAGTTGATTTTTCGGACACATCCCTCAATGTTTTGTCAATCTATGGCGAAAACGACAAGGTAATGAACAAGGAAAAATATGATAAATACAAAAGCAATTTGCCAAACCCGGAGGAATATAAAATACCGGGTGGTAACCACGCAGGCTTTGGTTTATATGGTGAGCAAAAGGGCGACGGAAAAGCTACAATAACAAACGAGGAACAAATAAAAATCACAGCAGAGCAAATATCAAATATAATGGAGAAATAATTATGAAAAAGGTTTTAATTTTATCAGGTAGCCCAAGAAAAAACGGCAACTCTGACATTTTATGCGATGAATTTTTAAAAGGAGCTAAGGAGGCAGGTAACGAGGTTACCAAAATCCGTGTATGTGAAAAGAAGGTAGCACCATGTCTTGGCTGCGATGCTTGTACTAAGGGCGAATGTGTACAAAAGGACGATATGGCAGAAATTTTGCAAAATATGATAGATGCAGACGTTATTGTGCTTTCAAGCCCGGTGTATTTTTACTCAATGAACGCACAGCTAAAGGCAGTAATCGACCGTACAGTTGCAAGATGGACAGAAATTACAAATAAGGAGTTTTACTACATAATGACAGCAGGGGAAAATGAGCCAAACACAATGAATGGTACTCTTGGCTGTATGAGAGGCTTTCTTGACTGCTGTGAGGGAAGTGTAGAAAAAGGATATATAAGTGGTGGCGGAGTCAACGACAAGGGCGACGTTAAAGATACAGATTATATGCGACAAGCATATGAAATGGGTAAAGGAATATAAAAAAGGTGGGATTTTTCCCACCTTTTAATTATGCTTTTATACCATATGCTTGACCATTGTAATTCCACAAAAAGTCCTCAGCAGTTTTATAAAAAGTAACTGTAATATGCTCGTCATTAAAGCCAAAGCACATAGATACATTTCCAAGATATCTATCAATGATTTGAACAAAAATCATCAGCTTGTTGTCGCACAGCCATGCACCGGAGCACGCCATATCATATTTTGAGCCATCTGTTGTTTTAACACCACCAACATCCTGAGAATAACCAAGCTCAGGAAACTTACCAAAATAATTTTTATTATATAAGAATGGTAGGACCATTTTGCCATTTTCGTTAGTGTAGTGTAGTTCACCACCATCTTTGCTAAGCTCAAAGGTTAGCTCCTTAAGTCCCAGCTCGTTCTTTGGAAATACATATTTTGTGCCATTGATTTTGTCAGTCCAAGATGAGCATTTTTCTCCCTTTACTCTAAAAAGAGATAGACCCTGTGTTAGATTTTTAAGCTCATTATATGCTTTTTCATTTTCGCAAAGAGGCTTGCTTTCTATATTCTCAACAATAATATCAAAAAAGCTGGAAAGTAGCAATTCACGAGAGAAATTACAGCCTTGATTATCAGCTGTGCAGACAAAAATAAGGTCGTAGTCAGGTAAACAAACTGTCAGTTGGTCACCCATACCAACAAAGGCAAAGCCGTTTTTCTCAGTTCTCCAAATTTGGTAGCCGTAGCCATGACCTATTACATCCTCAAACGCGGTTTCTTGATTGTCAATCAGCTTAGAGGTTGCAACCCTTAAATATTCCTCATTCATTAGTCTTTTGCCATCCCATAAGCCATAGTTCATTACAAAGCGACCAAACGATAGCATATCACGAGTTGTGCAAAGCAGAGCAGAGTCGCCCCAGCTCTCTCCGGTAGGGATTTTTAAAATAGTAGCCCTTTTAAATGTGCCAAGGTGAGTAAATATTTTTTCGTTTAGATAATCAAATAGTGATTTTCCACTTAGCCTTTCAACAAGACACGAAAGGACCTGTGAGCCTTGGCTATCATATTCCCAAATTGTGCCGGGATATCTTACCGACTCGCCACGCTTATTAAAATAAATATGGCATCTGTCCCTGTCCTCATTCCCAAACCAAACTTGACCAAAACTAGTGGTTGACATCATAAGCATATTTTTGATGGTCTGATTTTTTAGAGATTTACTAAGGGGAGTGTCTATTTTATCCTCAAAATAGTCTATAATTTTGTCGTCAAGAGAAAGCTTGCCTTCTTCTACTAAAAGACCGATAGCAACTGATACAAAGCTCTTTGTTTGAGAGTACATTCTATGTAAAGAGTCTTTATTGTAAGGTGCCCAATAATATTCACCAAAAAGCTTGTCTCCACGGCACAGAAGAACGCTATGCATATGTATATTTCTTTTTTCAAGCTTTGAAATAAACTCTTTTACATATTTTGAGCTAATACCGACAGACTCAGGTGTTACATTTTCAAACATATAAAATCCTCGCTTATAATTTGATATAAAAATTTTACCACAAAGTATTAAAATTTACAATATAAATGGTAATAATTAATATTGAAAAAACGAAAATAATGTGATAAAATTTTATTAGATAAAAAACAAGGAGAATTATATGCAACTTACAAATGATATAAGATATATTGGCGTAAACGACCACGAAATAGATATGTTTGAGGGACAGTATGATGTACCAAATGGTATGGCATACAATTCATATGTTATATTAGACGAGAAGATTGCAGTTTTAGATACAGTTGATGCACGCTTTGGTAAAGAATGGCTTGACAATCTAAAAAAAGCACTAAATGGCAAAAGCCCTGACTATTTAATAGTACAGCATATGGAGCCTGACCACTCATCAAATATTACTACATTTAAAAATGAATATCCAAATGCTAAGGTTGTAGCAAGTGATAAGGCTTTTGCAATGATGAAGCAGTTCTTTGACGTCGATTATATTGACAATAGACTAGTAGTAAAAGAGGGAGACACATTGTCTCTTGGTAAGCACAACTTGACGTTTTTCTCAGCACCAATGGTACATTGGCCTGAGGTTATCGTTACCTATGACAGCTACGATAAGGTTCTATTTTCAGCAGATGCGTTTGGTAAGTTCGGTGCACTTGACATCGAAGACGAGGAAGGTTGGGCTTGTGAAGCACGTAGATATTATTTTGGTATCGTAGGAAAGTATGGTATGCAAGCTAGCAATCTACTTAAAAAGATAAGCAATCTTGAAATAAATACTATTTGCCCACTACACGGTCCTGTTCTTAGTGAAAATTTAAGCTATTACATTGATTTATATAAAATATGGACTAGCTATGGAGTGGAAAGTGAGGGCATAGTAATTGCCTACACCTCGGTTTACGGTAATACAAAAAAAGCAGTTATGCTATTAAAGGAAGAACTAGAAAAGGCGGGATGTCCTAAGGTTGCAGTTACCGACCTTGCAAGAGACGATATGCACGAGGCAGTTGAGGATGCATTTAGATACGGCACACTAGTTTTGGCAACTACAACATATAATAATGATATTTTCCCATTTATGCGTGAGTTTTTATATGAGCTTCTTGAAAGAGGCTATAAAAACAGAAAAATAGCAATTATTGAAAATGGAACCTGGGCACCAAATGCAAGAAAGAGAATATTAGCAATTCTTGAGGAAGCAAAAGGTCTTGAAATTCTTGAAAATGGTGTAACAATACGCTCTGCTATGACAGAGGAAAACAAAAAAGAGATAGAGCTTCTTGCAAAGGAGCTTTGCAAATAAGAGCAGAAGGAGGGTAAAATGGACATTGTACTTTTGACAGCACTTGGCGTTGGTGGAGCTACAATGATAGGAGCCTTGATAGGCTTTGTGTTCAAAAATCCATCACAGCGATTCAATGATGTAATTTTATCCTTTGCCGCTGGTATTATGCTTTGTGCCTCGGTAGTTGGCTTAATTATGCCATCTATTGAGGAGAAAAATGGTTCGCTGTTTATAACAGCTATTGGTGTTGTAGCCGGTGCTCTTTGCCTAAACTTAATTGATAAAGTGGTACCTCACCTTCATAAAATGACCGGTGTAGATATTGAAAAGCACCCACACAAAACGAAACAGCTTTCCAAGGTGTTGCTATTTGTTATTGCAATAGCAATACATAACTTACCGGAGGGAATTGCAGCAGGTGTCAGCTTCGGTTCTGACAATGTTGCTCACGCACTAACAATTGCAGGTGGTATAGCACTTCAAAACATACCGGAGGGAATGGTTATTATTGCACCTATGATATCATCCGGTATTTCAAAAAGGCGTACGCTTGGTATAGCACTGTTGACAGGCGTTGTGGAGGTGGTTGGCACACTTATTGGTTATTTCGCAGTTAGCCTTTCATCAGCAATTCTACCATTTGCTCTTGCATTTGCAGGTGGTACAATGATTTATGTAATTAGTGATGAAATGATACCTGAAACCCATTCACACGGTAATGAAAGATATGCAACCTATGCACTTATAATCGGCTTTATCACGATGCTTGGATTTGACTACTTTTTAGGATAAAAAGTCCGGCACGTGTCTAAAATAAGCATAAAAAGCCCACTAAAGGGCATAAAATAAATAAAAACGGAGGAACAAAAAATGAAATACGTATGTGATGTATGCGGATACGAGTATGATGAAGAGGTAGGCGATCCTGATAACGGTATAGCTCCTGGCACAAAATGGGAGGATCTACCTGAGGATTTTGTTTGCCCACTCTGCGGAGTTGGAAAAATTAGCTTCTCAAAGGAATAAAAAAGAGCCTTTTGGCTCTTTTTTTCTTATGTTATTGAAATAATTCTAAAAATAGGTTATACTTGTTTTATAATGTGTTAAAAAGGAGAGGCAATGGATATTAATCGAATTTTAAAGGGCGTCAAATGCAATTCTTGTGGCAAGGAGCATAAATGCCCAATTGAAAATGTATATATCGAAAGCAATGCTACAAAGCACCTTTCCCACCTGACAGAAAAATACAAAAATGTTTTGATAGTTGCTGATGATAATACATACTCTGCATGTGGAAAAGAAACAGAAAAGGCTCTTTATAATAAGGTAAAAAGCAGAGTGATTTTTTCTGGCAAAACAGTCTTAATTCCTGATGAAAGAGCAATAGACAAGGTAAACGAAAATATAGAGGGCATTGATTTAATTGTCGGCATTGGCTCAGGTGTTATACAGGACCTTTGTAAATATGTTTCTCATTTTTCGGGTATTCCATATATGATAGTTGCAACAGCTCCATCAATGGACGGCTATGCCTCAAGCGGTGCTGCTATGATTTTAAATGGAATGAAGGAAACAGTGCCAGCCGGCTTACCACTTGCTATAATAGCCGACACTAAAGTTTTAAAAAATGCCCCAATGGAAATGATAAAGGCGGGCTATGGTGATATTATTGGTAAATATTCCGCACTAAATGATTGGGAGCTTTCCCGTGCTGTAAATGATGAATATTTCTGTCAGTACATATATGATACTACTTACAAAATGATAGAGAAAACCTTGAAAACTGCCAATGGACTTCTAAAAAGAGAGGAAGAGAGTGTAAAGAATTTAACCGAGGCTCTTATTGTAGTCGGCATTATGATGTCATTTGCAACCACCTCCCGTCCGGCCTCAGGTAGTGAGCATCATCTTTCACACTATTTTGAAATAACAGGAATAGTTAAAAATGAGCCATATTTTCCACACGGAATAGATGTTGTATATTCAACCGTTATAACTGCCGAAATTAGAGAAAATCTACTTAAAAAAGAGCTTCCAAGTGAGCAATATACAGAGCCAAGAGAAGAGTACCTAAAAAATATGCAAGCAACATATGGCAAGGTAGCAAACGGCTGTATAAAATTACAAGAAAAAATGGGCAGATATAATCAAAACAGACTACCTATTTATAAAGAAAAAGAGCAAGAAATCAAAGGTATTTTAAGTAAAATGCCGACATCAAAACAAATCAAGGAAATGCTATCGCTTTGTGAACTTGACATAAGCGAGTTTTACAAGCTGTACGGCAAGAAAAAGATAGAAAACGCAGTTAGATATGCAAAGGATTTAAAGGATAGATATACTGTTTTGTGGTATAACTATGACCTAGGAGAATGACATTATAAAAGCTAGAGGAATTAAAATGGACAAGACAAAAATAAAATTAATCGCTATGGATTTAGATGGCACACTTACACAGCATAGAGAAAAGCTTGATGAGAAAAATAAAAGCGTATTAGACAAGCTATCAAAAAAGTATAAGCTTATTATGGTTGGTGCAGGTCAAACTTCTAGAATTTTCAATCAAATGAATGAATACCCTATTGATATAATAGGTAACTATGGCTTACAGTATGCTACATATAACCATCAAACAGGTAAGATGGATATTAAAAGAGATGTTACCTTTGACGTTGATAAATCTTATATAGAAGAAAAGGTTGCATATTTTAGAGAAAAATATGGCTTTACCTCGTTCCGTGGTGAAAGTGTTGAATTTCATCCATCAGGCTGCATTACCTTCCCAATTCTTGGTACAAAGGCAATTCAAGAGGAAAAGCTAGCCTTTGATCCAACAAGAGAAAAGCGTAGAGCCATATATGACGAGGTTTCTGATTGCTTTGCTAATTACAATGTTTTTGTCGGTGGCTCGTCATCCTTTGATATGTCCCCAAAGCCATACAATAAATACTATGCTTTAGACCTCTATTGTAAGGAAAATGGTATATCACACAGCGAGGTAGCCTATATAGGTGATGACTACGGCGTGGGCGGTAATGACGAGAGCGTATATAAAGCCGACTTCAATTATCTAACCATTGACGATTATAGAAATTTTGAAGACGTAGTAAAGGATTTACTATAAAAAACAGACACAGGGTGCCCTGTGTCTGTTTTTTATTTATTTTCAGCTTCTTTTTTGTTAAGATTTTCCTTGGCAACTACAAGCATAAGCTTTATTCTGTTTTCTTGGTTTACCTTGGTTGCACCCGGGTCGTATTCAATATCTACGATATTGAGTCGTGGGTCAATACGTCTAACCTTGTTCATCATACCTTTAGCTGCAACGTGGCAAGGTAGACAGCCAAATGGTTGAACGATAACAATATTTTCATAGCCGTGGTCAGCAAACTCAAGCATTTCAGCTGCCAAATACCAACCCTCGCCCATACTATTGCCAATACCAATAACACCCTCGGCACGCTTTTTAAGGTCATTTACTCTTTCCGGCGGCACAAAATTAGGATTGTTTTCAATAGCAGATATTAGTATATCCTCCATCTTGAACATATATTTCATAGCAACCTCTAAGATGGCTTTTTTAGCCTTGTTGCCACCATAAAGCCTTAAATCCTCTAAAGCTCCATTTGTCTTGTAAATTCCAAAGCCTAAAATACTTGGTACATATACCTCGCAATCCTGCTCAGCCAAGAACTCCTCTAAGTGGTTGTTACCGGGAGCAGAATACTTTAAGAATAGCTCACCAATAACTGCGACCTTAACCTTAGGAGTCTTTTTTATCTCGATAGATGCAAAATCATCTGCAATAGCCTTGAGGTTTTTCTTTATAGCCTTAGTGGTAAAGCCACGACCCTTGAAAAAGCCCTCGCCAAGCTTAGTAGTCCACTTATCTATCATTGCATCTGTTTCGCCCTTGTTAACCTCATATGGACGTACTTGATTGCTAACAATCATAATCATATCGCCATAGATAAGACCGGCAAGTGCCATAAGAAGTGACTTTGCTGTAAGGTTTACACCGGAGTTAAGCTCAAGCCCCCAAATGTTAGCAGAAATAAATGGTACATTAGGATAACCGGCTTTTTCAAATGCCTTTCTCATAAGGTTGATATAGTTACTATCACGACAACCACCACCGGATTGAGTGATAACCATAGCCACCTTGTCAGGATCGTACTTGCCACTCATAATAGTAGCCAGCATTTGTCCCGTTGTAAGCATTGATGGATAGCACATATCGTTGTGTAGATATTTGAGTGCGAGCTGCAATACCTCAGGCCCTTCAGCATCCATAATTTCAATCTTAAAGCCTTGTCTTAATAGAATAGGCTTAAGTATTTTAAAGTGTATAGGAGCCATAGCAGGAGAGAGAATAGTGTAGTCCTTTTTCATCTTTAGAGTGAATTTTACTCTGTCTCTGTAAGGTGAATCTTTCTTCATCTTAATCCCTCCTTACTTTGTTGCTCGATTGCGGCAATTAGGCTTCTTAGACGAATCTTAATTGCACCGAGGTTAGTAACCTCGTCTATCTTAATTTGTGTATATAGCTTACCATAATATTCAAGAATACTACGCACCTCATCGGTTGTAAGTGCATCAAGACCGCAACCGAAGGAAACAAGGTGTACAAGATACATATCATCTTGCCCTGCAACATACTTAGCAGAGGAGAACAGTCTTTGGTGATATGTCCATTGGCTAAGTAGATTTACCTTGAATTTAGGCACCATAGATGCAACTGCATCCTCGGATACAACTGCAAAGCCGAGTGCACAAATAAGCTTATGTATACCGTGGTTAATCTCAGGATCTGCGTGGTATGGACGACCGGAAAGAACGATAATCTTCTTGCCCTGTGCTCTTGCCTCGCTTACTATCTTTAATCCCTCACGGTTAATATCAGCCATATAGCTATCATAAGCCTTATAAGCTAACTTACAAGCCTTTTTAACCTCGCCGACAGTAAATGTGCCAAAATGCTTTTGAAGCACCTTTTTGAATCTTGTGGCAAAGCCACGTCTGTTATGAGGGCCAACATAATCGTTGATATATTTAATATCACCAAAATTAAGTGTATTTGCCTCAATAACCTCCGGATATCCGGCAATAACTGCACAGTTAAAGTTGTTTTTAGCCTTTTTCTCGTTAAAGTTGTAGGTCATACAAGGATAGAAGATAGCATCAACATCCATTTCAATTAGCTTTTGAATATGACCGTGCATAAGCTTAGCAGGGAAGCATACTGTATCAGATGGAATAGTACCTTGTCCCTTTAGATATAGCTTTCTGTTTGAGAATCCGCTCATCTTAACCTTAAAGCCGAGAGCTCTGAATAAAGTATTCCAAAATGGATACATCTCGTACATATTAAGTCCCATAGGCAGACCTATAACACCACGAGCTCCATCTCCCTCAGGGAATTCTGCCAGCTTTTTGATTTTATACTCATATAGATTGAGTGAATCGTCTTGAGCCTTGTTTGTTACGGGCTTTTCACAACGGTTGCCACCAATGAACTTGCGTCCGTTACCAAAATCATTAACGGTTAAGTGGCATTTGTTGTTACAGCCATTACAAGTAACATTTTTTATTGTGTAGCTGAAATTCTTTAGTTCCTCATAAGAAAGAATTGTAGAGTAACCGCTGTGCTTTTTCATTTGATTTGCATAAAGAGCAGCACCGTATGCACCCATCATTCCGGCAATGTCAGGACGGATAACATTAACGCCGATTTCTTGCTCAAATGCACGAAGAACGGCATTGTTTAAGAATGTTCCACCTTGAACAACGATTTTCTTGCCAAGCTCATCAGCCGAGTGAACTCTAATAACCTTGTAAAGGGCATTTTTAACAACGCTGATGGAAAGACCTGCTGAAATGTTTTCAACAGTTACACCTTCCTTTTGTGCTTGCTTTACGGAGGAGTTCATAAATACAGTACATCTTGAGCCAAGGTCAACAGGATTGTTGCCAAAAAGTCCAAGCCTTGCAAACTCGTCAATTGGATATCCAAGCGAGGATGCAAACGCCTGTAAGAAAGAGCCACATCCGGAAGAACAAGCCTCGTTTAGGAATATGTTGTCAATAGCTCCGTTGCGTATCTTAAAGCACTTCATATCTTGACCACCGATGTCGATAATAAACTCAACATCAGGCATAAAATACTTAGCAGCAGTAAAGTGAGCAACTGTTTCAACAACTCCAATATCAATGCCTAAAGCATTTCTCATCATATCCTCGCCATAGCCTGTAACTGCACTGGATACAATCTTGACATTAGGATATTTTTCATACATTTCAAGCAGTGTTTCTCTAACTACATCAATAGGCTTACCTTGGTTTGATTGATATTTAGAGAAGATAATAGCACCGTCCTTGTCAGTAAGAACAACCTTTAAGGTTGTAGAGCCGGAGTCGATACCTAGATAAGCATCACCCTCGTACTCAATGCCTTCCTTTCTTGGAACTCTATTTTTATTGTGTCTTTCGATAAACTCATCAAATTCCTCTTGATTTGCAAAAAGAGGCTTAAGAGAGGATTCAACACCAAAATCTGATTTTTCACCGATTATGTCATACGCTTTAGAAAGGTCAACCTTTTCCTCGGCATAATATGCTGCACCAAGTGCAACAAAAACAAGTGAGTCCTCGGGACAAATGCCCTCACAATTTAGTGTTTTATCAAAAGCTCGTCTTAACTCAGTTAAGAAGGTGAGCGGACCGCCAAGATATACAATATTACCTTCAATAGGATGGCCCTGAGCCAAGCCTGTAATTGTTTGGTTAACTATTGCGTAGAAAATACTTGCGGAAATATCCTCTTTTCTTGCACCTTGGTTAAGAAGAGGCTGTATATCAGTTTTTGCAAATACACCGCAACGTGATGCAATAGAGTAGATTTTTTCATAATTTTTTGCAAGCTCATTCATTTCATCCGGTGTAATTTGCATTAAGCTTGCCATTTGGTCAGCAAATGCACCTGTACCACCTGCGCACGTACCGTTCATACGTACCTCAAGATTTCCTTTTAGGAAGAGGATTTTGGCATCCTCTCCGCCAAGCTCAATAACAACATCAGTGCTTGGAAGACGATGACTTATAGCTACCTTAGTAGCATAAACCTCTTGTACAAAAGGGATACCTGCTCGTTCAGCAAGGCCCATACCCGCCGAACCGGAAACGGCACATACTACAGGCTCATTTATATTGAATTTATCTATAAGTCCCTTTATAACCTCACGGGTTTTCTCCTTAATCATAGCGAAGTGTCGCTCATAGCTTTTATGTAGGAGATTACCTTGGTCGTCAAGTACAACACACTTAATTGTTGTTGAACCTATATCTATACCTATTCTCATAGCTTTCCTTTCATTAAATCTTTTTAATATAGCTTAGGTATCTAATACCAATACGTGACCACTTAAAGCCTAGATTCTTAAGCTCGTTTACAGTAAACTCGTTGCTCATAGGAATGTTCTTTGAGTTAGATGCAATAGAGTTGTAGAATGACAAAATAGCTACGTCCTTATCTGTAATTGATGCCTTAAGTGATTGCTCAAAGGTTTCACGAGGCACCTTCTTAATACGAGTAAAGAATTTTCTCTTGATTTGGTCAACAGTAAATAGCTGTGGATGATACAAGTTGTAAATGTTATTTACCTTGTTGTAAAGTGCAAGACGAACATAAGCATCTGCACACTCGTCAACAGGAGTAAAGTCGATAGGATACTCAGCGAGCTCCTTACTGTATTTTTTAACCTTTAATAAACCTCTAAAACGACCAACAAAGCCGTTGTCTTGAGAGTTTCTTTGGAATCTACCGTCGCTCATTCTCCAGGTAAGGTTACCAATACGGAAAATGTTCGCCTTAAGACCGGCTTCTCTTGCTAGAAGTATAAGCTCCTCAGCCTTATATTTAGAGTGAATATATACGTTTTGTGTATGGTTTTGACCTATGTCAAGGCTAAACTCGTCAAAGGTCGCATCCGGATTGTTTTGTGCAACAGTACCCGCACCGTGTACACTTGCAGTTGAGGTGTGTTGTAGAAGAGCACCTGATTTCATACAGAAATCGATTACATTTTGAGTACCGATTACGTTTGTGCTTTCAAAATCCTTGTAATTACCTGCATGGCTTACATTGGCAGCTGTATGGATTACCATATCAACACGTTTTACAAGCACAGCATAGTTCTCATCACTTAAACCAAGCTTTGGCTTTTCAATATCGCCAATCATAACCTTGTATCTAAAATATTGATATTCCTTAGGGAAATAATATCTAAGAACCTTTTTAAGCTTTGCCTCGTTACGAACAAGACATATTACATACATATTTCTCTTAAGCAGCTCACTAAGAATATGAGCACCTAAGAAGCCGGTAGCACCGGTAAGAAGAACATATTTAACCTCGTCTACATTATGTAGTAAGCTTGAATTGTGCTTAATAAGCTCGTTTACGTTTATTTCGCTCTCCTCAGCCTTGTCCTGCTTAGCCTCAATCATAGCCTTTTCAAGTAACTCTGCAGTTGGATTTTCATAAATCTCTTGTGCAGGAATACCAATAAGCGCAGCAGCCTCAAATGCAGCTAGGCTGTAACCACCAATATCAAAGAAATCGTCCTTTATACCAATGTTCTTACGACCAAGCACGTTCTCAAACGCAGCAATAATACGCTTTTGCTCCTCCGTTGTTGGTGGAACATATACAACAGTTTGATTTGTAACAAGCTCCTCAATCATCTTAAGAGCTTCCTTACGTTTGATTTTTAGAGTAGTTGTTTTAGGGAAGTCTCTTGCTATAAATGAAGCAGAAACAACTCTTTTATATGATGGTAAAAGAGCATTTACTTCCTTTAGAGCTATTCTAATGCTTTGTGTAAGTGATTTGTCATTTATATCGGTCGGTTGAATAGCAGCGCATAGCTTACCCTTGCTTTCATAGACCATAACATCCTTAACGCCCTCGATTACACCAATCTGAGCCTCGATTTCCTCAGGATAAATATTTTTACCATTATCAAGGATGATTAAATTCTTTGAACGACCTGTTATGTATAAATAGCCGTCCTCGTCAAAATATCCAAGGTCTCCTGTGTGTAGCCAACCGTCTGAAAAAGCTTCCTTAGTTGCTTCTGGATTATTGTAGTAGCCAAGCATAACGCCATCGCCTCTAACGAGGATTTCGCCACCTTCAATTTTTACATCCATATATGAAACAGGCTTACCGACAGAGCCGTATCTGTTTTCCTTTGGATAGTTAGCTGAAATAAGTGGAGCGCACTCAGTCATACCATATCCTTGGAACATATTAATTCCAAATTCATCAAAAGCCTCGGCAATCTCAGGGCGTAATGCAGCACCACCAACAATAACGTTGGTTAAGTTGCCGCCAAACCTACTAAGAAGCTGCTTGTATAGGCGACGTCTAACATCAATTTTTAATTTTTTGAACACGTGATTGACCTTTTTTGCAAAAGCAATCTTGCGCTTGTTCTTACCGGTTGAAATGCTTTCCATAACCTTTTTATAGAAAACCTCAGCAATAGTAGGAACTACAAGAATAACCGATGGCTTAAATCTATTAAGATTGTCAACGATGTTTTCGATTTTATCATTAATACAAACAGTAGCACCGCAGAAGAGAACACCAAGGTTGTCAACTGTTAGCTCAAATGTGTGATGGATTGGAAGAACAGACATAACAACAGGATCCCTTTTTATGTTCTGTGCAAAATCCATTCTATATATGTCATTAATATTAGAAACGATGTTTCTTTGGCTAAGCATAACGCCCTTGCTTACACCGGTAGTGCCAGACGTGAACAAAATCTCGGCTAAAGCATCTGGATCAATCTTAGGTAGCTCTACAGGCTTTGTACGCAAAATCTCACGGTAGCGAGTACCGGAAAAGCTTATAACCTCAGTAACCTTATTGTCAGCCTTTAAAATGCTGTTCATCATTGGCTCAAATTCCTCTGATACAAAAACAAAATCAACATCTCCCATTACTAAGAGATTAAGAATTTCATTTTCAGGTAGCATCTTGTCAATAGGAATAACAACATTGGCACTACAAGCAATACCTAAAAATGTAGTAACCCAATAGTAGCTTGATGAACCAATAATAGCAATATGCTTTCCTTGCCAGCCCTTTTCGACAAGCCAAGAGGCAACAGCATCTATATCCTTCTTGAATTTCTTAAATGTTTTGCTTACAACAGTATTTTCAACTATGTATCGATAAGCATCTCTGTCACCATATGCTTTTTCAATTTCTTTTACATACTCTTGTAAATCGTCAATCATTCTGTTCACAGTTAGATCCTCGTTTTTAAAAATTAGACATATAAAATCATTTTATATTATAGCATAAAAAATTTATCTTACAAGAGATTTTGATAAAAACTTATCGAATTTTTCACGATTTTTTGAAAAAAATTCGAAAATTTTGACAAATTTTCAAGATATTAGTGATTAAAGCAACAAAATGTGGAAAATAGGGCATTTGTTGGATTAAATTGCTTGAAAAGAAACAAAAGCTGTGCTATTATAGATACAACGGACTTAAAAAAGGAGTTGAAACGCAAATGAAAATGTGTTTTCGCTGGTACGGAGAGGGAAACGATAAAATAAAGCTCTCCGACATAAAGCAAATACCGGGAGTTGATGGTATTGTATGGGCACTACACCATAAAATGCCAGGAGAAATTTGGGAAATAGACGAAATAGCCGAGGTTAAGCGACAGCTTGACGAGTATGGCTTTAATATGGATGTTGTTGAGTCAGTAAATGTTCACGACGATATAAAAATAGGCTTGCCAACAAGAGATAAGTATATAGAAAACTATAAGACCTGTATACGAAATTTATCAAAATTTGGCGTTAAGGTTATATGCTACAATTTTATGCCAATCTTTGACTGGACAAGGAGCAACCTATTCCATCCGGTAGGCGATGGCTCAACAGCTCTTTTCTATGAAAAGAATATGATTCAAGACGACTACAATGCAATGGCAAAATATATACTTGACTTTACAGAAAAGTATAATATGTCATTTCCCGGTTGGGAGCCGGAGCGTATGGCAAAGCTTGATGAGCTATTCCGTGCCTACGAGGGAATTGACCACGAAAAATTGTGGGCAAATTTAAAGTACTTCCTAGAGGCTATTATGCCAACCTGTCGTGAGTGTGATATTAAAATGGCTATTCATATGGATGATCCACCGTGGGACATCTTTGGATTGCCACGACTATTGGTTGACGAAAAGAGCATAGACCGTTTCTTAAAAATGGTAGATGACGAGTATAACTGTTTAACCCTTTGTTCAGGCAGCTTAAATGCCGATCCAAAAAACAATGTAGCCGACATAGTGCGTAAACATTGTGATAGAATAGCGTTTGCTCATATAAGAAATGTAAAGCATTTTGAAAATGGTGATTTTTCAGAGGCGAGTCATAGAGATTGTGATGGAGATACAGGCATACTTGATATTTTGAAGGCATACCACGATTGTGGCTTTAAGGGATATATTCGTCCCGACCACGGCAGACACCTTTGGAATGAGGGTCCCGGCAATGTCCGTCCGGGCTATGGACTATATGACCGAGCACTTGGCATTATGTATATGCTGGGCGTATGGGACTCACTTGAAAAGTACGATAACAAGGAGAAATAAAATGATAAATCTTCCACTAAATATAGACTACACAGGCAAAGTAGTTGTAATAACAGGAGCCGGCGGACTTATTTGTGGCGCTATGGCTCGTGCTTTTGCACAATCCGGTGCTAAGGTTGCCGCACTTGACCTAAACGAAGCTACAGTAAAAGCACTAGCTGATGAACTAACCAGCGAGGGCTTTATTTGTAAGGGCTATTCAGCAAATGTACTCGATAAAGACGCACTTGAAAGCGTACACCAAATGGTATTAAACGACCTTGGCACTTGTGATATACTTGTAAATGGAGCAGGCGGAAACAATCCACGTGCCACAACAGATAACGAGTATCAGCACGAGGCAAAGGAGGGAGGAAAATCCTTCTTTGACTTATCCCCAGAGGGCGTTGATTTTGTATTCAAGCTCAACTTCCAAGGCACACTCTTGCCAACACAGGTTTTTGCTAAGGATATGGTAGATAAAAAGAATGGCTGTATTCTTAATATTTCATCAATGAACGCATATACACCTCTTACAAAAATCCCTGCTTATTCAGCAGCCAAGGCAGGTATATCTAATTTTACACAGTGGTTAGCAACTCACTTTGCAGGTACAGGCATTCGCTGTAACGCAATTGCCCCGGGATTTTTAGTGTCAGCACAAAACAGATCACTTCTGTTTAATGAGGACGGCACTCCAACACCACGCAGTGCAAAGATTTTAAAGGGTACACCAATGGATCGCTATGTTGATGCAAGTGAACTATTGGGAGCTACACTATTTCTATGTGATGATCGCTCAGCTTCAGCAATCACAGGCGTAGTTTTACCTATTGACTGCGGCTTTGCATCATATTCAGGAGTATAAAGCAATAATCCGAGTGAACTATTTCGCTCGGATTTTCTTTTAAGAAAATCTCAAAATGGATTGAATTATGTGGCTATATATGGTAAACTAAATATAATTATGAAAACAATAATTTGGCAAAAGCCAAGGAGTAAGATATGATAGAGAACAAACACGACAAATATGCACCATTTGAGAGCGATTTTCTCTCGGTAACATTTAATAAGCAAACAGGAGGAATAGCCTTTTTTGGCGTTGAGTCAGGTGGAAGAGACCGTGATAAGCATGCAAGCTACAATTTGATGCTACCTGGCTATGGCGGAGTTTTTGGAGCGTTCAAAAGGTCCTTGCCTGTAAATATGGAAATAAAGGATAACACTGCCTTTTTTGAAAACAAAGAGGGAAGCTCTGTTCTTTACAATTTTCTTGATGACAAGACAATGAGAGTTGAGCTTGATAAAATCAACCATAAAGATATTTTTTCAACAAGACTGTCAATCAAGACAGCTCCTCCTACAATTTGGACAAAAAAAGCACCGATACAGCTCAAGTCTAAAAACCCACTAACAACATACAAAACCAGATACTCCCTCCCACTTATTATACATTTTCCTGACTTTGGCAGAATAGAGATTTCATCCACGTCCAAGGACATTTTCTGTATTGAGGAGCTTCAAATGTCAAAGGACTTTTTTGGCATAGAGCTCGGCGGAAAGAACTTCTCATACAATCACAATAGAATCCATGCACTACACTTCGGTAGCTCATATCTAACCTTTAAATCAAGCAAACCACTTGATAAAGCAGACCTAACCTTTAAGGTTCTTAAGGAGATATATCCAAAGCTTCCAAATGATAACGATGAAAGCTTTAATGGGCTAAAGCGTAACTGGATGAATGCCTTTGCTATGAATAGAGAGCTTTATGATTTGGGCGACAATATCTATTTCCACGGCACAGGCCACCTAGCAATACATATGAAATCCGATTTGCTTGAAATAATGAACGAGGATTACGATGAATTTAAAATTATTCGCCGCACATTTGAAAAGCAAGTTGAAAGGAGCTTCAAGGAGTCCCAAGCACACGACGGTGAGGTTAGTGTAAGCTACTTTGGAAAAGACAAGGTAAATGGCTTTGGCTGTGCAGTTGACTCAACTCCCGGAGCAATTATTTCTTTGGTTGGTATTTCAAAATGGAATTTACCATTTGCAAAAAAACTACTTCCTAACGCGATAAAAGCAGCGGACTATCTTATGTCAAGAGATGTTGATGGTGATGGAATATTTGAGTCCCCGTATCCGGGCGACTATATGTTCCAACCAAGCGAATTTGGCTTACAAACAAACTGGTGGGATAACTTCGCTTTTGGACATAAGGACATCTATTTTAACTATCTATGCCATCGTGCCTTGCGTGTTCTTTGTGAGCTACTTGAAAAGCTAAACAGACAAGACGAGGCTAAAAAATATAGACTCCAGCTTGAAAAATTTGACAAAAGCTTCTTTGATACATTCTATAATCCCAAAACAGGCTTAATGGCGGGTTGGATAAGCAAAAATGGTAAGGCACACGACTACGCATTTACATTTGCGGTATCTATGGGCATTAACGAGGGATTAATTCCGGACGATAAGGGCAGAGAAATGCTCAAAACCCTACTTAATATAATGAAAAAGCAAGGCTATGGTGACCTTCGCTTTGGTATCCCCGGAAATGCTATGCCGGTTGCACAAGAGGATACAATTTGTTGGCCTTGTATGAGTGATTGGGGTAGATACGAAAATGGTGGTTTAAATGGTATGAACGGATATCACTTCCTAACCGCTATGTATAAGGTGGGACTCACCAAGGAAGCTGATAAAATTCTATTCACAATAATGGACACCTATGAAAAGGAAATGACTCACTCAGGACTTATGCCGGGCTATTGCCAAAGCGTTGACTGGCGTACAAAGGAGGGTGTTCGTTGTGGCTACAACTATCTAGCTGACAACTATTATTTCTTGCTTTCTGCCTATACAGGTAAATATAAAGTGGAGCATACATCTGTTGCAAAGTAATGAAAAAGCCTTGAAGCGATACTTCAAGGCTTTTCTTATATGATTATTCTATCCCTAAAAATGCGAATGTGCAAAAAATGCGACATTATATGGCTATGCTCAAAAACAGCATCAAATAAAAAAGTAATTTTCTCGAATTCTTACGTATATACAAGTGCAAGGAGTCACAAAAAACAGAAAGTAAGTTGAAAAAATGGGGGATAAGGTATGAAATATATTAGAAGTGAACAAAGAGTACGTATTACAACAATAGCAAAGCAAGACAACAACAGAACTAACATTTTAATTTGCTTTCGTGAAAGCGAGATAAGCGGAACAAAAATTGAATTTGCAAAAATCATGGCAGTTCTTTTGCGTGAAGTAATAAGTAAGGTTTCAGACCTTGAGGTGAGTAAGGACAATACCGATTACCATTTTATCGAAAAGCCCTATACATCACTTTACTTTTCAGATATAGTCATTGAAGAAAAAGAAGCACTCGACGTTATTATCAAAGCCTTCAAATACATTTCAAAAGCCAAATTCACAGCAAATCCATATGACGGCTCACAAGATATCCTTTCAAAATACGAGAGTCAAATAAAAGCAATCGCTATGGAAATAGTGACAGACCTTAAAAACAACGAAAATTACTATTACAAAAAATGCGAATAAAAATATCATTTACAAAAGTAAATGGTAGTATAATCAACTTATAAAAAATCACAAGGAGACTAAAATGGAAACTCATTATCGAACCTCGATTCTCATCCTTCCATTATTTCAAAAATAAAAACGACCTACTCAAATGAGTAAGTCGTTTTTATGGCCGAAGTGGAAATACCCGACTCGAACCCTGCCTGAAAAAGTGCCCTGATTTCTTTTGCCATAAGGTCTTTTTTTGAAAAACCGCTGATTTTTGCCAAAAATGTAAAATTACAAGTCAAAACTACCTTAAAATAGTGCTTTTTTGAAATTTTGATTTATCTTTTAAGGATGTAAAAATCAAAGAAAACCTTGAATTAATTATGATTATATGATAAAATCATTATAACAATTTTATGGTAGGAGGAAGCCTATGACAATTGGATATGGAATTACCTTGGCTCTTGCTATAGGCTTGCTAATAGCCTACTTGGT
>JAGAMD010000008.1 GCA_017624905.1 Clostridia bacterium | reverse complement strand
CCTTCAACTGCAATATTTCTTTTTCGTATTTCTTGATGTTTCTATATCCTCTTGACATAAAATTCCCCCTTATGGTAGTTTCTTTAATTCTACCATAAGGGGGTGTTTTTTTCAATTGTCCTTTTTTAACGGACTTGTGCACTTGGGAAGGCTTTTTTTATTTTTCGGTTGAAACTGTTAGACTGGTTCCATCAGTAACAATAATAATTGTTCCTTGAGTATCGGTTCTATAAATCTTATCTTCTCCAACCTCTGCCTTGAATCTATTCATAGCTTCTATATGAGGGTGTCCGTACTTATTATCCTCTCCACAGCTAATAATTACATACTCCGGAGATGCGGCATCTACCACCTCTTGGGAGGATGATGTGCTGGAGCCGTGGTGTCCTGCCTTGAAAACATCACAATCAAGCTTTGTTGCAAGGTTAACCGGATATTTTTCTACAAGAGCCTCTTCAGCTTTTTCTTCTGCATCACCTGTAAATAACAGCTTGTTATTTCCCCAACGAATCATAACTATAATACTATAATCATTTGAGTTTGAATATGTATCATTTACAGGCCCTAAAAATTCAAGCTCAAGATCCGCCTTGTCGCCTTCCGTGTTAGGATCGATTTCTCCAACATAAAGATATCTATCATCAGTATCTAAATCAATTTTATCATCAAAATCAATAGCATCGCCGATATCATCGTTATCTTCAACTACTGAAACATAGATATCAGGCTTCGCCGCCACTGCTTCTATAAAGGTTGTGTACATCTTTGTTGTTTTTACTTGGTCGGGGATTATCAAGTTTTCAACCACAAAGGTGCTTAATATTTCTGTTGCCTCACCAAAATGGTCAGAGTCGAAGTGAGTAATTATAAAATAATTGATTATTTCCACACCTTTTTCTTGTAGGTATTTAATCAAAACATTATCACCGTCGGCCTCACCTGTGTCTATAAGAACAGTTTTGCCATCTGCAAAAATCAGCGTTGCGTCTCCCTGCCCTACATCTATGTAGTGAAATTCCGCTGTTCCCTCCGGAATATCGTATGTCTTACCTGAGTTATCGGGAGCGAAAAACATTTGGTATATAATTAATCCGGCAATTACAGCTAATGCTACAAGAACAAGCACAACTATTACCACAGGATTATTTATCGCAAACTTTGTTATTTTTCTTTTTGTCCTTTTGTTCATTACTTCTCCTCCAATATATCTATTAGATATATTTTATCACAATATTTGCCAAAATACAACAAAAGCGCTGAATTTTTCAGCGCTTAAATATTTTGTTTTTTTCAAGTGCAACCAATAAAATCATACCAACAATATATACAGATGCTACTTCACTTGCAAAAACCCCTGCAAATGCAGTTAAATAAGCAGATAAGCTCCATACACTTGAATAATTCATTATTACAAACGGAATCAAAATTGCATTAGACAGCACCGTTGGTAATGGGCAAAGCCACTTGAATTTAACCTTAGAGGCAATATAAGCACCAACAAGAGTTGCAAATGATCCAACAACAATATCAAGTATACTACCTGTAAATAAGTTGGAAATAAAGCAACCTATAAAAAGTCCCCATACCGAGCTTGGCATCAAAAACGGTAAAACGCATAATGCCTCGCTTAGTCTTACCTCTACAAATCCAAAGGTTAAAGGCTTTGAAAAGAGTGTTAAAACTACATAAATCGCTGCAACAATTGCAGCTTGTGTTAAATAACGTATTTTTTTGTTTTGCATTTTTTCTCCTAGTTTTGTTTTAAGTGAGGATGGTTTCGAACTCACTAGCTTAGATTATAATCATAAGCTTTAAAAAAGTCAATAGCAAGTAAAAATATTTTGCATATTATGTGGTTAGCAATATCTATTTGGAGGTATTTATGAAGCAAGAAAACGAAAGCATTGGCTTTTTAGTAGTCAATGTTAAAACGGCAAATGGTGCATTACCTGTCGAAAATGCTAATGTAACCATTTACGGCTCAGGCAAGCTTGACGAAAATGGCACCCCTGCTCTTTTAGACAGTGATATAATATTCAACCTAACCACTGACAGGAACGGAAAAACACCTAAGGTATCACTTCATACTAAAGATAGAAATTTATCGCTATCTCCTGAAAACACTATTCCGTATGACACATACAATATATTTGTAAGTGCCGATGGATATTATGACAATAGCTATTTAAATGTGCCTATTTTTCAAGGAATAACATCATTACAAGGGGTTAATCTAATACCACTATCAGAATTTTCCGCTCCTAACGACTACATTCCAAACTCCCAAAGAAGCTACAACGAACAAAGGAGATAATATGCCTGTTTTACCTGTTATACCCAGCTATATAACTGTTCATCTGGGCCCGCCAGACTCAGATGCACCTAATGTTACAATCCCATTTATTGACTACATAAAAAATGTTGCATCAAGTGAAATATTTCCTACCTGGCCGGAAAACGCAATAAGAGCTAATATTTACGCACAGATTTCTTTTGCTTTAAACAGAATTTTCACCGATTATTATCGTTCACGTGGATATGATTTTGATATCACAAACTCGATAGGAATTGACCAATCATTTATAAACGGCAGAGAAATATTTGAAAATATATCTCAAATCGTTGATGAAATCTTTAATGATTATATTGTTTTAGGAAATAGCGTTGAGCCTTATTTCACAGCATACTGTGATGGACGTGAGATTACTTGCCAAGGTCTACAGCAATGGGATACCGTTGCTCTTGCTGAGCAAGGATTAACACCTTATGAAATATTACAAAGATTCTATGGTGATGATATTAATATTGTTACAAACGCACCAATAGGCGACAGAATATCGACATGGGATGGTCGCACTCTTGGATTTGGCGATATTGGCAATTCCGTACAGCAAATACAAATCAGATTAAACAGAATATCTAAAAATTTTTCTGCTATTCCTAAAATAAATACAGTCAGTGGCATTTTCGACAAAAGCACCGAGGATGCCGTTAGGGCCTTTCAAAGAGCCTTTGATTTAACCGAGGATGGACTTGTTGGCAAAGACACTTGGTATGCAATTCAAAGAACATATAGCGCTGTAAAGCGTCTTAATGATTTGGCCTCTGAGGGATTAAGTCGTGAAGAGGTATCCGGCATATTTAACACTACTCTCTCTATAGGAGATACAGGTAGCGAGGTTTTTGAGTTGCAATACTTACTTGCTTTAATTGCAGAATATAATAACGAAATATCTCCACCTAGCATTGATGGTATTTTTGGCGAAGGCACAAGAAGCTCTCTTGAGGCTTTTCAACGTGCGTATGGATTAAGTGTTGATGGCATTGTAAATATTGATGACTGGGACAGATTATACAGAGAATACGTAGGCATTTTAGAATCTCTACCTGAGGGATATTTTAATAGCACAACCTTGCCATATGGTGGCAGAGTTTTGCGTCTTGGTGTAAGCGGCGATGATGTACGTGCATTACAAGAATACTTAAACTACATTTCTAATACTTACACTCAAATACCCAAAGTTGAGGTGGATGGTATCTTTGGCGTTGCCACACAAGCTGCGGTGGTAGCATATAAAACAATTTTTGGGCTTGATCCAACACCAATCGTTTCAGCTTCTGTTTGGGAGCAAATTACATCGACCTACAGAGATTTATATGATGGTCAAAGAGCTAGTGGCGGTCAATTCCCGGGCTCCGAGTTGAGGTGAAGTATGAGCTATTATGATATAAACAACAGTGAAAATCCAACATTACAGGTGCAAAGAATATTGCGTGATTTGGATTATTTTGAAAATGGTGTTGCAAGAGTTAAGCCTGATGGTGTTTATGGCGATGATACCAGACGATTAGTAGAGGATTTTCAAAAAAAATATGGTCTCAATCCTACCGGTGTAGTCGATAAAGAAACTTGGGATTTGCTCCATTCAATCGATGAAGCAAGACGAGATGCTACTCGTATAGCAAGAGCCGTTCATATTTTCCCTATGTATGAAAAATATGAGATTTTGCCTAACAGTCGAGACAATATAGTTTATATAGTTCAGCATATGTTAAACGAAATTTTAGCTGAGCATGATGGCTTTGAGATGATTGAATTTACCGGGATTTACGACCAACCTACTCAAAATGCAATTAAAATGTTACAAATGAAATCGCTAAATGACCAAAGCCAAGCAATTGATGCAAATACCTTTAATCTACTCGCAGATGAATATGAAAGAATAAATTCTCGACTATTTTGATTTTTTTCCTTTTTTGTGTCAATAATATGTAAAAATATTTGATGAGGTTTTTAAATGATTAATCGCTTTACAAAAAAGGCCCAATTAGTTTTGGGAGAATCAAAAAAGATAGCAAATGAGCTTGGACATTCCTACATAGGTACAGAACACTTACTACTTGGTATTTTATCAACCGATTGCGTTGGATGTAAGATTCTCAACGAAAAAAAGGTATATTATCAAGACGTATTAAGTAAGCTTGGCAAAAGCTCTATGCAAGAATATGAAAAGACTCTGGTTGATGATCTAACACCAAAATGCAAAAGGGTTATAGAGGGTGCTTCAATTGTTGCCAAAAGATTTGGTGGAAAATTTATAGGTAGTGAGCATTTACTATACTCTATTTGTGAGCAAGGTGATTCATATGCTGCTAAGCTGCTTATTTCCTTGGAAATAAATTTGCAAATTATAAGAGGTGAAATAGGCTCATTTCTTGACACTTTTAACATCGACGAAAAGCAAGATAAGGGACGAGGATTAACAGGTGTTCTCGCAAATTATGGCAAAAACTTAAATCAACTCGACAAGGAAGGGAGGTTTGATCCTCTATTTGCTCGTGAAAAGGAAATCTCACGTCTAATTCAAATACTTTCTCGCAGAACAAAAAACAATCCTTGCTTGATAGGTGAGCCGGGTGTTGGAAAAACTGCGATTGTTGAAGGTCTTGCGACAAAAATCAATCGTGGTGAGGTTCCGCGAACTCTTTATGGAAAAACGATATTAACGCTTGACCTTTCCTCAATGATTGCAGGAGCTAAATATCGTGGCGAATTTGAGGAGCGATTAAGGTCGGTAATAAATGAGGTTAAAAGTAATCCCTCAATTATTCTTTTTATTGACGAGCTACACACAATAATAGGTGCGGGTGCTGCGGAGGGAGCGGTTGATGCAGCAAACATTATCAAACCCGCTCTTGCACGAGGAGAAATTCAGCTAATAGGTGCTACAACCATTACAGAATACAGAAAGCATATTGAAAAGGACTCTGCTCTTGAAAGACGTTTCCAACCTATTATGATTGAAGAGCCAAGTGTTGAGGACACTATAAAGATTTTACAAGGGTTGAAAGGTCGATATGAGGAATTTCACAATGTAAAAATATCAAATGATGCAATAAATCAAGCCGTTTATTTATCCAAACGATATATCAATGATAGATTTTTCCCCGATAAAGCTATTGATTTGATTGATGAGGCTTGCTCTCGTGCAAAAATGAAGCATTTATATAAAAGCCCTAAGCTCCGAGAGTATGAGGCTAAAATTAAGGATTTATCAGAGAAAAAGGAAAATGCTATTTTATCTCAAAACTTTGAGCTGGCATCAAAAATCCGTGATGATGAAATTAGCTATAAAAGGCTATACAGCAAGGAAAAAGAAAAACGTGATAAGCTACTGTCTCATGCAGATATTAGAATTTGTGAAAATGATATTGCCGATATTGTTACCCTTTGGACCGGAGTCCCCGTATCAAAGGCTAATAAAACGGAAAGCAAGGAGCTTTTGGGCCTCGAAGAAAAGCTATCAAGTGATGTAATAGGTCAAGAAGAAGCAATTTCCGCAGTTTGTGATTGTATTAGACGTGGCAGAGTTGGACTAAAAAATCCTATGAGACCTCTGGGTTCTTTCCTGTTTTTAGGTCCAACGGGTGTTGGCAAAACCGAACTTGCCAAGAGCATCGCAAAGCATGTTTTTGGTTCTTCAAAGAGCTTTATTAGACTTGATATGTCAGAATATATGGAAAAGCATTCCGTTTCTAAGCTTATTGGTTCTCCTCCCGGTTATGTAGGCTTTGATGAGGGGGGACGATTAACCTCGTTAGTTAGGTTAAATCCCTACTCTGTTGTACTTTTTGACGAAATAGAAAAGGCGCATCCGGATATATACAATATTCTTTTGCAAATTTTAGAGGATGGAATTTTAACCGATTCTCAAGGACGAGTAGTTAATTTCAAAAATACTATTATGATACTCACCTCAAATATCGGTGCAAAAAACATTACCGAACCCAAAAATCTCGGTTTCAGTGAAAATAAATCAAAAGAGCTTGAATATGAAAACATTAAGTTAAAAATAAACAATGCTTTAAAAACCGAATTTAATCCTGAGTTTTTAAATCGTCTTGATGAAATAGTAATTTTTAATCAACTAGATATTGAGAACATCAAAATAATATGTAAAAATATGCTAAGTGAGGTTAAGGGGCTTGCAAAGGGTATTGGTATTAAGCTTGAATTTGAGCCTTCAGCTATTGAATTGTTAGCAAATAAAAGCTACGACAAAATATATGGTGCACGTCCGCTCAGACGCACTATAATGTCGCTTATTGAAAACCCACTATCAAAAAAGATTTTAGATAATGAAATCAACGAGGGAAGCTCTGTTTTGGTTAAAAGCGACGATGATGAAATAGTTCTTACAAGAGTGTAATTTAGACACATGGTCAAAGAAAAAAGCTGTTGCGATTGCAACAGCTTTTATTTTTATTTTTCGATTGAAATGTTGAGGTGTGGATAAGGAATTTCAACTCCGTATTCTTCAAAGCTATTCTTAACCTGCTCATACATCGGGAAGTAAACATCCCAATAATCCTCGTTTTTAACCCAAACTCTTAGTCTAATAGTTACGCTACTATCGTTATGTGAAGCTATCATAACTGCCGGTTGAGGGTCTTGAAGAATCTTTTCATCCGCCTTAGCACAAGCATAAAGAACCTTCTTTGCTGTATTAATATCTGCTGAGTATGCAATTTGGAAATCAAAATCAATTCTTCTGGTTTCGTGTGTTGAGTAGTTTATAATTACATTGTTTGAAATAGTGCCGTTAGGAACAACAACCTTTTTATTATCAGGTGTTGTAAGTGTTGAATAGAACAAGCCGATATCAACTACTGTGCCGCTAACACCGGAGCTTTCAACATAATCCCCGATTTCAAATGGCTTAAAGATAACAAGCATAATACCACCAGCGATATTAGCAAGTCCACCCTGCAAAGCAAGACCAATGGTCAAGCCACAGGAAGCAATAACTGCTGAAAGTGCTGACATATCAAAGCCCAGAACAGAAATAATTGCTACTGCAATCACTGCATAAAGCACAACTGCCAGTAGGTGTCTTAAAAAGAGTCTAACTGTTTTGTTTACTCTTTTGAAAAGCTTACCATTTTCAATATTTTTAACGATTTTCTTAACAATAAAGCAACCAATAATTAAAATTGCTAATGCAAGTAAAATCCTAAATGCGATGTTTGGCACATTATAATCCTTAAGGAAAGCACTAACATCATCCCAGCTGATTCCTGCAAATAAAAGCATTTTTTTCTCCTTTTTCTTTTGCTTTATTAATAAAGCATTTTCTTATACTAAATATTTTACAACAAATAATTTTTTTTGTCAACATCTTTGTATAATTTAATTATTTTGTCACAAATTAAACATATAAAAAGCTTGGAGGAACTATGAACGAAAAGGAATACAACGAATATGTTGAAAAACGAGCAAAAAAGTCTCCTATTGTAAAAAATTGCATTTTTGCTTTTTTAATTGGTGGTTTAATTTGCACACTTGGTCAAGGATTTTTCCATTTATACACATTTTTGGGCATAGAAGAGCCGGATGCTAGAACACTTGTCTCTGTAACCTTGATTTTTATAGCTTGCTTACTTACTGCATTTGGTATTTTTGATAAAATCGCCAAGCACGCAGGAGCCGGAACCTTAGTGCCTATCACCGGATTTGCAAACGCTGTTTGCTCACAGGCTATTGATACAAAGAGTGAAGGATTAATAATCGGCGTAGGTGCCAAGATATTTACTATAGCCGGTCCTGTTATTCTCTATGGAACGCTTACCGGTGCAATCTATGGTGTAATTTACTACATTGCCACTGTTTGGGGGTAAAATGAAAAAAAGCGTTATTGAACTGACAAGAAAACCAAAAATAGTATCAACCTACAGCGTAGTTGGTAAAAAAGAATATGACGGACCTTTGGGTAACCTGTTTGATGAATATTGCTCTGATGACAAATTCGGCAAGGACTCGTGGGAAAAGGCTGAAAGCGAAATGCAGAAAAGAGCTTTGTCAGGAGCTTTGAAAAAAAGCGGTTTTATAGATACCGAGCTTGACGCTTTATTAGCCGGAGATTTGCTTAATCAATGTATCGGCTCTAACTATGGGCTGTCAAATTTTGATGTCGGCTATTTAGGCTTATATGGTGCTTGTTCTACCTGCTCGGAGGGACTTTTGATTGGCTCCTGCCTATATGGTGGTGGAATAATTAATTCTTGTGCTGTTGTAACCTCTTCACACTACTGCTCAGCCGAAAGACAGTTTAGATTTCCTCTTGAATATGGTGGTCAAAGAACGCCAACCGCTCAGTGGACAACTACAGGTGCCGGTGCGTTTATTATAGGAAATGAGGGAAAGGTTGAAATAAGCGAGGCTCTTATTGGTAAGGTTGTTGACAAAGGTATAAAGGATATTACCAATATGGGTGCCGCTATGGCTCCTGCAGCCATAAACACTATAAAGAGATATTTTCTCGAAACTAGACACGCCCCTGAGGATTTTGATTTAATTATAACCGGAGATTTAGGATTTGAGGGGAGTGAAATTCTTAAGGATTTACTACTTAAGGATGGCATTGATATTAGAAAAAATCATATAGACTGTGGGCTTATGATTTTTGATAGAATGGGGCAAGATGTACACGCAGGTGGCTCAGGCTGTGGATGTAGTGCTGTTGTTATGGCATCTGATATTATACCTAATCTTGAAAAAGGTGTTATTAATGATGTTCTGTTTTTAGGCACCGGTGCTCTTATGTCTCCTATGAGCTTGTTTCAAGGTGGCTCAATCCCTGCTATTGCTCACCTTGTTAGACTAAAATCTTGTAATTAAGGAGTGCTTATATGGACATTTTTCTTGATTATTTATGGGCGTTTATAATAGGTGGTGCTTTTTGTGTTGTTGCACAGGTGCTAATAGACAAAACAAAGCTTTCACCTGCTAGAATTTTAGTTTTATATGTCTCACTTGGCGTTGTACTAACAGCAATAGGTCTTTATGAACCACTTGTTAGGTTAGCAGGAGCCGGTGCGACTACTCCACTCACAGGCTTTGGTTATGCTATTGCTAATGGAGTAAAAAAAGCCGTTGATGAAAAAGGATTGCTTGGTGCTTTAACCGGTGGGATTGAAGCAACTGCCGGTGGTATTACCGCCGCTATTTGCTTTAGCTTAATTATGTCTCTCTTCTCCTCTAGCAAACCAAAAAGATGATATGATATAATAAAAAAACCGCACACAGGGTGCGGTTTTTTTATTAATCCTTTAAAGAATTGTAGGTAACAGCTATTGCTTCCTCTGTTGTTGATTTGTCGTTTACATAATAAACCTTGCCGTTTGCTATTACATACGCCGAGCAATAAATTGCTGTATCTAATTTATCAGCTGAAATATTCGTTACCTTAATTTGTAATATATTATACTTTGTATTAGTCATATCTCCCATCAAACCGTTTTCGATATTGTTTGCATCGACAATCGGTTTACTTGATACGGATGCAAATATTCCATAATTCATTTTATTACCAAGGCTAATATATTTTTCGACTGCTTCCATGTCAACCTCAACTGAGAATACGATGCCATTGCCTGTCACGCCTTCCTCTGCTGAGTATCCTCGACTTGTGTATATAGCCGGGAATGACGGCTCGTTCTCCAAAACCTCCAGCTCACAATCTAAACAGCTGTATACCTTTGCGCCCTTGTCAAGATAGTTTTCAAAGATAACATCAATATATTCGTTTTCATCATATGAGTGCACAGAAATATCAAATCCAACTACTACATTGTGGGTTTCATCACACTCTAAGCAAGTGTATGTTAGTGTACCATATTGCATACAGGATGAAGCAAGTGTGATTACTCCACCGTCGTAGTTGTGTCCTGTTGGCTCTATTTCCTCGATAGAGGTAATGCCACAGCATCTATTTACAATGCTTTTACTTCCTGCAACTGTACAGGTTGGTGCGCTGGTTACTATCGTGTCTGTATAGTCAGCATGCTTAAAGCCATCAATCTCAGTTACAACAATTTCATCGTAGTTTTGTGAACGGTTAGTAACCTGATATGCTTTTTGCTCAGCGCAAATCATAAACGTGCAAAGTGAAAATCTATTATTGTAATTAGAATCTACCGCAACAGCGGATGCAACCCATGTCTTTATAACATCCACAGAATCTACATAAATATCTAATTTTCCAGCTTGAATAACTGCTCTGGCACCTGAAACTACATAACCGTCAATCACCATTGTCATATGTGTTTGAACGTTTGTGCTAAATATATCCATTGGCAAGGAAACAGGATTTTCTTTTGTTCCACCTGATATATATACATATTGTAAACTGTCTGCATCATTAAATGCTTGTTGACCGATATATGTCGCATTAGGAGCTATATTAACCGCTCTTATTATTTTTGATTTAATAAAAGCAAATTTTTCTATATTTGTTAGTGCTGTATTAAATTCATATACAGAGCTATCTGTCCAATCAAAGCCACTTGCAACACCAACTTGTTGGAATGAGTATTGTCCAACAGAAGTAATTGTGCCCTTAAATATAAATTTTTCAAGTGAACATCCACCACCAATTGAGAAGCATTCCTGCGGAATTTCTGTAACACCTTTACCTACTACTATAGCCTTAAGAGAGTTCAAATCACCAAAAGCACCGCCACCAACATATGGCAACGAGGTTACCGTATCGGGCACATAAATTTCTGAAATGCTTTGTGTTCCGCCGATCTTCTTGAAGCCTTGAATAGTTGTAACCCTAACTATTGTTCCGTTTTGTTCAACATATGCAGGGAAATAAAGTATATTTTTATTCCAGGTCACTCCGTCTGCCGGTGTACAAACACCTGTGGATGAAATTGAAAAATATTCCATTGTCGCATCGTAAATTTCATCTTCATAGCCTTCTATATAGCATTTGTTTACAAGTGAAATTCTATCTGTATTTTCTGTCTCGCACCATTTACATTTTTGTGTCTTTACAAGCTCACCTGTTGTGTCATCAAGTGCTTTTGATACATCTATGTATGAATGCTCTATTTTTTCTGTTTTATTTGTAATTACATCTTTTGAGCAAAGTGTACAGGTCTTGGTTGTGTAGCCTATTGACTGACAAGTAGGTTCCTTTACTATTTCCTCGCTATCAAAGCTATGTTCGCATGATGCTGCGCTAATTGTTAATGAAAAGGTACATACGAAAAGAACTGTAATAGCGAGTGCTAAAATCAATTTTTTCATTATTTATTCTCCCTTATTTTACATTTCTTTTTTGTTTTAGTACGGTTGCCTTTTTCTTAATTAGGTCAGCAAGTGCCACGCTGTTTGCCGAGCTTTCGGGAGTAACTAAGATAGGCTTTTTGCCCTTTTGAATGCAATCTACAAAGTATTGAATTTCTGCAAGGTATCCATTATCGTTTCCAACATTGATGCCTAGATCCTTTTCCTTTGTTGCCTCTTGCTTTAGTGAAACCTCTTTACCATTTTTAACAAGCTTACCCTTGTTAAGCTCAACATATCCATTTTGGAATACTGCTGTAAAGCTAGCATCAAAAGGAATACCTGTATTGTACCAAGTACCCTCACAGGTAACAAGAATATCGCCATCATATACCATGCTTGTAACAACTGTATCATTATTGTTTGTCATTTGGTAACGATATGCTTTTAACTCATCCGGCATACCAAGAATGCTTTGTACAAAGTCAAAATCGTGGATTGAAAGGTCGGTAACAACACCGCCACTGAGCTTTTCATCTCTCATCCAGTCTTCCCAGCTCCATTGTGGGATAGCTGAAATACGCTTCATTTCAAGTCTAATAAGACGACCAAGCTCACAGGATTCAATAACATTTCTTAAATACATATATGGTGCCATAAAGCGTACAACGTGAGCAACCATAAAATTCTTATCTGAGTTCTTTGCTGCGTTTACAACAGCCTTGGCATCCTTTGCGTTAAGTGTCATTGGCTTTTCGCAAAGAACGTGATAGCCCTTCTTTAGAAGCTTAATTGCCATATCTGCGTGAAGAAAGCTTGGTGTACAGATATCGATCATATCAAGCTCTTCTTTTTTGATCATCTTATTGTAATCAGTATAAATGTTAATTTTACGGTCGCCTATTTTTTCTCTTGCTACGTCTTCTCTAACGTCACATACCGCAACAATCTCTGCATTTTGTACCTGATCATAGTTGAAGAAGTGGCATCCGCCCATTCCTCCAATACCGATAAGTCCTACTCTAAGTTTAGCCATTTATAATGTCCTCCAAGAATTTTTTAGCATATAAAATATCTTCAATTTGCTTTTCGCCATCTATTTCACGCTCAATGGTAATTGAACCATTATAGCCGTGTTCCATAAGCTTCTTAATTAAAACAGGGAAATTAACACGACCATCACCAATTCTTTTTTCCTCACCTAGATAGTCAGGGTTTATTGGATATTCTCCATCCTTTGCGTGAACACCTCTTACATAGTCACCAAAAATATCAACCGCATCGCAAGGATTTGCCTTTCCATATAGGAGAAGGTTTGCCGGGTCTAAGTTGATACCAAGGTTGCCTGTATTAACTGCCATAATTGTTCTCTTTAGTGTGATTGGTGTTTCTTGTCCTGTTTCAAACAAGAGATATTGTCCGTTTGCCTTACAATATAGAGCAATTTCTTTAATTGCCTCAACAACAGAACGGAATTCGTCTGTGTTTGGGTTTTCCGGTAGGAATCCCATATGAGTTACCATATCAGTAACGCCAAGCTTTTTTGTAAAATCAGAGCCTGTTTTAAGATTCTTTATTCTCTTTTCTCTGAAATACACAGGAACAATACCAAGAGTTAAATTTCCTCTTATAAAGTCCCAACAAGCCTCGCCTTCCCAACCGCACCAAACGGCGCTGATTTCAAGCCCTGTTTCCTTTGTAGTAGCTAAAATTTTCTCAACATATTCGTCAGTCATAAAGCTGAAATTCCAAGCACATAGCTGGAATGAGTCTAGACCATATTTCTTTACATCTTTAATTTTCTCAACTACATTTTCGTCAAGATGTACCATTGTACCAAGCTTCATATATATTACCTCGTAATTTCATAATTGTACAGTATAATTTTACCATAATGTTGTATAAGTTTCAAGAGGTTTAGAAAAAAAGAACTCCTAAAAGGAGTTCTTTAATTGTTTTTATTTCTCTTCTGAGAAAGCCTTGCCACAAGCAGGACAAATTAGATCTTCAGGATCGATTTCGTTATCGAAGCAGATTTGCTCACCACAGGATGGGCACATAGCTTCCATATATTCACAATCCTCGCAATCACAGTCCTCGTCGCAACAGTCACAGTCGCAATCATCATCGCAACAATCACAATCGTCGTCACAGCAATCGCACTCTTCGTCGTAGAGATACTCCTCTACCTCGCCAAGGTCGTGGTCGATTTCCTCAATGTAATCGCCAAGTGTAGCAACCTCGTCGTCCATATCAGCAATTGTAGCTGTGATGTCAGAAAGAAGGTCGATAATTGCATTTAGAACCTTGCCCTCTGGCTTTGTATTATCAATATTAAGGCCCTCTGCAAGGCCCTTAATATATGCGCATTTTTCAAGAATATCCATCTCTTGCATTTTTATTTCTCCTTTAGAATTAATTATTTGTTGTTAACTCTTTCAAGATACTCGCCAACTCTTGTATCAATACGAATAAGGTCGCCCTCATTGATAAAGATTGGAACTCTTACAACTGCTCCTGTTTCAAGTGTAGCAGCCTTTGTAACGTTTGTAGCTGTATCGCCACGTACGCCCGGCTCTGTCTCTGTAATGTATAGGTCAACGAATGTTGGTGGTTCTACTGCGAAAACCTCTCCCTTAATTGAAGAAAGCTTACACATTTCGTTTTCCTTAACGAACTTAAAGTTGTCTCCTAGCTTGTGTGAGTCAACCGGAATTTGCTCATATGATTCCATATCCATAAAGTAATAAAGCTCACCATCGTTGTAGAGGTATTGAAGCTCTCTACGCTCAACTTGTACAGTTTCAAACTTTGCTGTTGGGTTGAATGAAGCCTCACGAGTAGCGCCTGAAACAACATCTCTATACTTTGTTCTAACGAAAGCTGCACCCTTACCCGGTTTTACGTGTTGGAATTCGATAACTTGATATACTTTACCCTCCATCTCGAAGGTAACACCGTTTCTAAAATCTCCTGCTGTAATCATTTGTCTTTCCTTTTCTTGGCGTTTAGTATTTTTTGGGAGTAATCCGCCACAACTACTACCATACCATATAGAACTATTTTACTATAAATTATTTATGTTTTCAATAGGTAAACGGAATATTTTTGAATTTTTGTTAAATTTCTATGAGTTTTTTAGGTGATTTTGTGAAATTTTTGATTCCGTTTTCGCAAATTAGCACCATATCTTCTATTCGTGTACCATATTTAGACGGAATATAAATACCGGGTTCAACAGTAACAACATTACCGGGAACTAAAACTGCATCATAATTTGGAGACAATGCGGGCATTTCGTGAACCTCAAGACCTACGCTATGACCGAGGGAGTGTCCAAAATACCCCTTATAATCCTTGTAAATTATATCTCTTGCCACCTTGTCCGCCTCTTTAGTGTTTCTTCCGCCGTTCGAAAGATACTCAAGTGCCCTTAGCTGTGCATCTAAAACTGTATTGTAAAGCTTTTTCATTTCATCGTCAGCCTTGCCAATGCAAACAGTTCTTGTCATATCCGAGTGATAGCCATCTACAACAGCACCGAAGTCCATTGTAAAGAAGCCCTTTTTAAGCTTAGTATTTGAGGGAACGCCATGTGGAAGTGATGTTTTTTCGGCACTTATTGAAATAGTTTCAAAGCTCTTGTCCTCTGCTCCGTTTTTACGCATAAAATACTCAAGCTCAGCTGCTACATCATTTTCTGTAATATCAGTAGAAAGTATACCCAAAATATGCTCAAAAGCCATATCGGTGATGATTTGTGCCTTTTCCATTTTAGCAACCTCATCATCAGTTTTGATTTCACGCATTTTATTAATTGTTGTGCCGATTTTTACCAACTCTAAATTCACATCAGCCTTTAGTCTTTCGTAGGCGTTTACACTCATTGAAAGATCCTCAAAGCCGAGACTGTTAACGCCTTCATTTGCTAGAATTTCACCAAGCCAAGCCGAACGCTTTCCACGAGGCTCTACAACATTATATGTACCATTTAAATTCTTTGTTGCTACTTCAATGTACCTAAAGTCCTCAAAGGCATAGGCACTTTTTTTAGTTATCAAAAGTGAGCCGTCCTCATTGTCGAAGGCTGTGAAATATCTATGTGATGTGCGTGAGGTCAAATAAATAGCATCAACACCCAAGCTATCAAATTTTTCACGAAGTATTTCAATTCTCTTTTCCATAATTACCTCTTTAAGCAAATTTACTCATATATTATAACATATTTGCTTTTCATATTCAATAAAAATGTTGACAAATGCACGGGTAAATGATAAAATAATTTATATTATTTTGATAAGGAGGCATTATGAAAAGAGCTATTTCGCTAATTTTGTCATTTGTATTTATTATTGCTATGCTCATAGGATGTGGCAAAAGCAATTCAAATACTTATACAAGCACCGGCACTACAAATACCAACACCAACTCAAGCACAAGCACTGATACTGATATTGTCTCCGAGCATACCTATGAGGATGATGGAGATTGCACAACAGCAGAATACTGTGATACCTGTGGTGAGCTTGCATTAGAAGCGGTAGACCATAATTTCAGTGGTTCTCTTTCATATAATTTAAGAAACGATGATTTCTTGCAGGGTGGAATTAGAACTGCCTTTTGCACAAACGAAGGCTGTAATGGAGTAGCTGTTTTAGACGTTAAGCCGTTTATCGAATCATATGGATATTCAATCACCGAATATGAAAAAACTGCTACTATAACTTCTAGTTACGCATTTAACAATAGTGAAATTGTTTATTATTTAAATTATTTAAATGATACCTTGGACAAAGATGTTGATATTGAGTATGGAATAATAGGATATATCAAGCGTATGGTAAAAACCGAACCAATTAAGCAAAACGGATACAGTGCATCTTATGTTATCAAAGCTGAGCTTTCCAACTTTTCCGGTATAAACGATTTCTCTATTCCCGGAATCGGTACAGACTTTTATGACGAGGAAATTATCATTTGTGCATATATTAAAATCGGCAATGACATCTACTACGTTCAAGGAAATAAAATTGTAACCGACTACACTGAGCTTGTATCGGTTACCGCTAATCGATTAAAAAATGTTGCAAATTAAAAAGGCTGGAATTCAGCCTTTTTTATTTTATTAAATCCTTTATTACCTCACCGGCAATTATAAGTCCTAAAACAGATGGAATAAATGCACAGGATGCAGGTACTCTTTTACCGTTTTCATTTATGCCTTCAATTACAGGTGGCTCTTCCGAATAAACAACCTTGAGCTTTTTAACACCTAATTTTTTAAGTTGTGTTCTAACCGCTTTAGCAAGTGGGCAAACCGATGTTTTATAAATATCTGCAACCTTAAATGCACAAGGATTCAGCTTATTTCCTGCCCCCATTGAAGATATAATAGGTATATTTTTTTCATCACATATAGCTGCAAGAGCGACCTTAGATGATACTGTATCTATTGCATCTATAACATAGTCATATTTTGCTAAATCAAATTTGTTTATGTTATCAGGAGTTACAAAGCAATCATAGGTATTAACAACAATGCTTTCATTAATATCATTTATACGTGCTTTCATTGCATCGACCTTTTTTTGACCAACGGTCGAATGTAAGGCTATGATTTGACGATTAATATTGGAAAGTGAAACCACATCGCTATCAACAATGTCAATTTCGCCAACTCCGGTTCTAGCTAGAGCATCTACTGTATGACCACCTACTCCACCTATGCCGAAAACAATAACCTTTTTATTCTTCAACTTTTCTACATTTTCTTCCCCTAAAAGGGCTATTGTACGTGAAAGCTCTTCCATTTTTGCTCCTAAAACATAATTTATATGAATATGATAACATAATTATCTCAAAAAATCAAATATTTCTTGTTTTTTCTTTTATGTTATGATAAAATCAAGTTAGTAATTTTTATACAGGAGAATTATATGAAACCAATTAATGAAACCGTAAGAAACTTAAGGGTTATGATGCGAGAAATTGGAAAATATACGCAAATTGCATCATATCCTGTTGAAAATATCGTTTATAAGCCTTGTCCTGAATACAAGGTTGGCTCCGTATTGCCGGACACAAGTGATTTTAAGCCTTTTACCAAGGATATGGGTTGGGGCAAGGAACGAGACTCTCACACTTGGTTTGCCTTCACTGTAAATGTGCCAAAGGAGATGAGTGGCAAGGAGGTTAAGCTATCTATTGATACCGGCATCGGTAACTGTTGGGATGCTGTCAATCCGCAATTAATAGTATATGTTGATGGTCATATCCGTCAAGGCATGGATGCGAATCATACATATGTTATGCTTAGCGGTAAGGACTCCTACGAGATTATGATATATGCATACTCCGGTATGGAGCACGAGCGCAAGGATTTACGCCTTGATGTAAATATGGTATATGAAAACGAGGATGTAAAAAAATATTACTACGACCTTGCTGTTCCTTTTGATATAATCGATTTTCTTGATGAAAACACATATACATATCAAAACATTCTGTCAATACTTGAAAAATCAACATCCTTTGTTAATCTAATTAAGATGCCTTCTCCTGAGTTTTATGAGTCAGTTAAGGTGGCTGATGCATTTTTACAAAAGGAATTTTATAGTAAATTCTGTAAGGACCAAGATATAAAAACCATTTGTATAGGTCATACACACATTGACATTGCTTGGCTTTGGACCATTGACCAAACCAAAGAAAAGGCACAACGCTCATTTGCTACTGTTATTGAGCTTATGAAACGCTATCCGGAATACAAGTTTATGTCTTCACAGGCTGTTCTTTATAAAATGGTTAAAGAGGAATGTCCTGAGCTTTATGACGAGATTAAGGCTATGATTAAAGCCGGCAGATGGGAAGTTGAGGGTGCTATGTGGGTTGAGGCTGACTGTAACCTATCTAGTGGTGAAAGCCTAGTTCGTCAAGTCCAATATGGTAAAAACTTCTTCCGTGATGAGTTCGGCGTTGAAAGCCATGTTTTATGGTTACCTGATGTATTCGGTTATAGTGCTGCTCTACCTCAAATTTTGAGAAAGAGTGATGTTGACTGGTTTGTTACTTCTAAAATTGGTTGGAATGATACAAACACTGTTCCTTATGACACATTTAAATGGAAGGGACTAGACGGAACAGAAATTAACACCTACTTTATTACTGCACAGAAGGAAAGAAAGGGACGTGTTCCCGAAAGAATATCTACATATATTCCTCACGCTGATTTTTCATATGTTGATGGTGCTTGGAACAGATATCAGCAAAAGAATATTCACAACGAAGCTCTTCTTACCTTTGGTTGGGGTGATGGTGGCGGCGGACCAACTGCACATATGCTAGAAAACCTAAGACGTGCAAGTGCCGGTGTGCCTCAAATTGCTCAAGCAAAAATGGGCTTTGCGGGTGAGTTTCTTGCCAATCTCGAAAAGAGTATGAAGAAAAATCCCGAGATTGTACCAAGCTGGCAGGGTGAGCTATATCTTGAATTCCACAGAGGTACATACACCTCAATTGCTAAAAACAAGAAGAACAACCGTGAGTGTGAATTCTTGTTGCTTGATACTGAAGCTCTTTGTGTGATGCTTGACAAGATTAGAGGTGCCAAGTTCCCTAAGAAGGAGCTACACGAAATGTGGGAAATCTTGCTTGTAAATCAATTCCACGATATTATCCCCGGTTCATCTATTCCTGAGGTTTATGAAAGAAGCGACAAGGATTATGCAAAGCTCAAGGAGCTTGCAAATAAATACCGCGAGATGGCATATGACTATATAGCTTCTAATGTTTCAAAGAGTGGATATGTTGTATTTAATCCTAACTCATTTGTAGGAAACAGTGTTGTAGACATTGATGGTACTTGCGTATCCGTAAATAATATCCCACCAAAGGGCTATAAGGTTATTTCCGAGCTTGATACAAAGAATACGATTGAGATTAAGGGTAACACAGTATTTACAAAATATTTTACTGTTAAATTTGATAAAAACTGTAACATTACATCAATTTATGACAAGAAAAATCATCGTGAGGTAATTAAGCGTAGTGCTCTTGCTAACCGCTTTATTGCTTTTGTTGACTATCCTGATTCATATCCTGCTTGGGAGCTACAACGCTCTGCTAATGACAAGGAATATGAGGTTGGCGATGCATATGATATAAAAACAGTCGTAAATGGTGCAAAATCAGGTATTTCATATAAGAAAAAGCATATGAATAGCGAAATTTCTCAAACCGTTTGGTTCTATGAAAATATGCCAAGAATAGACTTTGAAACAAAGATTGATTGGCATGAAAAGAACCAAGTATTAAAGGTTAGCTTCCCTGTTGATATTAATGCTGACAAGGCTACATATGAGGTGCAATTTGGCTCTATTGAGCGTCCTACTCACTACAACACAAGCTGGGATCAAGCCAAGTTTGAGGTTTGTGGTCATAAATATGCTGACCTATCTGAAGGCAACTACGGTGTTAGCTTATTAAACAACTGCAAGTACGGACACGATATTCACAGTTCTGATATGCGTCTTACACTTCTCAAGTGTGCATTAAATCCAGACAATAATCCTGAACATGTTAATGACCAAGGAATACACGAATTTACATACTCGATTTATCCACACAAAAACGCCCTCAATTCTTGTGATACTGTTAAATATGCGTATGATCTTAATATGCCAATGGTAGCAAGAAAGTGCGATGGCAATGGTACTCTTGATAGCGAGTATTCTCTTGTTAATGTATCTTGCGACAATGTAGTTGTCGAAGCAATTAAAGAGGCTGAGTACTCAAATGACACAGTTGTTCGTCTATATGAATCAAAGAATTCAAGAAGCAAGGTAACGGTTAAGCTTGGCTTCAATGTAAGTGAGGTATATCTTGCCGACCTTAACGAGAAGGCTCAAAAGAAGCTAACTGTTAAAAACAATTCTGTTACATTTGATATTAAACCATTTGAAATTATCACCTTATTAATAAAATAATAGTAAGAGCCTGTCCTTTTTGGTCAGGCTTTTGTATTTTTAGAGATGTTTCCACATATATATTACTGAATGTGTGGTGATTGAAATAAACAGAATACAAAAATATTTTTTCAATGCGCTTATAGTATCGGTTGCAAGTATAGTAATCCACTCTATTTCCGTTAGCTTTAACGTTTTTGTGTCCGGTAAAATAGGTAGCGAGGCAATGGGACTAATCACGCTTGTTTCAGGCATTTATTCCTTCGCTATTACTCTTGCGACATCAGGTATAAACTTAGCGGTTGTAAGACTTGTTTCAAGTGCTTTGCCATACAAAGAAAAAACTAACTGCCTTGATAAAAACAGCCACATACGTGTGCGGAAAATAATGTTAAATGCACTTTCATATTGCTTGTTTTTTTCTTTTTTGGCAACTATTCTTTTGTTTTTGCTCTCACGTGCAATCGGTGATTATTTACTAGATGATTCACGTGTGATTTTATCGCTTAGAGTTATGTCATTTACGCTTGTACCAATAGCAATTTCCAGTATGATAAATGGTTATTTTTGTGCAGTGAGACGAGTATATAAAAATGTAGCTGTACAATTCTGTGAGCAAGGAATAAAAATAGCTACAATTAGTGCACTTTTAGTTCTTATAGCTCCTGCCGGAATAGAATATGCCTGTATTAGCATAGCACTTGGTGGACTGGTTGCAGAATTATCAAGTATGCTTATAAACATTACTCTTTATTTTTTCGATAGACTATTACACAAAAAGAAGCAAAGCGACAAAGAGATATTATGTACTGTTTTGTCAAAAAACCTCTCACACGTGTCTAAAAACGAGCGAAAAAGCAAGTCTTTATGGACGAAAATTAAAGAATTTTTTAAAAACAACTTAAAAGATGAGCAAGGGGAAACAATATTCTCTATTGCTTTTCCTGTTGCAATAAGTGCCTACGTGCGTTCAGCTTTATCGACTATTGAACATTTGGCAATACCTTGGGGGCTAAAGAAAAGTGGTCTGGGGGCGAGTGTGGCTCTTAGCTCATATGGTGTTTTGTGTGGTATGGTTTTTCCACTTATATTTTTTCCATCATCCGTTTTAGGTGCTTTTTCTTCCCTGCTTGTTCCTGAAATCTCCTCTTCATATGAAGCCAAAGACTTTGCTAGAATTCGCTATATTGTTGGTCGGGTTTTTGCTTTTTCCTTGCTTTTCTCTCTCGGAGTCTCGGGTGTTTTCATTTGCTTTTCAAATGAAATAGGCTCTTACTTTTTTGGAAGCTTGGAGGCAGGAAAATTTATACGTATGCTTTCTCCATTGATTCCTCTTATGTATCTTGATGGTGCTGTTGATGCAATGCTTAAGGGCTTGGGCGAACAGGTTTATTCAATGCGAGTAAATATAATTGACTCACTTCTCAGTGTTGCTTTAATTCTTATTTTGTTACCTAAAATGGGAATTAATGGCTATATTGTTGTTATTTTTATAACCGAGCTTCTAAATACATCGCTGAGCATAATAAAGCTTCTTTCTAAAACCGAGGTTAAGGCAAAAGTCTTTAAGTGGGTTATAATCCCCACAGCAAGCATCGTTTTATCAACAATAATTTCTAAATTTATATTTAATTTTGAGGCTTTTGATTGGGCATTAACATATCAAAAGAGTGCAACAGTAATTAAAATAGCAATTTGTTGTGTTTTTTACATCGTGTTTTCTAGTGCTTTTGGTGCAATTTCAAAGGATGAATTTGCTCTTTTTAAACGAATTATTAAAAATTAGAATTTAATTTAGGTATAGCTATTACCAAATATTGTTCCTTGAATTAATTCCTTTCCAATGATAGAATATTATTGTAATTGTTCGAGCAATAATCTACTAGGAAAGGATGGTTATTTGAAGAAAACTTTATCTTTTATTTTTGTATTTGTTTTGCTTATTTCAACATTTTCCATAACGGCAAACGCCACAGGTGGCTCAAGTGTTGGAGTTTACATAAACAGTCAAGAATTCACAGGAAATGTGCGTGTACAGGATGGCACTACCTTTGTTGCAGTGCGTCGCTTTGCTAACGCAATTGATTCAAGTGCTAAGGTTACGTACAGCTATTCAAACAGAACCTTGACAATATCGTCAAGCAAGCTATATATGACGGTCAAGGATGGCTCAAGCTACATAGTGGCAAATGGTCGTTATTTGTACACTCCATCGCCTATTTTTATGAAAAATGGTATTATGTATGCGCCGGTTATCCTTCTTTCAAAGGCTTTTGATGCTAAAATTAGTTGGAGCAATGCTACCTCATCATTCTACGTTACTCGTGGAAGTGGCGGAATATTATCCGGCGACCAATTTTATAGAGATGACGAGGTTTATTGGTTATCAAAAATAATTAATGCCGAAAGTGGCGGTGAAATATTGAAGGGTAAAATAGCAGTTGGAAATGTTATATTAAACAGAGTCCGCTCCTCATACTTCCCTAACACTATTTACGGCGTTATTTTCGATAAGAAAAATGGTGTACAATTTAGTCCAACTGCTAATGGTACTATATATAAGAATGCAAACAGTGAGAGTATAATTGCGGCTAAAATCTGTCTCGAGGGTTACTCCGTAAACAACTATATTTTTTACTTTATCAATCCTAGAGTAGCACCAAACAGCTGGGTGGCAAAAAACAGAGAGCTTTATGCACAGATTGGAAACCACGCATTTTACTATTAAAAAAAGACCCATTCGGGTCTTTTTTCTTTATAAATGTATATTTGTTGTATTTATATAGTCAAAATAGATTTCATCTTGAAGTAGCTTTAAGGTGTTTTCGTCCTTGCCACCGACTACTTTTCCATCAACTGTTTTTACGCCCTTTGCCATTTTAGAGGAGCTTGTTACTATTATTTCGTCGGCATCTATTAGTTCAGCAAGTGTATACCTTTTCTCTATCACCTCAATATTGTTCTTTTGAGCGACTGATATTAAATTTGCTCGAGTAACACCCGGCAAAATATGGCAATCGGCAGGAGCGGTTATCAGCTTACCGTTTTTCAAAATTGAAATGTTACTATGAGAGCATTCTGTAACATAACCATCACGGACAAAAACGCTTTCTTCACATTTGTTATTTTTGGCATGTTGAGCACACAAAACACTTGGAATTAGGTTTAGTGTTTTTATATTACACATTTGAAAGCGAATGTCCTTTGTAGTGCATACATCCATTTTTTCATATACATTTTCTATTTTTTGAGGCTTTATCATTATACAAAGATTTCCCTTTGTATTAGTAAACTCGTGATTTCTAATTCCGCTACCACGAGAAATGTGAAAATATACAAATTTTTCCTCGCCATCTACTCTCTTTACCAGTTCTTTTATGAGCAGAGAAAGCTCTTCCTTTGTATTTGGCGGAGCTATACTTAAAAGAGATGCGTTTTTATATATTCTGTTTATATGATGAGATAAAAGATATGGGATATTATTTCGGCACATGACCGCATCATAAACCCCGTCTCCGAAGTAAAACGCCCTGTCCGTAATAGGTGCACTAATTTCATCAATTAGTCCTATATTGCCGTTATAATATCCCAAATTTTTCATATGTACCTCCAATTAAACAGGCTTAAAGCTTACTTTATAAATATTTCTTGGTTTGGCTCAAGCAATACCTCTTGATCCTTGCCACCTATATTTATTATAGCAGTTTGTTTAATTGGTGTTACTAATTTAAGCTCCTTTAATTTGCCATTTTCCCATTCGATGTCAACTGTAATATTGCCCTTTGCCAAAAGTCCCTTGATGTAGCCATTTTGCATTTCACTTGGTAACGCCGGCAATATTTTTATTTTTCCATCTTCACATTGTAAGAACATTTGGCAAATACCTGCACATACGCCGTAGTTACCATCAATTTGGAATGGGGGGTGTGCGTCAAACATATTTGGATATGTTCCGCCACCACCGCTATAATTGATTTCGTTGTTTGGTGCAACACAGGTGAGCTGTGTTTTAACCAGCTTCATAGCACGATCGCCATCCTTGAGTCTTGCCCAAAGATTAACCTTCCATCCCATACTCCAGCCTGTGCTCTCGTCTCCTCTTATTTCAAGTGTTTGACGACAAGCATTAGCCAACTTTTCGGTTCTATCGGTTGTAATTAGATCTGCCGGATAAAGTGCATAGAGATGTGAAACATGTCTATGATGAACATCCTCCTCCTCGTATTCCTTATCGTACTCAAGGAGCTGTCCTTGTGAGCCGATTTTGTAAATGCCAACCTTATCCTTCTTTTGATTAATTTCCTTTACAAAATCATCATCAATTCCAAGTATCTCAGCTGATTTTGAAATGTTTTTAAACAGATCCTCAATTATTGACTGTGTCATTGTTGCATATGGTAAGGTGAATGTCTTTTTGCCATCAATAATCACACCGTTTTCCGGAGATGTTGACGGAGTCATTATATATTTTCCGTCCTTCTCTGTGAGCATATACAAATAGAATTTCGCACTTTCCTTCATTATTGGATATGCAATCTTTTCAAGAAAATCACGGTCGCCTGTATATTCATAATGCTCGTATAGATGACGGCAGAGCCAACCTGATGACATATTCCAAAATGCGTACCTTGAGGAATCCTCAACCTTATTACCGACAGGTGTGGTGTTTGCCCACAAATCTATATTGTGGTGAGAAACAAAGCCAGGTGCTCCATAAAACTCCTTTGCTGTTTGCTTACCCTTTTGACTTACAAATTTGACAAGCTCAATAAGTGGCTCGTGGCACTCTGCCAAATTACACATAAGCACAGGCCAATAGTTCATCTCTAAATTGATATTTACAGTATAGTTTGATGACCAAGGTGCATAGAATTTATCATTCCAAATACCTTGTAGATTAGTTGCACGACTACCCTTTCTTGATGCAGAAATAATCAAATATCTGCCGAAATTGAAAAGGAGCTCACACATTCCAAGGTCCTTATCTCCGTCCATTAGACGTCTATCCGTGGTCTTTATACTGACCTCTCCGCCAAAATTAGTTTGAACTCTATTAAATAGGCTTGATGCATCCTTTTGATGCTCCTCTTTAATAGTCTCGTATGATTTTTGGCTAAGTGTCTCCATTCTTTCAATGCTAGGCTTAAAGGTTGGCTTGTTTGGTGGGGTTAATGGGTCTACAAAGCTGGTTTCTGCTAGAAAATAGATAGTTACATCCTTTGAACCTGTAACAGAAATTGCATCTCCCTCAGTGTCTATCTCACCATCTGATTTAATTTTTGCAATAGCACTAGCCTTTACGCTCTCGCCATCGTATGTAACAGGGCGTTGCTTTGCTGCATATTCCGGTCCTATTGTTGTTGGGCTTTCAAATGAGAAATATAAAACCTCATCACCTGCTGTTACGTGGCTTTTACCGATGTGTCCACCATAAAGCTTATAGCTTGCGTTTTCTGACGATTTTAGCTTTATCATCATACAGTTGTCCGGATATGAGATAAAATATTCTCTTTCAAATTTCACACCATTTTGTTCATATTTCACAGTAACGGTTGAGGTTTCAAGATCAAGTGTTCTTTCGTAATTTTTAACCTCCCCATCTGTTAAGGACTCAATATATAATTCACCTAGAACAAGGTAAGAATTTAACCACATTCCTGTGAAATTATTTTCAAGCTCTACTTGTGCATCGTGATACCTTCCCTCTTCAACAAGCAGCTTAGCCTTTTCAAATGACTCTTTAGCACCCTCAACAGAATAATGCCCAGGCTTTCCTGACCAAAGAGTGTCATGATTAATTGGAATTTTTTCAACTTTGGAATCCGCATATATCATTGCACCAAGAGAGCCATTACCTATTGGTAATGCTTCCTCAAAAATGGTAGCTGGCGCATCATATCTTAATAGTTTTTCCATAGTGTCTCCTTGATTACTTTAGTGCGTTTAGCTTCTCAATGCATTTTTTGCATACTCTTTTTTCATTGATTAAAACATTATCACTTGTGCTTGAGCATAAAATACAACAAGGTTGATATTTTTTTAGCACAATTTTATCACCGTCTGTGAAAATTTCAATTGGATCCTTTGGTCCAATTTCAAGCTTGTTTCTTAACTCAATTGGCAAAACAATTCGTCCAAGCTCGTCCATCTTTCTTACAATACCAGTTGATTTCATAATTATTACCTCACTTTATTTTGGTTAGCTGTAGCTGATTATATTTTATCATATTTGACTATGTTCGTCAATGAAAATTTACATTTTTTTACAATTTATCTAATTATTTGATTTTTTGGGAGATATTATGATAGGAAAATGTTTTGGTGCTTTATGTATTATCTCAGTGGCTTTTGCAATATTTTCAGGCAATTTGGAGGGGATAAACGAGGGAATATTAAGCGGTGCTCAAAAAAGTGTTACCACCACTCTTTCCTTGCTTGGAATTATGGTTTTTTGGAATGGAATAATGGAGGTTTTCAAGGATTGCGGACTCATTTCCTTCCTTGCAAAAATACTAAAGCCGGTGCTTAAATTTGTCTTTCCTCGTGCTTTTAAGGAAAAAAAGGGAGATAAAGAAATTACAGCTTGTATCAGTGCCAATCTGCTAGGGCTGTCAAACGCCACAACGCCCTTGGCACTAAATGCTATTGAAAAGCTAAACGAGGGACGAAACAGCGATAAAGCCACAAATGATATGATAACCTTGTCTATTATCGGTTCGTCTTGCTTCTGCCTTGTGCCTACAACGGTTATAGCTGTTCGTACAGCTATGAAAGCGAGTATTACATATGAAATAATCGTGCCTGTGTGGATTGTTTCAGGTGTTTGTATGTGTCTTGGCATACTTCTATCAAGAATTGTAGGTAAAATAAGTGGAGATAGTTAAAAAAATTTCACTTTTCGTGCTACCCTGTGTCGTTTTTTTGGTAGCAATTATAATATTTTTCGGCAAAAAATCATACTTTGAAAGCTTTTTAAGAGGAGCAAAAAACGGTATAAAAAGCTCTTTTGCTATTTTGCCTACAATGTGTGCGCTTATAGTTTCCGTTTCTATGTTTTTATCATCAGGAATTGAGCCGATAATCAGTAAATATCTATCTCCTATTTTAGGCTTTTTAAAAATCCCAAGTGAGCTTTTTCCTTTAGTTCTATTAAGACCTTTTTCCGGCAGTGCTTCAATTGCCACCTTTGAGGGAATTTTGGAAAAATATGGCCCTGACTCGTTAATTGGCATTTGTGCATCGGTGATTATGGCATCCTCTGACACGGTAATTTATGTAATTTGTATGTATTTTTCAACAACAAAAATACGCAAGACACGACACGCATTACCTATTGCACTTTTCATTTCATTCTTTTGTGTTCTCTTATCGTCTATCGTTTCTCGAGTGTTTTTGAATATGCTTTTTAATTAATGGGCATAATCTTAGAAAAAACAGGAGATGAAAATGATAAAGGGACTTGAAAGAAAAATGATGCTTTTAAAGAGCACAAATAGTAAATATTTCGACGAGGCATATTTCATAATGAAGGACGACCTCACATCATTTGATGAAGGAGAAATTCTGCGTGAGGCTGAAAGAATTATGTTCAGTGCTGAGGTATGTAAAAGAGTTAAAGGTAAAAAGAAGAAGGACGCCTTAAAGATAGCTCTCTTCTCTATCTCAAGTGGCTTGATTGGCTTTGGCACAGGGCTTTTTCTTGCATTTTTTGTATAAATTGTTTTTCTTGACTATTTAATAAGAATGTGATATAATACGAGTATCATATATTCGTTATTTAGAAAAAGATATGGGGCCGAAATACATATCTTACAAAAATTTAATTTCCGCCACTTATGTGACGGTGCTTTTTCGTGCAATTAACAAAGGAGATTTATGAAAGAAAAAAAGAATGTTGCCACTCCAAGCAAGGGTGAGCCAAAAAAAGTAAAAAGAAGTAATGTACGCACTTCAAAAAAGCAGGATACTGGGTCGAAAATGCCTGTTCAGCAGGTCAAAGGAGCTTCTAAAAGCTCAAAAGCTATGCAAACAACTAAAAGCACAACTAAAAAGCGTACTAAAAAGCAAACACCTAAAAGGGTATTGCCGGCTGTAAAGGTTTATTCACTTGGTGGACTTAACGAAATAGGAAAAAACATCACTGCGTTTGAGTGTGAGAATGATATTATTATCGTTGACTGTGGAATTGGCTTCCCTAACGACGATATGTTAGGTGTTGACCTTGTAATACCTGATTTTACACACATTCAAAATAACATTGAAAAGGTTCGTGGTATCTTTTTGACTCACGGACACGAGGACCATATTGGTTCTTTACCATATTTTCTAAAAAATATGAATGTGCCTGTTTATGGCACTCGCTTAACCCTTGGAATTTTAGAAAACAAGTTAAATGAGCATAAGCTACTACAAAACGCTAAGCTTCACAATGTAAATGTTGGTGATAAGATTTCCGCGGGTAATTTTAAAGTAGAATTTATTCGTGTAAACCATTCAATTGCCGATGCTTGTGCTCTTGCTATTACTACTCCACAAGGTGTAATTGTACACACAGGAGACTTTAAGCTGGACACTACTCCTATTGATGGTGAAATGATGGATATTGTTCGCCTTGGTCAGCTTGGCCGTGAGGGTGTATTGATGCTTCTTTGTGAATCTACAAACGTAGAAAGACAAGGACATACGCCATCAGAAAAAAATGTTGGGGTGTCGCTTGAAAGAATATTTTTAGGTGCGAAGGACAAGCGAATTATAATAGCAACCTTTGCCTCAAACGTACACAGGGTGCAACAAATTATAGATGCAAGTGTTAATCACGGTCGCAAGGTGGCAGTAACCGGTCGTAGTATGATTAACGTAGTTAATGCGGCGGTCAAGCTCGGCTATATGAATGTGCCACAGGGTGTACTTATCGACATTGATGAAATAAAAAAATATCCACCACACAAGCTAACAATAGTTACAACCGGTAGCCAAGGTGAGCCTATGTCAGCTCTTTACCGAATGGCTTTCTCCGACCATGACAAGGTACAGCTAACTGACAAGGATTTAGTTGTGCTTTCCTCTAGTGCAATCCCTGGTAATGAGCCTCTTGTTGGAAAGATTGTAAATGAGATGTATCGCCGTGGAGTTAATGTTTACCACGATTCAAGCGTTGAGGTTCACGTTTCGGGACACGCATGTCGTGAGGAATTAAAGCTAATGCATGCTCTTGTTAAGCCAAAATACTTTATGCCTGTTCACGGTGAATATAGACATCTAATTCAGCACAAGGAGCTTGCCGAAAGTATGGGCATGGATCCACAAAATATTTTTGTGTCCGATATTGGCAAGGTAATTGAAATTGACTCCGAGGGTGCTAGATTTAATGGTACGGTTCCCGCCGGCAAGGTGCTAATTGACGGAAGTGGAATTGGTGATGTCGGAAATATCGTATTAAGAGACAGGAAAAACCTATCCGAAAGTGGTCTTATTATTGCTGTTGCAACTGTAAGCTTAAATGAAGGCATTTTAATGGCAGGACCGGAAATTATTTCCCGTGGATTTGTTTATGTTCGCGAAAACGAGGAATTAATGAACGAGACGAAGGAAATCGCCACTAAGGCAATTGTACACGCACTTGATGGGGGCATTAAGGACTGGGGAGAGCTTAAAAACGTCGTTAAAAATGCAATTTCTAAATTCATTTTTACAAAGACTAAGCGTAAGCCTGTTATCTTACCTATTTTGATGGATCTATAAAAAGAATAATTTGTTTTTCCTATCATAAATATACAATCCCTCCGTCTGCCAAAGCAGACACCTCAACACAAGGTACGCCCTAAAGGGTGCCTTTGCACAAAGGAGGCTTTAGTTTACCTATACTTATGTATTTATAATAAATTGAGCAGATATCATTTGATGTCTGCTCTTTTTTTGGTTAATATTGACTTTTAAATAAATATGTGTTAAAATAAGTTTGCTACACAATTTAATAATTCCCAAAAAAGCACTCCATTGGTAGAAGTGTTTCCTTTTTGCGTACTTTTTTGGGAGTAATTGTGTAGCAACAAGCGAGAAGGTGCATTTTTACAGGTGTCGCTTCCTTGCTTGGGGCGACACTTTTTTATTGTTTTTGGGGCAAGACCACTTGAACACCGAACATATTGAACTCCTCAAAATAGTCAATCATTCCATTATAATCAGACACGATTTTGGCAATTATCTTTGTGCCATAACCATGAGATGATTTTGATTTTTTTGTTGTTTTTAGCTCTTTGTTATTCTGTAGAACAGATTTTTTAATAGTGTTTTTGCAAATTATTATACGATTAGAATTTTGTTTCATAAAAAGAAGCTCTATTCTTTTATTATCCTTGGTTTCTAAATTTTGAATTGCTTCAACAGCATTGTCAAGAATATTTCCAATCAAGCAAACCAAATCCGACTCCTTTATATCGGACAAATCGCCAATAGAGCCTGAAATAACTATTTCGGTATCCTGTAATGCTGTTAACTTAGAGTTGATCAAGTAATCCAAAACTGTATTTTTTGATGTGATTAGTTTACCTATGCCATCTACATTTGGGAGCAATTCTTGTATATATTTTTGACAGTCTGTAATTTTGTTATCTTCTATATATCCAGAAATAATTGTTAAATGCTGTTTTATATCGTGTTGGATTTTGTTAATGTTAGACCAAATGTTGTTTATATCATTGTGCCTAGCTTCTTCAAAATTAATCTTATCCTGCAAAAGCTTTAATTCGTATTTGTTTTGCTGATATTTTTGCATTTGATATATCAAAAAATAAAGAGCAACATTACAAAAGGCAAAGGACAAAGCAATCAATATAGCCTGTATCTGTATGTTTTTAATTGAGCTTTTTGATGCAATATACATAGTAGAGCCAAGTCCTAATATAGTTACAAAAGAGAAAATAAAAGCTATAATTCCCTGTTTTCTTTCAACTGTATTGTCTAATTTGAAAGCCATAAGTATTAATTTTAAAACAACAAACAAAGCGATTTTGTGCATCAATACATATATGTATCTATAAAGCCCATCTGCTCCCTGTGATAATTGGTCGTAATCCTTAATTAAAGAGCTAATGATTAGATATAGTATGCTACTTAATAGAATATATACAATTTCAAAGGTGCAAGCGGAAACAATAGCTCTCACATATTTTTTGTTTGCAATTAGCAATGAATATATGATATAGAGCGTCAAAAATATAATCGTCCCTAAAACATTAAAACCCTTTAAAAACAAGTCATTAATTACAGAAAACGCAAAAACAACTAAAATAGTCGGCAAAATAAATTTGTTCTTTTTAGGAGACAAGCTTGCATGATTAAATTTTGATATGAAATATACACACAAGAAGGTATCAAATAAAGAAACTAGATATTCTATAAAAATCATTTAGTTACCCTCTTTCTAATAAATTGCATATACGCATTTTTAAATTCATTCTTCCTTTTTTTGCTAATGCTAAGCGATTGATTGTTTTTCATAATAAGAAAGCCCTTGTTATTAATGCTTTCTATGTGTTCAAAATTAACTATATAAGCCGAGTGTATTCTAAAGAAATAGTATTTTTCCATTAGATTATTCACTGATTCCATAGTTCCACGACATTTGTATGATTTGCCATTGACAGTATATATGTAGTAATAATTCTTTTGTCCTTCAAAGAAAAGAATATCCTTTGGCTTTAGTGATACTTGTCCATCAGTTGTATCAAACAAAATATTATTATCATTTAAAACGATCTTTTCTATTGCCTTGCTTAAGGCAATTTCTAACTCATCATTTAAGTGTGTTTTTCTTAAAAATCTAAATGGACAATATTCAAAAGAGCTATAGACAAAATCTTCATATGAAGAAACGAAAATAATAATTATATCGGAATATTTTTCGCACAATACTTTAGCTAAATCAAAGCCGTTAATGCTTGGCATATCTATATCTAAAAAAAGAATATCTATTGCGTGGAGCTTTAAATATTCAATAACACCAAGACCTGAATTGAAAGCGGGTAATACAGAACAATCTGAATTGCATAAACTCTTTATCTTTCGATAAAAAAACTGTGCAAATTCTTGATTGTCATCACATATAGCAATATTAATCATATCATCACCCCCTGTAATGCTTTTATTATAGCACTACTTAGCATATAATTCAACTTTTTGGGATAAAAGTAATTATTTCAGGGATGTTTGGATCGAGTGTCAAACTTTTTATCCCTAAAAACGACTTATTGTCCCCAAATACACTTTTTTGTATACTATTGTGATATAATCGTTTTAAACGAAAGCAACCCTTTTGTTATTTTACGACTATTGTCACGCACTTGTAGTGTGCGATGCTATTTATATTCAAAGCACAAACAAGAATTATACCTCCATTCTTGATTTTTGAACAAAATAGCAATAAGTAAGCGAGTGTTTTGAGATCAATATAAATGTATCCCATTACACTCGCTTTTACATAAGTATTTATTAATTTATATAAAAATTTATTAAGGAGGAACTATGAAAACTAAACTAATTTCCATTGTTCTTATCGTTTTAACACTAATTATTTGCTCAATGGTTACCGGTTGTAACAAAAACACAGATACAGGTACTAGTACAATAACCGAAACCGAAACAAGCACAAATACTGATACAAATGATGAGACGAATACCGCTACCGGTAGCAATACTAGCACTAACACTGATATCCCTGTGCACGAGCACACAGAAGAAATTATACCTGCTGTTGAACCCACTTGTACAGAAGCAGGTCTTACCAAAGGCAAAAAGTGCTCCGAATGTGGCGAGATTTTGGTTGAGCAAGCTGTAGTTGATGCTTTTGGTCATACTGAGATAATAATAACTGCAACCGAGCCTACTTGCACAAAAGTAGGCCTAACAGAGGGTAAAAAATGCTCTATTTGTGGTGAAATTTTGGTTGATCAAAAAACTGTTGATGCTCTTGGGCATACCAATGAAATAATCCCCGCAGTTGAACCAACTTGCACTAAAGCTGGGCTTACTGAGGGTGCAAAGTGCTCTGTCTGTGGCGAGATTATAGTTGAGCAAGAAACTGTTGATGCTCTTGGGCACAAATATAATAATTATTTTTGCACAGTTTGTGGAGACGCTGTTGCAACAAGCGAAGGACTCTCATACTCTCTAGGTAGCGACGGTACATATTATGAGGTGACAGGCAGAGGTAACTGCAACGATATAGATATTGTTATTCCAAATATATATAAAGGTTTACCCGTCACCAAAATCAACTCTCGTGCCTTTAATGATTGCAAAAATATTAAGAGCATTATTATGCTTAATGGAATGCTTCACATTGGTGGTTCTTCATTTTCTAACTGTACAAGCCTTGAAAGTATTACAATACCAGAAAGTGTTGTATCAATAGGGGACTATGCTTTTTCTGGTTGTAGTGCTCTTAAGAGCATACAATTTAATGCCTCAAATATGAAAAATCTAAATTCATCAAACTATGTTTTCTATAATTCAAATAAAACAGCGGAAATCAAACTAACTATAGGAAAAAACGTTACCAGAATCCCCAGTAATTTATTTTCTCCACTCTCCCACTACAACGAAACCTCTACCACATACTATTGCAATATAACAGAAGTTGTTTTCGAGGAGGGCTCTGTTTGTGAAAGCATTGGAAATGCTGCGTTTGCATCTTGTAAAAATCTATCTAAAATAGAACTTCCAACAAGTCTTACAAGCATCGAAAGCTATGCTTTTGCTAACTGTCACGGACTAGAAAATGTTGATTTTCCATCGAGTATAACAAGTATAGGTGCAGGTGCTTTTTACAAATGTACTCACCTTACAACCCTTACATTGCCAGAAACAATAACCGAATTAGGAAAAGAGGCCTTTAGCAATTGCTATATGCTTTCAGTTATAAATTATAATATTCCTGCTTTAAACAATTTAAGTAATAGCAATAAAATTTTCGTTCTTGCAGGACAAGACACTGACGGCTTAACAGTAAATATTGGTGCGAATGTAACAAAAATCCCAGATTATTTATTCTCTCCATTTACAAATGCGTCCAGCCCTCATGAAGCAAAGCTAATAAATGTTACTTTTGAAAACGGTTCTGCTTGTCAAAGCATTGGTAAATACGCATTTTACAACTGCTCTCTGCTTGAAAGTATTAACATACCAAATAGCATTACCAATATAGGTGAATACGCTTTTTATAATTGTTCAAATCTTAAAAATGTTAGCATTCCAAGTTCTTTAACAAGCATAAATGAATATACATTTTACAATTGTGCAAATCTTGAAAGCATTTCTATTCATTCAGCTATAACACGTATAGAAAATTACGCTTTTGGCTCATGCACGAACATTAAATCAGTGTATATTGAAGATCTGAAGGCTTGGTGTAACATATCTTTTGGTTCTTGGGCAACACCTCTTTATTATGGTGCAGATTTGTATTTAAACAATAATATAATAACCAGCCTTACATTTAGTGATGATATATCTTCAATCAATGCATGTGCTTTCCAAGGTTGTACAAGCATTACAAACGTTTCTATTCCAAGCAGTATTAAAGAAATTAGCGATTATGCATTTAAGAGCTGTACTAATTTAAAAAGTGTATCCTTATCAAATGGTATAACAAGCATCGGAAGAGGTGCGTTTGCTGAGTGCTCAAGCATTACAAGTATATCTCTTCCAAGTACTATTAACACAATTAGCGACTATGCTTTTGACGGTTGCTCAGGCTTAAGTGCTGTTCATATAACTGACCTTGCCTCTTGGTGTGCTATCAAAAATGAATCAAATCCTTTAGAATATGCACATAACCTATACTTAAACGATAATCTTATCACCGAATTAGTTATTCCTGATGGAGTAACAACTATAAACACAGGGGCTTTTTCTGGTTGCTTCAATCTAACAAGTGTGTCTATACCAAGCAGTATTACAAGTATTAACGGTGACGCTTTTAAAGATTGTACAAGCATAAAAGCAGTATATATTACAGATTTAACAGCTTGGTGCAATATATCTTTTGGCACTAATTCAAACCCTCTTTCATATGGTGAAAATCTTTATTTGAACGAAGTGCTTGTTACTACCCTCAAAATACCAAATGGAATTACAAGTCTTAAAACAAATGTTTTTAGAAACGCCACATGTATAACAGAACTAATACTTCCAGAGAGTGTTACAAATATATCTAGTTACGCTTTTTATGGTTGCTCCAATATTAAAAGTATAAACATACCAAGTAAAATAGAAAGAATTAGAAATAACGCATTTGACAATTGTACATCTGTTACAGAACTATATTATAACGCAATATCAATGGAGGATTTATCAAATTGGGCCTTTACTAGCTTTGGAGTAAACGCCGCAGGCGTAACTGTCATAGTTGGAAATACTGTTGAAAGAATACCTGCTAATCTATTCAATACAAATACAACTGACACAACACCGAAAATCATTGATGTTCAATTTGAAGATAATTCTTCACTAACAAGCATTGGAAAATATGCGTTTTATAACTGTACAAATCTTACAAGCATATCAATTCCAAATAGTGTAACAGACATTGGCGATATGGCTTTCGCACAATGTGGACTCACAAGCATTACTTTGCCAAATTCTATTGTTACCCTTGGCATTTCCGCTTTTAATTGTGAAAATATGGTATACAATGAATATGATAATGCGTACTATTTGGGTACCAACAACAATCCATATCTTGCACTAATAAAAGCCAAGGACAAATCCATAACATCTTGTATTATAAATGATAACACAAGTATGATTTGTTCTTCTGCTTTTACATTCTGCACTTCTCTTGAAAGCATAACTATTTCTGAGAATATTACATCAATCGGCAATTCTGCATTTAATAACTGCACATCGCTAACCGAGATAAAATATAATGTTATTTCGCTTGACGATTTAACTGAAACAAATTATATTTTCAATAAAGCTGGACAAAACGGAAACGGTATAACTGTAACCATTGGTAAAAATGTTACAATGATTCCTGCGTACCTATTCTGCCCATCCTACAGTAATACCTCATTTACTCCTAAAATAACAAGCGTCTGTTTTGAAAATGATTCTGTGTGTGAAAGCATAGGAGATTATGCCTTTTATTATTCTTCACTTGTTAATATGGAAATACCAAGCTCTATTAAGACAATAGGCGATTATTCATTTTACTCATGTAGTAAGTTAACAAGTATTGTAATTCCAGTTAGCGTTACTGACATAGGTGAATATGCTTTTAAATATTGTAATGCCATCACTATCTATTGCGAGGCTATAAGCAAGCCGAGTGATTGGAATTCAAGATGGAATCCTTCATCTCGCCCAATTTACTGGTACAGTGAGGAAGAACCTACTACCGAGGGCAATTATTGGCATTATGTTGATGGTGAGGTTGTTGTTTGGTAACAATGTAATTCTTCACATTATTTAGAATGACATATCACTAAAAAAGAGTGCTTCGGCACTCTTTTTATTTTATTATTGTAATATAAAATTTTGTGTGCTATAATATAGGCTGAAATAATATGGAAAGGAGAAAAATATGAAAAAGCTGCTTGTTTATTTAGATGGCTATAAAAAGGAATGCGTTTTTGCGCCACTATTCAAGATGCTTGAGGCTCTTTTTGAGCTTTTTGTTCCTCTTGTTGTTGCAAGTATCATTGACAAGGGCATTGGTAACGGCGACAAAAATTATGTAGTTTATATGTGCTTACTTATGGTAGCCCTTGGTGCTATTGGTCTTAGCTGTACGCTCGTTGCACAGTATTTTTCCGCAAAGGCTGCTTGTGGCTTTTCTGCTAAATTAAGACATTCATTGTTTAAGCATATTTCTTCTCTTTCCTATACTGAAATTGATACCTTGGGCACATCCTCACTTATCAACAGAATGACAAATGACACAAACCAAGTACAAACAGGTATCAACCTTACCTTACGCCTATTTATGCGTTCACCTGTTATTGTCTTTGGTGCACTTATTATGGCAATTATAGTTGACCCCAGCTTTAAGGCATCAGGTATTTTTGTCATTACTATTTTAGCTTTATCATTAGTTGTATTTGGCATTATGCTAATTACAATTCCACTATACAAAAAGGTACAATCTAGACTTGACACCACTCTTCTTTCCACACGTGAAAATTTAACAGGCGTACGTGTTATTCGTGCTTTTTCACTTGAGGGAAAGGAAAAGGACAAGTTCCATAAAAAAACAACAGCGTTAAACAAGGCTCAAATGCTGGTCGGCAGAATATCTGCCTTACTCAATCCTTTAACCTTTGCAATAGTAAATATTTCTATTTGCTTTTTAATTTACAAGGGTGCTATAAGAGTTCAAATTGGGGAGCTAACACAAGGACAAGTAATTGCTCTATATAATTATATGTCGCAAATACTTATAGAATTAATAAAGCTAGCTAACCTTATAATCACTATTACAAAAGCACTTGCCTGTGCAAAAAGAATTGAGGACGTGTTTGAAATCAGCTCCTCACAAGAGGTTATGGGCGATAAAAAATCAAGTAATAACGGATACTCCGTTGAGTTTAAAAATGTATCACTAAAGTACAAGGGAGCTAGTGAATGTTCACTTGAAAATATTGACTTTTCAGTCAAGGCTGGACAGACTGTTGGCATCATCGGTGGCACAGGCTCGGGCAAAACCTCTCTTGTAAATCTAATTGGCCGCTTTTACGATGCTGAGTCTGGCGAGGTTTTGGTCAATGGTCAAAATGTAAACAGCTATGAATTTGAGACCTTGCGTGAAAAAATAGGCGTTGTCCCACAAAAGGCTGTGTTATTTAAGGGCACAATCCGTGAAAATATGAAATGGGGCGACAAAACCGCTAGTGATGAAGACATATTAAAGGCTATTGAAACAGCTCAGGCTAAGGATGTTTTGGATGCTAAAAAGGAAGGGCTTGACTTTCAGATTGAAGAGGGTGGCAAAAACCTCTCAGGTGGACAAAGACAAAGGCTTACTATTGCTCGTGCACTTGTTTCAAAGCCTGAAATACTAATTCTTGACGACTCCTCCTCTGCCCTTGACTATCAAACAGATGCAAGGCTACGAAAATCATTAAATTCACTTGACTATAAGCCTACTGTATTTATAGTTTCACAAAGGACAGCATCAATTTCTCACGCTGACAAGATTATTGTGCTTGATGATGGCAAAATTGTTGGCATTGGTAAACACGACGAGTTACTTTCCGGTTGTCTTGTTTATAGTGAAATATACAACTCTCAATTTAAAAAGGAGGGTGTATAATGAATATGTCAACTATTAAAACTGTTCTTTCTTATCTTAAAAAATATTGGTTTTTAATCATAGTTTCGCTTTTATTTGCAGCAGGTAGTGTTCTTTTATCACTATACATTCCTATATTAATCGGTGATGGAATTGACCTAATTATTGATGAGGGACTGGTTGATTTTGATGGACTTTTAGCTATACTTACGGAAATAGGTATTATTGCAGTTGTTGTAGGCATACTTCAATGGTTAATGAATCTAATCAACAATCGCATCACCTATAATGTAACTAAGGACATTAGAAATCGAGCATTTGATAAGATACAAAAATTACCACTATCATATATTGATAGTCATCAAAGCGGTGAGGTTGTAAATAAGATAATTTCTGATGTTGATCAGTTTGCTGAGGGTCTTTTAATGGGCTTTACTCAGTTCTTTACAGGAATTGTTACAATTGCTGCAACTCTTGGCATTATGTTCTATCTAAGTTGGAAAATTGCACTTGTGGTAGTGCTATTAACTCCACTTTCGCTATTTGTCGCTAGTTTTATTTCAAAAAGCACATATTCTCTATTTAAAAAGCAATCCGAGGTTAAGGCTAAAAACACATCAATTATTAACGAGGTTGTTGGGAACTTAAAAACCGTAAAAGCGTTTAGCCACGAGGATGAGGAGCTTGAGCGATTTGATGAGGCAAATAACGAGCTTGAAAAGGTGTCAAGAAAAGCAATTTTCTTTTCATCCTTGGTAAATCCTTGCACTCGCTTTGTAAACGCAATCGTTTATGCAGGTGTGGCACTTGTTGGTGCTTTACTTGTTATAAAATCAGGCGGTTCGGGTGCTTTAACTATTGGCGTTTTATCGTGTTTTTTAAGCTATGCAACACAATATGCTAAGCCGTTTAATGAAATATCCGGGGTGGTAACGGAGCTACAAAATGCACTTGCTTGTGCGAAGCGTGTATTTGATTTTACAAATGAAAAGGAAGAGGTTAGCGACAAGGAAAACGAAAAGCTAACCGTTGAAAATGGCGAAATAGAGCTATCAAATGTTTCCTTCTCTTACACTAGCGAGAAAAAGCTAATTACCGACCTTAATTTAAAGGTTGATAGTGGTATGCACGTTGCTATTGTTGGTCCAACTGGCTGTGGAAAAACCACACTTATAAATCTACTTATGAGATTTTATGATGTAAATTCGGGCAAAATACTTGTGGATAATCACGATATAAGAGAGGTAACAAGACAATCTCTTAGATCAAGCTATGGTATGGTTTTACAGGACACTTGGCTACAAAATGGCACAGTGCGTGAAAATATTGCATTAGGCAAGCCGAATGCGACTATTGAAGAGATAATCGAGGCAGCTAAGGCATCACACGCACATAGCTTTATTAAGCGTTTACCCGAGGGATATGATACCGTAATTTCTGACGAAGGCTCTTCTCTTTCACAAGGGCAACGACAGCTTTTATGTATAGCGAGAATTATGCTTTCTCTCCCCCCTATGCTTATCCTTGATGAGGCTACCTCATCAATAGATACAAGAACAGAAATCAAAATTCAAAAGGCATTCTCTACTCTTATGAGTGGACGCACATCATTTATTGTTGCACATCGTCTTTCTACCATTAAAGAGGCGGATATAATCCTTGTTATGAAGGATGGAAATATAATTGAAACGGGCAACCACGATGAGCTTTTACTAAAGAATGGATTTTATGCAGCCTTATATAACAGTCAATTTGAATCTAACGAACAATGAAACAGGAGCAAAAAAATGAGAAAAACAAAGATTGTATGTACTATCGGCCCTGCCTGTGAAACAGAAGAGGTAATGAGCCAACTATGTCTATCCGGTATGAATGTAGCAAGACTAAACTTTTCACACGGTACACATAAAGACCATTTAGAAAAAATCAATCTTATTAAAAAGGTTCGTGAAAAGCTTGATTTGCCTATTGCAATTATGCTTGACACAAAGGGACCTGAATATAGAATCAAGTCATTTGAAAATGATAGAATAACACTAAGCGATGGCGACACATTTAGGTTTACCATTGAGGATATTGTGGGCAACGAAGAAAGAGTTAGCGTTTCATACAAAGGTATGATTGATGACCTTTTAGTTGGTGATAGAATTTTAGTAAATAACGGTCTTGTTATTTTTGAGGTTTGTGAGCTTACCAAAACAGATGCTGTTTGCAAGGTTCTTGCAGGTGGTGAGCTATCGAACTTTAAGAGTATGAGCTTCCCTAACAAGGTTTTGCACCAAGAATTTCTTTCCGAGCAAGACAAAAGCGATTTATTATTCGGTATTGAAAACGGTGTTGATTTTATAGCTTGTTCATTTGTATCTACACGTCAAGATTTGATTGATGTTAAAAAGTTCTTAAAGGAAAATGGCGGCGAAAGCATTGACATTATCGCTAAAATAGAAAATCGTAGTGGTGTTGAAAACATTGAGGAGATTTGTAAGGAATGTGATGGTATTATGGTTGCTCGTGGCGACCTTGGTGTTGAAATTCCTTTTGAAGAGGTGCCATCAACTCAAAAGCATCTAATTACTAAGTGCAGAATGCTCGGCAAACGTGTTATTACTGCTACTGAAATGCTTGAATCAATGATACACAATCCTCGTCCTACTCGTGCAGAGATTTCCGACGTTGCAAATGCTGTTTATGACGGTACAAGTGCAGTTATGCTATCCGGTGAAACTGCTATGGGAAAATATCCTGTTTTAACTGTTCAAACTATGTCAAAGATAGTTGAAAAAACTGAGAGCTGTATTGATTACGATTCTCTATTTAACAAATCCGGCTTTATTATTCAAAATCCTGTTGACGCAATTTCACACTCAACCGCTTGTATGGCGATAGATATACACGCAAAGGCTATTGTTGTATGCTCAATTTCCGGTATTACGGCTCGAATGGTATCTCGTTTCCGTGCTCCTGTTGATATTCTAGGTATGACAACTAACGAGGAAACGTGGCGTAAGCTATCTCTTTCTTGGGGTGTTACACCTGTTATGTGTGAGCTTGTAAACTCAACTGACGTGCTTTTCTATATGGCAAACAAGGCTGCAAAAAGCACATTTAAGCTGAAAAAGGGTGACAAAATTGTTATTACCGGTGGTATAACAAACGGTGGCTCCGGCAGTACCAATTTAATTAAGCTTGAAACCCTTTAATGGAGTTTTATGAAAAGAATTTTTTCTGTTTTTTTCGCATTATTATTTGTTGTAATTTGCTTTTCTTCCTGTAATTTTAATACAAAATTCAAGGACGTGAACAATGATTTTTCACAACTTGAAGCAAACAAAGAAAAATATGTATGGTCTTATGATGGTGACCTGTTTTATAACCATCTTCACATACTATCTAAGGATAAGGGCGAAGCGAACAATGCTATGCTTCTCCGTGATGGAAAGCTATATATATCTCTTGCAAAAAAGAACGGTTTATTTGATTTTTCAGAGTTGATTTATTCTTATGATATTTCAAGTGGCGAGCTTAAGCTGGTTTTTGAAAAAAGCAATTTGAAAACTCAACCAATTTCATATGTTGAGGGCAACAGAATTTATTATTTTTATTGCTATACAATTACTGCCGACCCTGCTTCAAAAGTTTGTGAATACTATGATGTAATAACCGGTGATAGCGGGACAGACTCAAGCGATAAAGAGTTTTTAACACTTTCAGTCAATAATTTAGGTGGATATTTTAGAATTTATACTCCTACCAATGAAGCTCATTATATTGATGATGAATTCTTATCATCAACCGAATACTATGATTTATTAAAGAAATATAATTTTGTAGCTGATAAGATATTTACAAGCAACAATAATGTTGTTCTTTCATACAGAGCAACTATTGATAAGAAAATAAATACTAGCTACTCATATGCTATATTTGAGTATAAGGTAGATGAAAAAGAGCTTGTTTTCTTAGACCTTTACAACACAAAAGTTTTATCAGATAACCCTGAATACAAAATATTTTACGTAGAATAAAACCAAAGACTGACCTTGCAAAAAGCTAGGTCAGTCTTTGTTTATTTAAAGAAAGGAGAAAGATATAGTCAATTTATTCTGCTGAAATAATGTAATAATATACAGGCTGATTGCCCTTATATAGATTAATTTCAGCTCCACTCTTTTCGAGCTCTTCTCTAAGAGGTACGATTTGCTCCTCGGCTTCTTCTTCAGTTAAATTCTCACCATAATAAATTGAAATAAAGCTCTTTTTTTCCTCAGCTATTTTATTAGCAAAGGCTTCAAAAATTTCATTCATATTATTAGTTGAAAAAAGTAGCTTATCTTCACAAAGAGCTAAATAATCGCCCTCTTTTATGTCCATTCCATCATAGCTTGAGTTTCTTGCCGCATAGGTAATTTGCATTGTTGAGACATTTTTCATACACTCTTGCATATTTTCTGTGTTTGTGCCTTCATCTGCCTCGCCATCAAAGCCTAGCATAGCACTAACGCCCTGTGGAACTGTTTTAGTTGGTATAACTATTACATTTTTCCCTGTAATATCGGCAACCTGTGAGGCCGTCATTATGATATTTTTGTTGTTTGGCAAAATGTAAATTGTTTTTGCATTTATTTTTGATACTGCATCACATAGGTCCTCTGTCGCCGGGTTCATTGTCTGCCCACCGGACACAACCTCATCAACACCAAGCTCCCTAAATATTTCAACAAAGCCATCACCGGAGCAAACACTAATAAAGCCATAATCTTTTTCGGGTTCATTTGCTGCTTCAACTAGCTTATTTGTATGTTGAGTACGCATATTTTCAACCTTGACAGTTTCGTATATGCCATACTTTTGTGCCTCGCCTAAAACTCTATGTGGATCATTTGTATGAACGTGGACCTTAACAATTTCGCCATCGTCTATCATAACAAGGCTATCGCCCATATTAGAAAGAAACTTCTTTAGCTTAGTTGTATCTCTGTTTGGATCATTTTTTGTTATGATAAACTCAGTGCAGAAGGCAAACGTGATGTCCTCTGTTTCAAAAGCATCAAACGGTGATTTTGAAGTGGTGTTGACTGCGCTCTTTGGCTCGTACTTTATGCGTCTTTCATCAGTTAAGGCTTGATACATAGCCTTAATAACCAATAGCCAACCCATTCCACCGGCGTCAACTACACCCGCTTTAGAAAGCACCGGATTTTGATTAACTGTTTCCTCAAGTGCCTTTTCGGCTGCTTCTATTGCCGCACTTAGTACATATTCAAAATTATTATTCTCTTGTGCGGCATTTTTAGCGCTTTCTGCGCTTTTTCTTGCAACAGTTAGTATTGTTCCCTCGGCTGGGTTGTCAACCGCCTTATATGCTGCCTCTACGCCCTGTTCTAGTGCTTGTGCCCAAACCTCACCATCACATTCAAATGAGCTTTTCAGTCCCTTGGCAATACCACGGAAGAGCAAGCTAACAATAACGCCGGAATTTCCCCTTGCTCCGTGTAGCATAGCTTTGGCTGTTGCCTCGGCTGTTTTATCGAGTGGCATATTTTCTGTGTTTAAAAGCTCTTTAGCAGCATTTGCAACAGTCATTGACATATTTGAGCCTGTATCTCCATCAGGAACCGGAAAAACATTTAGCTCATTTATTTCCTCTTTGTTGTCTTCAAGACACTTAGCGGCATTGATGATAAGATTTTTATAATCGTTGCCATCGATTGTTATATGTTCGTTGTGAGTCAATTCTTTATCCATTAATCTTCTCTCTTTTTTCCCATAAAGAATAGTGCAACTGTACCCGGACCGGCATGTGAGCCTATGGTTGTGCCTATACTGTTAATTTCTATTTTTCCCTTTAAATTAGGGAATTTTTCTTCAATTATGTCTTTTACTGCTTTAGCATCCTCATATGCATCAGAATGTGAAATTAAGCAAGTACCATTATAGTCAAGAGAATCTAAAGCGTTTTCTTCCATCTTCTTAACTATTTGCTTGATAACATTTGATTTTCCTCTTATCTTTTCACGAGGGATTAGCTTACCATTTATATCAACATTTAAAAGCGGACAAATCTTTAAAATTGTACCAAACCAACCGGCAACCTTAGATATTCTGCCACCCTTGACAAAATAAGTTAAATCTGTTGTAAAGAACCAATGGTGTACATTCAGCTTGTTTTCTTCAGTCCACTCATACAGCTCTTCAATACCCATGCCTTCATCTCTTAGCTTAGCCATATTATCAACTAAAACTGCCATACCGGAGGACGCACCAAGAGAGTCAACAACATAAACCTTATTATTTGGATATTCCTCTTTTAGCTCCTCTGCTGCGATTTTTGCAGATGTCATCGCTCCCGACAAGCCGGATGATAGCATTAAGTGAATTACATCCTTGCCATCTTCAAGATATGGCTTAAAAAAATCCTTTATCTCATCAACATTAGGCTGTGAGGTTGAGGTTGATGCTCCGTTTTTCATTGCATCATAAAACTGTCTATGTGACATAGTAACGCCCATATCGTCCTTATATTCCTTCCCATCAAGGTAAAAGGAGAATGGTAAATACTCTACATCTCTTGATTTTAGATATTCAGGGTTTACATCTGCTGTTGAGCAGGTAGTAATTACATAATTCTGCATTTTTGCACCTTTCAATTTTCAAACTTGTCAATCTGCTTTTGACACAGCAATTCTAACAAAAGTATATTCAAAAGTCCACCTACTAAAACTAGTTTTGTCTCTATATTAAAAAATATTGAAGTAGAGACAAAAAATCCCACTCTACCGGTCGTAGAGTGGGTGTTTTTTTGCTATTTTTGTGTGAAGAGTGTCTATTTTTGCTCTTCTTTGGTATCAACTTGCTGAGCTGGTTCGCTCGGAGCTTTTTTATTTTTCCTATCCTTTTTACTAAATGTAACTGTGATTTTTATCCTAAATGCTAGAAAAACAATAACCTGAAGAGGAAGACCTAAAACGAAAAGTATCCAAAGGTCGTAGTTTCCTATTGCAAAATATATAGTTGCAAGTAATGACCAAAGTAGCATCGAGGCATATAAGAAAACTCCTCTTGCTTTGTCCCAAATAGATGAAAAAACAATTTTTGAAATCGTAGCAATTGGAATTGCATATACAAACACTTGCCAATAAAAAATTTTTTCTCCACCATATTCTGATGCAATGGCAAGTAAAACAAATACTAGTAGTGCAAGAGTAAAGATACCTGCCACTACAATGTTACTAATAATCTTTTTAGCTTTTTTAATTGGTTTGGTTTCAACCTTTTTACTCTGTTCAGAGTGTGGGGTTAGCATATAATCAACTGTTACACCAAATAGCTCACTCATTTTGCTCAAAACATAAGCATCCGGGAGTCCGTCGCCTCTTTCCCATTTGGAAATGGCTTTATCTGAATAATTAAGCTTTTGTCCTAGCTCATATTGAGTCATATGATTCTCTGTACGCAAATAATAAATATTCTGTGCGACAATATCTTTAAAGTCCTTAATATCCATATTTGTCCCCCTTTCTTATTTTAGAGTGCGTTTTATTTTAACATAATTTTATTGATTAGTCAAGAAAAAGTTAATATTTTTATGTGAAAATATTGTGATTGCTTCCGCAGATTGTCGAAATTACACTAATAATGTCAATTTTCAAATCTTAGAATATCAGTCAATATATAATTGCTAACAAAAAATCCTTGCGGTGTGAATTTGTAGGAATTATTTAAAAGCACAATATGTCCGCTTTTAATATACTTCTCTACCGCCGGATATGAGTTTAAAAACTCTTTACCAAAACGAGTCTTGAATTCCTCTGTATTTATTCCTGAGCTAAGACGCATTTTCAGCATAACATATTCGTCCTCTTTTGAAATATGAGCCACAGAGTGTTCAATTTCAAGCTCTTTTTCAAATATTTTTTCAGGTGAATTGCCTTTTAAAATAGTTGAAATATAGTCAGTTAAATTATCTTGATAGTAATATCTTTCACCACCAAAAAATGAATGTGCAGATGGTCCTATACCTATATATTCCTCACTTTGCCAATACTTTAGATTATGCTTTGACTCATATCCTGCCCTTGCAAAGTTGCTAATTTCGTATTGCAGATAGCCTTTTTTATTAAGATAGTCACACATCGAAATATACATTTCGTATTCCTCATCCTCGTTTGGTAGCATAAGCTTGTCCTTGATTTTTCCAAAAGGTGTTTTTTCTTCAATTTTCAAGCAGTATGAGGAAATATGCTCAGGATTAAGACTTGATACCCTTTCAAGAGTTGTAAGTAGGTCGTTTGTTTTTTGATTCGGCAATGAATACATAACATCAATGCTGATATTATCAAATCCACATTCACGAGCGAGATTGAAGTTTTTTACAAACTCATCATAGGTATGTATTCTGCCCAAGGTCTTAAGCTCATTATCAAACGTGCTTTGAAGTCCCATTGAGAGACGATTTACACCACCTTTTTCATACGCAAGAAGCTTTTCTCTTGTAAGTGTACCCGGATTGGCTTCGAGCGAAAATTCAAGCCCCTGTGTGAGATTTAGATTATTTTTTATTGCATCAGTTAGTCTTTCAAAATCATTTGGTTCAAGTAATGATGGAGTGCCACCACCAATAAAGATTGTATCAAATTCATAATCCCTATATAGAGGAGCATCAATGACTATTTGCTTGAGCAGTGCATCAATATAGCTCTTAATATTATCTAGCTTGGTGCAGGAATAAAAATCGCAATAGTTACATTTTCTTTTGCAGAATGGGATGTGAATATATAATCCTAGTCTTTGCATTATAGCTCCTTTCTTGTTTTAAAAAGGAGGCTCGGTCGAGAGCCTCCCGTTTTATTATTTTTCGCTATCATCTAGCTTGAGTACCGCCATAAACGCCTCAGGAGTTACCTCAACCGAGCCTAAGCGACGCATCTTCTTTTTACCTTCCTTTTGCTTTTCAAGAAGCTTTTTCTTTCTTGTAATGTCACCACCGTAGCACTTTGCAAGTACGTCCTTACGCAGTGCTTTTACGGTTTCACGAGCAATAACCTTAGAGCCAATCGCTGCTTGAATTGGAATTTCAAATAGCTGACGAGAAATATTGTCCTTTAGCTTCTCTGCTATTTTTCTCGCCCTTGTGTATGCCTTTTCAGTATGAACGATAAATGTCAAAGCATCGACTATCTCACCGTTTAGCAAGAAGTCAAGCTTAACAAGATTGCTTGCCTCATAGCCGGCAAGCTCATAATCAAGTGATGCATATCCCTTGCTTCGACTCTTTAGTGCATCAAAAAAGTCATAAACTATTTCATTAAGCGGCATAATGTAGTGAAGCTCGACACGAGAAGCATCAAGATATTTCATATCCTTAAATGTACCTCGTCTATCCTGACACAAATCCATAATTCCACCTACAAACTCAGTTGGGGTAATAATGCTGGATTTTACAACAGGCTCATATGCTGTTTTGATTGTATCAGCCGGTGGATAATTTGATGGGTTATCTACCATTATAGTTTCACCATTTGTTTTTGTAATCTTATAAATAACGCTTGGGGCTGTTGTAATTAGGTCAAGATTGAATTCTCTTTCAAGCCTTTCTTGAATAATTTCCATATGCAAAAGTCCAAGGAAGCCACATCTAAAGCCAAAGCCAAGAGCTATTGAGGTTTCTGGCTCAAAGGACAAGGCAGCATCGTTTAGTTGTAGCTTTTCAAGCGCATCACGCAGGTCGTTATATCTAGCTCCATCTGCCGGATATATACCTGAGAACACCATTGGTAAAGCCTCTTTAAAGCCCTCAAGTGGCTCGTCTGTTGGGTTGTCATCAAGAGTAACAGTATCTCCAACTCGTGTCTCTGAAACGGTTTTAATACTAGCTGTAATATAGCCAACCTCTCCGGCAGAAATAGAGTCTGCCTTTTGAAGTCCAAATGCGTTTAAGTGTCCTACCTCTACAACGTCATACCTTGCATTTGTGCTCATTAGTCTAATTGTATCTCCTGCCTTAAGAGTGCCATCCATAACACGCACATAAACCACAACGCCGAGGTATGAGTTATAATGTGAATCAAAAATCAAGCATTTTAGTGGTGCGCTTGGATCTCCCTTTGGTGCAGGAATTTTTTCAATAATTGCATCAAGCACTTGGTCGATATTTAGTCCTACCTTAGCAGATACTGCAGGACAATCCTCAGCAACGATACCTATTATATCTTCAATTTCATTTCTTACTCTGTCAACATCAGCAGATGGAAGGTCAATCTTATTAATTACAGGCACGATTTCAAGGTCGCAATCAACAGCAAGATAAGCGTTTGCAAGTGTCTGTGCCTCAATGCCTTGTGTTGAGTCTACAACCAAAAGTGCACCCTCACAAGCGTTTAGTGAGCGTGAAACCTCATAGTTAAAGTCAACGTGGCCGGGAGTGTCTATTAAGTTAAGGACATAGTCCTGTCCATCCTTGTGCTTGTAATCAATTCTTACAGCACGAGCTTTAATTGTAATGCCACGCTCCCTTTCAAGGTCCATATTATCGAGGAGCTGCTCCTCCATTTCCCTTTTGGCAACAGCGTTAGAATACTCAAGTATTCTATCAGCAAGTGTACTTTTACCGTGGTCGATATGAGCTATTATAGAAAAGTTTCTAATATTTTTCTGTTTGTCAGCCATTTTTAATATCCTTTCGGAAAAATTCACTTTATTTTATCATATTATAAGAAATTGTTCAAGTATTTTCTTGACTTTTTATTTTTTATACTGTAAAATACCCCTATGAGGTGATAAAAATGAAGATTAAAGGTGCTATTTTTGATATGGACGGCACTCTACTCAACTCCATGCAATACTGGAATACGGTTGGAATAGATTATCTTGAACGTATGGGGATTGATTTTGAGGATACTGAGGAAAACTGTGTTTTGCACGTGGGAATAATCGGTTTTACCGAATATTGCAATAAAAAATACGGGCTAAACAAAACCTACGAAGAGGTTTCAAGTGCAATGCACGATATTATTGCAGAAAGATATAAAACAGTGGTGGAATTAAAGCCGGGAGCACTTGAAATGCTTGAAAAATTCAAGCAAAACGGAGTAAAAATGTGTATTGCCACTGCTACTGAGCAAAAAGAAGCTATTTTAGTATTAACAAGACTTGGTATTATTGATTACTTTACCGAGGTATTAACTACAACAATAGTTGGAAAGGACAAAAACAGCCCTTTAATTTACGAGGTAGCTCTTAAAAATTTAGGAACATCAAAAGATGAAACATACGTTTTTGAGGATGCATACTATGCAATTAATACCGCTCACAAAAGTGGATTTAAGGTTATTGGTATTGAGGATAAAAACACTGTTGTACCAACAGAAGAAATTGTACCCCTTTGCGATTATTTCCTTTATGAAAAAGACAACTATAACACAAGCTTTTTAGACTGAAAAACAGCCACATCTGTGGCTGTTTTCTTGTTTTTCAAGTAAAAAGAGCCGTGAAATTTACGGCTCTTTTTTGCTATTATTCCTTAGATGGAACTGTTGCTTCCAATTGTGAATCTGCAAGCTCCTTAATACCTTGCAAGGTAATAGGTTGTGCAGAATCATAGGTTTGTGTATCAGAGAGATAGCTAACCTTGTTATCTAAAATCACATATGCACACATATTAAGTGCAGTTGTTTCGTTTTCAGAATCAATTCCAATAAGCTTGGATTGTAGCTTTGTGTATTCGGTTTTAGTCATATCTGCCATCAGTACACCATCAGCTACTGTATCCTTGTCAACAACTGGGCTACCATCATTATGAGCTCCTACAACTAATCCATATACTAGTTCAATACCCTTGTTGGTCTCAAAGAACTCCAGTGCATCGTGATTTACTCTAATGGTATATGAAATGCCACCAGCTGAGTTTTCCTCAAAGCAAGAATATCCGGCTGCTGAAAAGATTGGTGCAGCACTTGGCTCTTGCTCTGCTATCTTTGCAGTATTACATACTGAGCAATAGTAGTAAATTGTACCGTTTTCAAAATAGTTTGCATAAATTACATCTGCAATGTCAGTACCCATAACATGTTCAGTTGATAATGGTAACGAAATAAGCTCTGTTCCCAATGCTTCATTCTCGGTTGTGGTAGAGGTTGCTGAATCAATTACAGTATATGTGCTTGTTCTATAATCAGTACCACATGGACAGTTAGTTACGTATGCAGCCGTTCCTTGTGTTGCGCATGTTGATTCCTCAACTGTTTCAATGGTGTATCTATGTGGCAAGCCTTGGTAAATTGTGTATTTGCAGTTTGACATTGAAGCTAGGCTTGAAAGTGTATAGAACTCAACACCTAAAACTGATCTGTTGACAAATGCATTTACGTTTAAACTAATAGTATCGCCATGGTGGTACACTCTTAGTGGCTCTGAATAACCACCCTTGCCTTCTCTGTGATCTGCTGTGCTATTTGCATTACCGTTACAGCAGAATACATATTGGTCAATATAGGTTATATCCATAAGCACTACTGTTTCAAGTGCGTATGCACAGTCAAATGGTTTTTTGCAAATCTTTTTGTCTGAAATGCAATTTTTTCCAAAATAAGCATAGGTAAGGTTTGGACATCCGTAGAATGCAGCATCTCCTTTAAAGTTAATAACTGAATCATCAGGGAAAACAACCTCTGTAAGGCCCGATTTTTGGAAACAGTTTGTATCAAAAGTATATGTGCTTCCAGTTGACATTTTTAGTGTACTTACATTGGCAAGAGAGCTGAAAGCATTACCACCAAATGTAACATCTGCACCTACTGTTTCAGATATAATCTTTTCAAGTGTCTTAGATTTAATTCCTGCAAATAGAACTGTAGATGCTTTTACTTCAATTTCTTTCAAAGCAGACATGTTATCTAAAACAGATATTTCTACATCTGTACCATCTTGAATTGTAATTTTTTCAATATTATCGTTTGCTATGCCTTCGAAGAAGCTTACTCCCGCTGGAATTTCAATTCCAACTATTTCACTTGCAAGAAAGTCCGCTGTGTCTTTTAAAGATGCAATATAGCACAAAGCGGTTGTTCCGACACCATCAAGGTCAAACTCATACACTTCACCCGCTAAAACTGTGTAATTTATTTTTTCTCCATTTTGAAGAGCTGTGATAGTAACCTCAGTTTCTGTTGGCTTATAAATTGCTACTGATTGCTTTGATGTTCCACATTTAGAACAATCATAAACATCAATACCTGTTGATGTCAAGGTCGCAGAAATAGAGTCTTCTTCATTAAACACCCACTCGTGTACACAATCCGCTTCCTTTATTTTATACCAAACAGTTCCGTCTTCATCTGTTTGAGTATATAACATTAATGTTTCTGGCAAGAACATAGCAAGTCGTTCTGCATCTGTCTCTGAAACTGAATATTCTCCGCTTGTTATTGTATTTATTTCAAATCTGTTTGTCATTAGAAAATCTTTAAACAAGCTTGCGTTTGGATCTTCTGTCTTAATTTTACCATCGAATGTAATAGTTGCATACAATTGAGTTCCCGATTCATCTGTGAAGTTAAACACATCTGTGCCAGTAAATGTTATATCTGCACTTGGATATATTTTAATTGTTGCATTTGTTGTTACACCTGCTCTTATAATGCCCTTAGCTTTTACTGTTCCAGAAATATGCATTCTTGGAGAATTGTTTAAAGCTTGATCAACGCGAACTAAATAATAAGGGGTTGTTAAATTGACATCTTTACCGACAACAAAGAACTGTGGATGATCTCCCGCACCATATCCATTGTATGAATAACTACAAAGAGTCGCATCAGCTTTAGTGCTTATAGTCTCTGGATTGTGAACGAACTCACCCTCACCAACTAACATAAAAGAGCCACGTGAAACATCAACTGCCTTATCAGTTGTTATCTCTAATCTATAACCACTTAGGTCAATGATCGTAGTATCCCAGCTGCCGTTAATATCATTTGATGTAGTAATATTAGCACCTAATTTGATATATGAGGAATCCTTCCAAGTGGATATAACAGATTCTAAATCCTCAGCCGTAGTTACTTCTGTACCATATGCCTCGAAAAGATCTGTGTCTTTTGTGAAAGTTACTGTTGCACCTGGTGCATAAAGATTTCCCTCTTTATCAAACCAACCATAGAATGTTTTTGCAACTGTTGTTCCATCAGCAAGAGTGACTGTGCCATCGTTTGAAAGCTTTGTATCTCTCAAGGTATATGTGCCATCTTCATTTGGTGTAATGGTTGCACAAGTGCTTTCGCTAAACCAACAGTATCTTACAGTAATGCCATCGGTAGCAGATACTGTTATTGCAAAAGCAGTCATAAGCATTGTGCATAATAGCACCATTAAAGTAATTAAAAATAGTTTCTTTTTCATATTTCCTCCAAAATATTGCGTTGTACGCATTATTATAATTTATATTAACATATATGTGGAAAACTGTCAAGTTTAACAAAAAAAAAAAAAAAATGTTAGATTTTTGTGAAAATTGCACAAAAAAGCCCTAACGATTATTTTAAAATAAAAATTTTTAAGGTGAATTAAAGTATTTTAAGATAAATTATTTGGTAAATTTAAACAAAATCATCGATATGTTAATTTTTTGTGAATTTATCATTGCAAAAAAACAGGTGCGTAAAACGCACCCTTATATTCAGCTTTGCTTTTGGTTTTTATAATAAAAAATCAATCTGTCGATGCTTGAAGGATTTTCACCGTTTTCAATTGCCTTACCCTTGAATTCAAGTGCGTTTTTGCTATCTCCCTCCAATGCGTATATTACCGCTAAAAGTGTTGTACTTGGACGATAGGCAGGGTTGATTTCAAGAGATTTTTTAAGCAGCTCTATTGCCATTTTACTGTTGCCATCCTTAAAGAAGAGCTGTGCTTTATTATGATAAGCAACAAAATTTGTAGCATCGATATAAATAGCTAAATCATAATTGTTATGTGCTTGTATGCTATCCTGTGACTTAGCGTATAAATGACCTAAATTGTTGTACATATTGGATGTTGCATATCCGCTTTTTACAGCCTTTTCATAAGTGAAAATCGCTTGCATCTCTTGTCCGGCGTTTGTATAATTAAGTGCTTGAAAAAGTAAAACTGCTTTATAATCACTGCCTTTTGTGCACTTTGACTCGAGCTTTTTCAATATTTCATTTGATTTTTGATTTTTATTTTGGCTAAAATAGTAGATTGCTAAAAGTAACTGTCTTTTGATTCTATCCTCGCCATCAAACGCGCCTACAATATCCTTAGAATATTTGTTTTCAGCATTTTCAAGCTTTTCCTTATAGTCGTCCATAATTAGCTTTATTATGATAATTGCACAAACAACATCAAATATGGCTATTATCCAAAGATATTTGAACGGGGATGTATGAGCCACAAAAATATTGATTAGATAAAAGCAAATTGATGCAAAAATAGACACTGATAGGACTATTTTAGCAATTAATGAACCTTTTTTTCTCATTTTATCCCCCTTTTCTCTGCTGATAAGTAAATTTATTATAACATTAATTTTTAGTTTTTTCAAGACAGAATTTGTGCTATGATAAATGCTATTGGAAAAAGCACCACCTGATGTGCCATATAAATTGGCAATGTATGTCTGCCGATAAACTCAAGTGGCTTTATTCTAAGTGCTGATAAATACTTTAGCAAGTCTAATTGTTTTAAGATAGAAAATGCAAAATAGCCTGTTAGATATAAGAAAATCCAAGGCAAAATCGGAAAATAGTCAGCTGAATAGAAGCCATTATGAGCAAAGCCTAAATATGTTGTAAAATAGTTTGCATATAAAAATTCAGGCATTTTTACATAACCAAATATTATTGTTCCTAAATCTATTCCTCGTATGAGTATAAAAATCAACAACGATGCAAAAAAGCCTATCCAGTGTGCGTATTTTAGTTTTTTTACAAGCAAGTGGATTGGAATAGTAATCAGCATTGCACTTGCCATAAAGCATAAAATTCCAAATGAAATTCTTGTGCCCGGTGCAACTAAATCAATTATATGGGTTACTAAAGAAAGAGTCGCGGCACACCCTAGAATTATTAGTCCTCTCTTCCACTGCTTTTTTCCCAATTGAAACGAAAAGCCTGATACAAAAATAAAGGTTATACAGATACATTGTTGCCAAGCATCCATTGGCGGTTCAAAAAACCAATCAATTATGCCAAAATTATATAAATCAAAGAGAAAATGGTATGCAATCATGTTTATAATTGCTACTGCTCTTATTATATCAATTATATAGTATCTTTTCTTGACATTTTGAGCTTCCATTTTTACCTCCTTGCGTTTTTATGTATTTTATTTTATCAATTTTTATATTAAATTGCAATAGAATTAAAAAATTATTGGCATTTTTTATTATTATGTGTTAGAATAATTAAAATGCTTTGCGAAGGGAGAGTAGTATGCTATATCAAATTAAAAATGGCTCCGTTGAATTTGGTGCTGATTTAATTTTAAAGAGAATCAATTTTGAAATACGTGATAATGAAAAAATTGCAATAGTTGGTCGCAACGGCTCCGGCAAAACTACTCTACTTAAGCTGATTTCCGGTGAGGTTGAGCTCACAAAAATTGAAGGCGAGGAATCCTTTATTGCTAAAAGCAATAAGCTTGAAATTGGTTACTTAAAGCAAAATCCATTCAGTAATTTAGATATTACTGTTGACGAGGAAATAAAAAAGCTCTTCACTCCTATCTTAGATATGAAGGCTAGGCTTGATTATTTACTTAAGCAAATTGAAAAGGGTGATAGCTTAGACTGTCTTGAGGAATATACAAGGCTTCACGAAAGATTTGAGCGTGATGGTGGCTATTACTACGAAAAAGAATATAATATGCTACTTACGGGCTTCGGCTTTTCTTTTAATGATAAAAGCAAAAAGCTCAGCGAGTTTTCCGGCGGACAGCTTACTAAGCTTGGCTTTATCAAGCTACTTTTATCAAAGCCTGACATTTTGCTCCTTGACGAGCCAACTAACCACTTAGATATAAGCTCTGTTGAATGGCTTGAGGAGTATTTAAAGAGCTACAAAAAGGCGGTATGCATTGTTTCTCACGATAGAATGTTTATAGATCGTGTTGCCGAGGTTGTTTACGAGATTGAATATGGCGAAACTACAAGATATACAGGTAACTACTCTAAATTTGTTGCAACTAAGGAAGCTAATTATGAGCAAAATCTCAAAGCATATAATATGCAACAGGCAGAAATAGCAAGACTCCGCACCTTGATTGAAAAGTTTAGAGGCACACCAACAAAGGTAGCTATGACTGACTCAAAATTGAAGCAAATTGAGCATATGGTAAAAATTGCAGAGCCTAAGAAATTTGACACAAAATCCTTTCACGCATCCTTCACTCCTAACCGTGAAACCGGAAAGGATGTATTAACTGTAAAAAATCTTGAAATAGGATATGACAAAGCTCTTTGCAAGGTTGATTTTAAGCAATATAAAAAAGAACGCATCGGCATTATAGGTGGCAACGGTCTTGGTAAAAGTACATTTTTAAAGACTATTATTGGTGCTATCCCCAAAATAAGCGGTGAATTTGCCTTCGGTTGGCAGGTTGACATCGGCTATTTTGATCAACAAATGGCTCAATATAACAGCTACAAAACTGTGCTTGATGATTTTTGGGATACCTTCCCTTCTCTTAGCGAAACTGACGCAAGACGTGCTCTTGGAGCATTTATGTTTACAAAGGATGATGCTTTCAAGACTGTTGATATGCTGTCCGGTGGCGAAAAAGTGCGACTTGCTTTATGTAAGATTTTACAAAGAAAACCAAACCTACTTATTCTTGACGAGCCAACTAACCATATGGATATGATTGGCAAGGAAACGCTTGAAAATATGCTTTCGGAATTTGATGGCTCTATTTTGTTTGTATCTCACGACAGATACTTTGTTAAAAAGCTAGCTGATAAGCTACTTGTTTTTGAAGGCGACAGAGCAACATTTTATGATTATACCTATGATGAATATATGGCAAAGAAAAATGAGGGTTCTTTGCCAACGGTTGATATTGAGACTACCACTGCCAAGGCTGAAGCACCTAAAAAAGGTAAAGAATCATTCTTAGCCGGTAAGGAAAAATCAAAAATGGAAAAGCGTCTATTAAAGCTGAATGAAAAGATGACATCGCTTGAAGATGAGATTTCAAAGAAAAGGACTGAGCTTGAAAGCGATGCAGTTGTTAGCGACTATGTTCGTCTTTGTCAGCTAAACGAAGAAATTGAAAATCTTGAAAACGAGCAATTTGAGATTCTTACCGAAATTGACGAAATAGAAACTAAATTAAGATGAACGCACTTTTTGTGCGTTTTTTCTTTTTGCTCACATTATCGTATGCTCATATGTGAATATATTTATATATAAAAAATACATTTTGTGTTACGCGCCCGTTTTTTGCCTCAATATATAGTTGACAATCTTTTCTTAATATTATATAATGAAGTTAATCAATATTTTTTGAGGTTTGTATTATGAAAAATGAATGTAATGTAAAATTTGATTTAAACACCATAGTCGGCAAAATGAAGGTTATGCACGCTGTAAACAATGGTCCTTGCACAGCTGGCAAAGACCAAAAGCGTGGCAATGAACACGACTACAAAGCATTAAGAATTCCTTACGCAAGAAACCATGATGCATCGTTTGCTGCTCAATATGGTGGAAACCATACAGTTGATGTAAACTTCATTTTTACAGATTTTGATGCTGATGTAAACGATCCTAATAGTTATGATTTCGCTTGTACGGATGAATATATAAAGAAAACTTTTGATGTAGGAACAGAAACATTTTATCGCCTTGGCACAAGAATTGAGCATGAGGTGAAAAAATACAACACAATTATGCCAAAGGACTTTAAAAAGTGGGCTGAGATTTGTGAACACATTATTATGCACTACACCGAGGGATGGGCTAACGGATTTAACTATAAAATGGATTATTGGGAAATTTGGAATGAGGCAGACCTTGACGACGACAGCTCCACTAATAAAAGATGTTGGAGTGGCACTGAGGCTGAGTTTTTTGAGTTTTTCAAAACTGCTGCGCTACACTTAAAATCTCGTTTTCCGCATCTCAAGATTGGTGGCCCCGCTTCGTGTGGTAATGATGAGTGGCTTGACCGCTTTCTTGCTTATATGCACAAAAACAATGTACCACTTGACTTTGTTTCATACCACTGGTATTGGACCGAGCCACGCGATATGTCTGAAAAATGTACAAGAGTGCGTGGCATTATGGAAAAGAACGGCTACGGCAACGCAGAAGCTATCTTAAATGAATGGAACTATGTGCGCGGCTGGGTTGACGAATTTGTTTATTCAATTGAGCAAGTTATTGGCATGAAAGGTGCTGCGTTTGCTTCTGCCTGTATGCTTCTTTGTCAGTCTAACCCTGCAATTGACATGCTTATGTATTACGATGCAAGACCTACCGCATTTAATGGTTTATTCGATATGTATGTATATCGTCCATTAAAGGGCTACTATGCATTTTACACCTTTGCGAATCTTTATGACTTAAAGAATCAAGTTTTCTCTTCAAGCGATGATGACGATGTTTATGTTGTTGGAGCTAAAAACGGCGACAAGTTTGCCACAGTAATTACATATTATGCCGAGGACGACAACAAGTGGGAAAAATACATTGATATCGATTTTGGCACAAGCGAGCTTGATGGTGCTAAAATTTTAATCACCGACAAAAACAGTACTATGGCTGAATATACTAAAGCTAGAATTGAAAACGGAAAAGTGAGACTTTTCGTTGAAAGAAACACAATTATTTATATTGAAAAATAAGGAGCTCTGCTATGATAAAACCGGAAAAAAAGTTTTATATATTTGGAATGGGCAACCGAGAAAAATTTATATACAAAGAGGGCGGAACATTAATTAAATTTGATACAAATGAGGTTGCTTTTAGATTTGATGTGAAGCGTGAAAAATTCCTTTATGATAGATATATGGTTGTTGTATGGACAAATGACGGAATAACCTATCTTATAAGTGAAGACAGCTGGGGTGTGTATATTTATGATATTACAAATTCCGAAACATTGTTTGATGGAAGAAAGCTTGTTGCCACATTAACAACAAGTGAATATATTAATTTGCCTGATTTTGAGGACACCGAATATCCTGAGCAATTAAGAATTTTACACGGTGAAATTTTGGTTAGCTTTCTTGGCAATATGCCTGTGCCAAACATTTATACATATAAAAAGCCTTGGTATCGTGATGGTGCTATGATGGCGTTGGTTCTTGAAAAAACAAAAAATCTACATCTGTTAAGACCTTGGGCTCTTAGTGTTAAGGATATTTACGACAGAAACAATAAGGGCAATTGTGAGCCTGATAATTTAGGACAGCTCGCGTTTGTACTTTCCTTCTTTGTTGATAAGAATTATCCTCTTATATCCGAGATATACAACGAGGCTGAAAGAATAGCTAAAGACGGACTGCTAAGAGGCTTAACAGACTATGGAACACACGAAATTTACTCGACTCTGTGGTTAAGATTGGCATTTGACAGGCTTGGAATTCGAGCTGATTTTATAAAAATCCCACCTGAATTTGATTCCTATGCAAGAATGTTTTGGATGGATAAAAGAGATATTGAAACAGCTACACCATTTGAAAACGAATACAACGAATTGTATCCTTATCTTACTTGGGCTGTATATCACTTTAATGGTGATGAAATACCTAAAGAGCTCACAAAGATACAATATCCTATGAGTTGGGAAATTTGTGCATCCGAAGCAAATTACGATTTGATAGCCCCTCTGTCAGAGGAATATGCAAAGCACAAGTGCTCTGCCCCACACTCTTGGCATGCGGCTGAAATGTTTATGTATTTAATTGAAGAAAAACAATGAGGAAGCTATGATTAAAAATGTAATTTTTGATTTTGGTCAAGTGCTTGTTCACTTTGAGCCCAGCTATATGGTTGGTGTTTATGTAGAAAACGAAGAAGATAAGGCTCTGCTTGAGAAGGTCGTTTTTGATCGTATATATTGGGATAAGCTTGACAAAGGCACCATTTCAGACGAGGAGACAATGTCTTTAATCAAGGAAAGACTACCACAAAGGCTTTGGGATGTAGCTGATAAAATATACTACAATTGGATATACAACATACCGGAGATTGATGGTATGAGCGACCTTCTTTCCTACTTGAAATCCAAATACGGGGTGCGTCTTTTCTTGCTTTCCAACATTTCAAAATACTTTGCTGAGCATAGCGGAGAAATTGAGATTTTAAGAAAGCTTGATGGTCTTGTAATGTCCGCACCTATCGGTATTGTAAAGCCAAGCTATGAAATTTTTGACCATCTATGTAAAAAACATAATATAAACCCTTATGAAGCTGTTTTTGTTGATGACAGATGCGACAATATAGAGGGTGCTGAAGCTTACGGAATAAAGGGCTATGTCTTTGATGGGGATAGCGAAAAGCTAAAGAAATATTTAGACAAGTTATTAAGTGAATAGCAAAAGTCGAGGAGTGTTTTTCATACACTCCTCGACGTTTTTTTATTATTTTCTTGTATCAATATAGTTCTTTAACATAAGTAGCCAGTCTGTTTGAATAAAGTCGACGTTTTTGTCTATCAACCAGCCCCATCCCTTGTCCGGTGAGTCAGTTAGTGAAGCATCATCACTGTGGTAGCCATTGACAATATCGTCTTCATTATAGATAATTGAGTTAGCCCAAATTAATAGTCCCTTATCGTGCATACTCTCTATGTATTCATCACTTATACATTCCTCGTCATCGTTGCGGAACAAAATCTCTACACCTATGAGATTTATGTTTCTTTTCAAAAGATTTTCAGTTATGTCGTCCTTGCTTCTTACAAGTGGCACAAACATAAGGTCAGATGCGTATTTTTCAACCTTTGCAAGACTCTCTTCATCCGTATGCGTCTTGACAATAACCTGTTTTTCAACGCCTGCCTTACGTATCTCGGCTGTTATTCCCTCAATATCTGTCCAAAATTTATCAACGTTTATATATGCTTTATCCTTTAATAGTGCAAAAGCCTCGCTAAGAGATGGCACCTTGTAGCTTGTTCTAACGCCATCTTGATTTACAAGTCTTTTTGTTTCAAGCTCCTTGGCTGTCATATCACAGATATATTTGTCTCTCAAGAAAACCGGCTCCATCCATGGATGAAAAACATAGTGCTTGTGGTCTTTTGTAATGGAAACATCTATTTCTACTACATCAGCACCTTGGTCAAGAGCAATTTTATATGCTGCCATAGAGTTGCAAGGAATGTTTGCCCCACAAACGCCACGATGTGCAGCTAAAAACGGTCTATTTAATTCTTTTCTGTTTTAAAAAATACTTTTACTAAAATCCATAATATTACTCCTATTTTAAAAATGTATCATTAATACGTATCCAAACATATCTTGACAAACCCGAGTCTTTAAAGCTTGGGTATTTTGTGGCGATTCTATAGTTGATTTTTGAGCATTCGCAATGGAATCCGCCGCCGTTTATCATATCAGGGTTATATATTGCATAGCTCTCCCCTTTTAGATTAATCTTTGAAAGATTTGTTATAAAGGTGTTTCGAGATTTCAAGAGATATTTGTCATTGCCTGTTAGCTCGTAATACAAATAGTCAGCCTCGCCTCGCCATATGCTCCAAGCGTGTCCGGCGCAGATAGCAGGTCCGTCAGCATCGCCCTCCCAGCCGGTTTCCCACCAACGAAGCGTAGAGCCATGCATAGGGGCTATCGGTGTTTTAATAACCCAATTCTCGTGCAAATCGAGTATTTCCTTTGATTTTTGTATATATTTTTCAATACGAGAAATGTTTTTACAATAGTATAACAGGGACAAAGCTGTGCAAGAAATCGAGCCATCTTCCATTTCCTCCTCAACAAGAGAGTTTTTTTCTCCCTCGGTTGGGAATTTTAGTCCTCTGTTGCAAAGATAGTCGGCTATTTTTGTAGCTGAAGTCTTAAAAAGATTTGAGAGCTTAGGATCGGTGTCCCTCAAAAAATTCGACATATCAATAATTGGTATTATAGGTGCACATACTGTGGTGTAGTCCTCTTTTGCATCATTTCCCCAATCCACTTCTATTCGTCCATCTTCCTTTTGATAGTATGAAATCAGACACATAGTGGCACCTTTTGCATATTTTAAATACTTTTCTTCCTTGAAGTATTTGTAGGCGTCAAGTAAAATTGTTATGCCACTTGCAAGTTCTTGCACACGACAAGATTTGTAAACATTATATGGTGGAAAGCCGTTGTGAGGTGTTGACAATATGGTGCGATTTGGCAAAGCCTTGCTTTCATTCTCCTCGGTCACTATATCAAGAAGATAAAGAAGCTTTTTTTCATATGCTTGTACCTCGTTGTCGCTTAGCATTGACTTATACTTAATTAAAAACCTAAGCATAGCACTTGCCCAGCTTTGATGCTCACAAAGATTTGCATTTGTTCTATCCTCAATAAGTGGAATATCTATGGTGTCCATAGATTTTTTATACAAATCTAAAAGTGTTTTATAGCCATAAATAGACACAGGTGCCCCTTTTTTGCCATTTACTAATGGTGTTAAGATAGTTTCTCCCTCGTTACTTATTATGTATTTATCGCTATATGGCAGTTTTGTTATTTTACCATTGTTCTCCTCCAACAAAGCATCTATTTCGCCATATGCTTTCAAGGTTATTTTGTCATTGAGTGCACCGCCATTTATATCATAATCAAGGAATGGTTTATCATATAGCTTAGATAATTTTTCCAAACAATCATCAAAGGTTGTAACAGGTAAAATTGCAAATTTTAAATAGTTATTATTTTCTTTTTGCTTGTATGCTTTATCAAAGTTGGCAAGCAATTTTAGATTAACAAAAAAGTGTCCCCAAGAATGGTATGAGTAGTCCATTTTCCAACCATCGGCTTTGCTTGTAATAGCAATTACTAAGTTGTTTCCGTTTGGCTTAGTTAAATAAAAATACTTTATCTCGCTATTTTCATAGGTATATGGTGAATTAAATAAAAACTGATTTTCAAAGCCTTCACCATTTAGCTTGCCCATAAAGTTCAGAGGTAGATTTATGCCATATTCTGATATATCGCTTTCATCGGTTAACAGTTCAAAAATCAAGCCGTCTTCATACTTTTGGTATGCCAATACGCTATTAGTTTCTTTGCCTTTAAAGGCTCCGTTTTGATATACAAAATCATCATATCGGTCTAGATATGGTGTACAGCTTGGCTTTTTACCAATGGTTATATCGTCTGTGTTTCTTGTATAACAAACGCTTATATTAGCACCGTTTATTATTTTATCGTTAGGGCAACGAGTATCAACAAGCAGTTCTTTATTAATCTCAAGCATTTTTATCACCTCGTAAATATTTTAACACACACATATATCTTTTGCAATAAAAAAGGTGGCATTTGCCACCTTTAATATTATCATTTTACTTGAATTGCTAATGCGTTTACCTGTGGTGGTAAGCTTTTGGTTACCTGTCCGTTATAGCTAACCTCTACATTGTTGTTTACATTTATTTGATCTTTATTAATTATATTACCAAAGCTATCATAAATTTTTGTGATCTCGGAAATATTAACTGCGAATAATCCACTTGCATCAGATATATTTTCAATTTGTATTTCAATGGAATTATCATTAATTTTGGTTACTTTTCCATTTAGTATATACTTTGTATCAGTTATCATATCTGTCACCTCGGTGCTTAGGGTTGTATTGGTGCTTTCGGTATTTTCACCGGCACATGCAAAAAGTGAAAATATAACACAAAGCATGCTAAAAATTATTAAAATTCTTTTCATTTTTACCTCTATTAATAGTCTTTATTTTTCCTTCTTGATTATTCTAACATATACTACTAAATATGTCAACAAATTAAAAAGCAATAAAAATAAAAAAATACTTGATTTTTTAAACAAGATATGTTATACTTGTCTAGCAATATGGAGAATTCGCCTAGTTGGTCGAGGGCGCACGATTGGAAATCGTGTAACCTGTAACAGGGTTCCAGAGTTCGAATCTCTGATTCTCCGCCAAAGAAAAACACCACAAAATATTGTGGTGTTTTTATCATTTTAAGTACTATATTTTGCGTTTTTGTATTTTTAGTCACGAATCAGTCACAAAATCATATATTTTCAAGAATTTCAACTATTTTATCAGCTTCTTTAGGCATTAAGTGCGCATAAGTATTAAGTGTTTGCTCCACATCCTTATGACCTAGACGTTTTGACACAGCAACGATAGATATCCCCTGTGATATCAAAAGTGATGCGCAAGAGTGACGAAGGTCATGCACTCTTATCGTCTTTATTCCTGCCTTTTCAGCGTACTTTTTTAGTCCCCTCTCTATTGTCTTATCAGGAATAGGTCGGATACCACCAAAAACGAACTCATCAAGATTAGCTGCTCTATGGCGTTCTAGCTCTTTGCAAAAGCCCTCTGGTAAGTCTATTGTTCTATTACTCGTTAAATTTTTAGGACTTACCACTTTATAGAGTCCCTCTTCCGTTTTTCTAGTGATATTTTTATTTATTCTAACAGTTGCATTTTTAAAATCGATATCTCTCCAAGTTACAGCTTGACACTCACCCTTTCTGCACCCTGTTATGTACAGGAACTTAAAAAGCAGCTTTATATCTTCCTCTTCGCAAGCATCAATAAAAAGCTTGAACTCCTCCAAGGTCCAATAATCCATTTCTTTTGGAGGTTCGGTGTTTCGCAAAGGTTCAACCTTTACCATTATGTTTTGTATATCATAATAGCGTTCTCCAAACCTGTATATAGAGGACAACAAGGTTCTTAAAGATTTTTTGTGCCTATATGCATATTGCTCTATTCCCTGTTGCCATTCAAGAACAGCCAAAGGAGTAATCTCTTTTATTTTCTTTTCACCAAAACAAGGTATAAGATGCTTATTCAATTTGCTTTGCTGTGTAAGATACGAGCTTTCCTTCACCCTTGTTTTTAGATTCTGTAAATATCCCTCTGCCAAAGTTTTAAATAGCATTTCTCGAGGCTCTTTGCTAGATGCCTCTTTTTTTATTTTCTTATTATTTTCGCTTTGAAACTCTAAATATGCCAGATTAGCTTCTTTTTTGGTCTTAAAGCCAGATAGTCTTTTTTGTTTTTCGACTCCATCTATAATAGCACGAAAGCGCACCGACCATTTTTTATTGTTCGGATTCTGCTCAAAATTTGGCATTTTCCCCTCCTAAATTCTTACACCTACTAAAATTCGACTTTTTGCCTCATAATAAAATAAAAACTATGTGAGGTAAAACTATGAACTACAAAAATTATCAAAAATCACGCGATGCAGCGTGGCAAATTCTCATCGACTTTAAAATCTCGTCTCTTCCTGTAAAGATAACCGCCCTCTGCCGTGAGCTTGGAATAGAGGTCAAGCTTGCAAAATTAGACTCCGATAGCGATGGTTTTTCTTTTATAAAAAACGGCGTTCCGGTAATCATTTTAAATGCTGATTGCACAAATAATAGCCGTTTGCGTTTCACCTGTGCTCACGAGCTCGGCCACATCATACTCGGTCATGTTGGCGTTTATGAGCTTGTTAGTCGAGAGCCCTCTAGTACAGATAATCCTATCGAGCAAGCAGCTAACGTCTTTGCTTCTCGCCTTCTTGCTCCTGCATGTGTTCTGTGGGGATGCCAGGTTAAATCTGCTGAAGATATAATAAAGCTCTGCGATATAAGCTACGCTGCAGCCGAGTTTAGGATGCAGCGCATGAATATCTTATATGCAAGAAATAAATTCTTAACAAGCCCTCTGGAACGTAAGGTCTATGAGAATTTTAAACCGTTTATTGAGCAGTATTCTTTTTAGTTTTATTAACTTTAGATTTGTCAAATTTTTTGTCCTTATTAACAACTGATTTTATAAGCTTCTTATTCGTTTTTTCAAATTCATTACTGTAAAACTGCATAAAGCCTAAATAATACGCCAAATACATTCTATGCTTACAAACGTGGGTCTTGTCTAAAGAATCCCGACAATCGCAACTATACAAAGTTGTAGTATAATCAGTCTTTCTATTTTTATCACTTTTTGGAATGAACTTTGCTACAATTTGAAGATCTCTCATTCCTTCGATACCTGTCATAGCTCTGCTGAATCTTCCGGTACCAATGTTATCAAAATATCCTTTAGCATTGAATTTTTCCTCAAAGAGTCTAATATACTCTTCTTCGTACCATTCAAGAACCTCGTTTTTAATTTTTTCTTTTTCAAATTCAAGCTTGTTTTTCAACTCGGCATTTTGTTTAGTCGATTTTTCTAATTCATTTTCTTTTATATCAAGTGCCCAAATAATATCAGCATTCGTGTTTTCCACACAACTTAATTTTACACTCAATTTTTCTATCTCGTCTTTTGCTTTTTTTAATTCAGCATTTAATATTCCTATTTTCTTTTGAGAGTCTGCAAAAACTTCTTTCAGCTCATCATTTTCTTTTCGGCATTTTTCTTCTTTTAGCTTTAATTCTTTATTTTGCTCTCTTAGAGCTTCTTCTGCGTTACTTTTCAATCGTGCCTTCTTATCAACAGCACTCTCTATTGCTTGAACAATGAAGCACGTACCTAAAAAAATAGTCAAAATACTTAAAAAGGCCCAAATCATCTATATCGCCAATCCTCTCGCGCAAATATTTCGACCAACACCCAAATTATTCCAATTCCTGTAAATATTAGTGGCACTACATTTTTATGTACAATCGCTAAAATTATGTGTATAATAGCTATTTCACTTCCGGCAAAAATAGAGCCTATTTTTCTTTTACCCATAACTAATAATGCAATAAAGGCAGGAATAGAAAAAACAAAAACCATAAAAACGATTATAGTAACGGTATCTTCCATTGGTCGTCCCTCTCCTATCTCAATTACAAATTCGCATCAGGCAAGCCTTGTATTTTCTCCCACTCTTCCTGGGTAATCTCCCTCTCTTGGAAGGAGCCATCTCTTGCCGCTATTTTTACAAGCACAGGCTTATCCTCTATTTTAAGGAGCCTGTCAACTGCTTCCTTAATAGGTCCCTCTGCCCTCTCGTAGGCAGTAATAAGGCGCCAATGCTTTTCTTTTAGTCCCGCTCCGGCAGGGCTTTTTTCTTTTCCCAATAGATATTCAACAGAAACTCCAAAATACTCGGCTATCTTTAAAAGTATTCGTTCTTGAGGAACTCTATCAGAATTCTTCCAAGCAGTAACTGCGCCTGACGAAATTCCCAGTTCTTTCGCTACTGCGTTTGGGCTTTTCTCTGCTTTATTACAACAATCTAAAAATTTTTTCCAAAACATATTTTTCTCCTTTTGTCAAAATTTCACAAATCTCACATTTATTTTTTGTGCAACCCTACAAATTCGAGATTTGTGAGGTTTATTTTGTTGACTTTATGAGATTTATGAGATAAAATATAACCGTGGAGATAACACCTTGGTTATATCGTACCACAATAATTTTAAAAAATCAATATTTTTATGAAAGGAGCTATTTATTATGGCAACAGGCGACATCATTAAACAAAAACGAGAGGACATGGGCATCACTCAAGACGACCTTGCCCTCTCCTTAGGAGTGGCTCAAAGCTACATTTCAGCTATCGAGGCGAACAGAAAAATTCCTAATCTTCCATTTGCAAAACAAGTTGCTAAATTTTTCGGCTGTAAAGTCGATGATTTATGTTAAGGAGGTACATATGGCAAAGGAGTTTTACGACAAGGTTGATATTATGAACCTGCTTAAGTGCGGTGAGGCTAAAGCGCAAGGCATCATCCGTTCTGTCAAAGCCTACACAGGAGATATGCTTGGAGTTAGAGGCAAGGTGCTTGTCACAGAATATGAAGCTTGGAAGCAACGCCCTCTCCAAAAAAATACATAAAAAAAGAGCCCTCTCAAAGCTGGCACTTTGAAAGAGCTATAAGAAGGAACAGAGGTAAACTGTCCTTATAAAAAGTTTACCACAAGAAATTTTAAAAATCAAGAGGTAAATTATGTCCCTAAATGAATTTTTTGAAAAACAATTAAATTTAAAAGTCAATCGTGCTGCTGCGTTAACTACGATTATTCAAGAGTCCAGCAAAGAGCTTGCAGAGTTGCAGGATGAAATAACCGTACTAGATAGCATATTGACGATAAGAAGGAATCAAGGATGAAAAAAGAAAAAAGAAACTACTGGTTCAAGCTCAAATATAACTTCGTTTTCGAGCCAAACTCTTGCTTCGATTTTTTAATGACACAAGAAAATGGTGCAAACTATGTTGTACTTTATGAAATGCTCTGCTTGTTAACTGTCAATACAGGCGGTGTGCTCGTGAAAGATTATGGAGAGGTTGTAATAAGGCTTAATCTTGACCAAATCAAGCGAGAAACCAAATATTTTAGTCGTGACACTATACTTGTGGCAATAGAGCTTTTCAAAAAGCTTGGTTTAGTTGCAGAGGACCCCGACGGATTTATTGAAATCTCAAATTTTGACGAGCTTGTTAGTTCAGAAACCGAAGCTGCTGCAAGGATGCGCAGACACCGTCTAAAAAAGGCGGCAAAATGTGCGTCACTTTGTTACAAAGATGTTACGCCAATTGTTACACAAGAGAAAAGATATAAGATAGAAGACACTATAAATGATAGTACAGATAATGAATTAAGTATTAATAGTAGTTGTAGTAATAATTATAAAGACAACAACGAACAAATTCCGTTACAGAATCCGAACAAAACGCGAACAGAACAAAGTGCTATTGGTGGTGATTCTATCTATCCTCAGTGTGAGTATGACGACGTCGAGCAATCAGAAATTATGTTAAAAAAGCTAGGCGGTAAATATAAAAACCTACTAATCAGCGATGCACAATTTGAATCCCTCTGCTCTCTTTTGTCGCTAGACGAAATAGATACATATTGCGAAAAGATGGAGCACATGCTTGAAAAAGGCTATAAATTCAACTGCTCACACTATGAAAAAATTCTACAAATGGTCGAACAAGACAGAAAGGTGCGACAAAATGAATAAGAAAAGATGGTATTTTTTTGCCGAAAGCAACCGCAAAGACGGAAAAATAGTAGCTTGCTACACCGAGTCTGACAGACTTGATAAAGTGGCCCTCTTGTTCTGCAGTGAGCACGGCTATTGTAAGCTCTACCCTGTTTACTATAAAGGTCTTGACACCATCGAAAAACAAATATCTATTCCCGTCCACAACTACATAACAACACGTAAAATTCAAAAATTTAAGGAGAATTAAAATGCTTAATGAAATTATAAAAAAAATAAATGAACAGCAGAAGGCCCACAAGCCTACATCAGCAGTTTTCTGTGTTGGAGAACAGCTTAAGGATATCTGTGCAAATAACAAACAAGCTAGGGAGCTAGTGCTCCGTGATCTTGACATAAAAGAAATGTCTATTGTTGAGTGTGAAAAAAAGATAAAAGCATATGCGGACAAGCATAAAGAAGGCAATTTTGCTTTTGTTTCACCACAAATCGCCCACGATATCATATGCGAGTTTTATGGAATACCAAAAGCCTCTCAAGTTGAAATAAAGGAAACAACTACTCCAATAGTAAACATTAACCTAGAGGACTTTTTCAGTTGAGGTGCCTATGATAAACGACATTATAAAAGCGCTTCCAACCGAACCACCCAAAGAAGCATTTGAACATTACAAAGAGTGCATACGCGACCAAAACATTATAATCTATCAGTCAACTATGGCATATTTTCCGCTTGAGGATAGACGCAGAAAAGCGGTTAAGTGCAAATGTACCGCCTGCGGAGATGAATTTATAGAGGAACGCTATGATTTTCAAGCGGATTGCTTTTATTCACGTCCACCCGCTCCCTTCGGCTTTATCGACCCAAGAACAAATGAGCCTGTTTATGAAGGACTTGATTTCATATGTCCCTATTGTGGTTCTCCGGTAAGAGCAAGACATATTTCGGGCACACATAAGGACTTTATTGTCAGTGAATATTTCTTTAACACTGTCCACGAGGTTAACGGTGCCCTCTGCATCCTATGTTGGTGCTTGCGTAAGGTTGCCGACAAGGATGGAAACGTAAAGCACACCGTAACAATGTGCGACGGAAACATTTTCAAAGGAAAGACAAGCTATACTGTATCTGCATATTTAAAAAACTATAATCCATACACAGGATATACAGCGATTTATCAAGGATATTGGAGAAAGCAGTCTTATTGGGAGGACAAAATCGGCAAAGTCCACTCGTGCGATATTTTCCCATTCGACCAAGAGGTTCTTTCTCGCTCAAGGTACGAAAACTGCAAGCTTGACAAATTTATAAGTAAAATAGAAGAGTGTCACCCGGCACTGTATATGGAAATTTACATAAAGCATCCGAACATCGAAAACCTTGTTATGTGCGGGATGTCGCGTTTGGTTGAAGAAAAGCTTTCAAGTTTAAGAGGAACCAAAAGCAATCTTTCAAAGAATATGGGAATTGATTTCAAGGAAAGCAAGCCGTATAAAATGTTAAGACTTAACAGCAAAACGGATTTATTACTTGCTCGGCGCTACAGATTCAATAATGAATGGCTCTTATTCTATGCAGATTTCAAAGACTCCGTTTCAATAGAAGAGATCTTGGAGCTGAAAAGAAGCAAATGTACTTACGACCTTCGCATACTTGATATCGTAACCTCAAGATTTGATGTGCGCCTGACCACCGTCGTAAACTATCTCGATAAGCAAAAGAAGCGTTACGGAAGCAAGTACAACGTGATTATGTACAAAGACTATATTTCAGCTCTTTTGAACTTGATAGATAAAAAGGAGATAACCAAGGAGCATCTGTTCCCAAAAAACCTAAAAACTCAGCACGATTCTGCAACTCAGCGTTGGGCACAAATTCAGTATGAGCAAGGTGCCGAGGAAAAGAAGGCACGTTCTCTGCAAATTGAAAAACGAGCAGCCAAGCTCGCACAATTTTGCTATCAAAGTGAAAATCTTTTAATAACACCCTGCCCTTCTGACAAAGCGCTATTTATCGAGGGTAACACGCTATCTCACTGCGTTTATAGATACAGCGAAAGCTATGCAAACGGGAACACAGCAATTTTCTTTATTCGCAAAAAAGATATGCCCGAAGCGCCTTATTTTACGCTTGAGTATAGTGAAAAAGATAACGAAATCTTGCAAAACCGAGGGTATGACAATGAGGCCCCACCGAAAGAGGTAGTTGTCTTTGCAAAGGAATGGCTAAAATACGTAACTAAACTAATTAAGGAGAAACAAAATGGAAAATCAACTTGCAGTAAATCAAAACAACATGCAAACGCGTAATATCGATGTTGTCACAAATGAGATAATTGCTATTAAAACACAGGCGCAAAACACTCTTATTGCCTACTTTATCGAAATAGGAAAACGATTAACCGAGGCTAAATCAATGCTCGACCACGGTGAATGGGGCACTTGGCTTGAAGAAAAGGTAGAATTTTCGCATTCTTCCGCGAACAACTACATGAAATTGTATGAGGAATATGGCGAACAAAGCCCATTCTTGCTTGGCATTGGTGCAAATTCGCAACCGTTTGCGAATTTGAGCTATGCAAAGGCTATTAAGCTGCTCTCTCTTCCAAAGGAAGAGCGCGAGGAATTTGTTGAGAAAAACGATATAGAAAACAAATCAGTTCGCGAAACGGACAACCTAATTAAGGAGCACAAAAAGGCACTTGAGGAAAAAGCAAGGCTTGAGGAGGAAAATGCTCGTCTCAAGAACATCAAGAAAGATGCAGAGGAGGCTCAAGCTCTAGCATTTAATGCACAATCCTCTTTGGTGGAAAAACAAAAGGAGCTTGACAATATCAAAGCTCAACTCAAGAAAAAAGAACAGGAGCTCGAAAATGCAACCGTGCCTTCTCTTTCAGAGGACGAGCTTAACGAAATCAAAAAGGATGCAAAAGCAGAGGCTAAAAAGGAGCTCGACGAAAAGCTCGCTAAAGAAAAGGACAAGCTTGCCAAGGAAAGAGCAAGGCTTGAGCAAGATGTTGAAGCGGCAAAGGCAGAAAAGGCAGCTGCAGATGTACTTGTTAAAGATGCTGAGGCAAAAGTGTTAGAATTTGAAAAGCAAATCAGAATGTCAAGCCCTCTAGTAACTAAATTTAAGACCATTTTTGACGATATGCAAGTAAAGGCTAATGCTCTTCTTTCCATCGTTGAAGATGTCGAAAAAACCGACCAAGAAACCTCTCAAAAATTACGCAAGGCACTCTCTACCCTTGCATCAAAGCTCGTTTGATTATGCCACTACGACTAACTGAGGAAGAATACAACCGCCTCTTTAAAAAGCGAGGCGGTTCCGTAGGGACAGGCGTCCCCGACTGTCCGTCCAAGCGACAAAACAAATACAACGCCAAAAAGGTGCTCCTTGATGGCATCCTCTTTGATTCTCAGCACGAGGCTGACAGATATACCGATTTAAAGCTTATGCTTCGTGCCGGCGAGATAACCGACCTTAAGTGCCAGGTTAAATATGTTCTCATTCCTGCAAAACGTGAGCCCGACAAAATAGGCCCACGAGGTGGAGTTATCAAGGGCAAGGTTATTGAACGCGAGATTGCCTACTTTGCTGATTTTGTCTACAAAACCAAAGATGGTACCGAAATTGTTGAGGATGCTAAGGGCTATCGTGAAAAGAGCTACAAGCTCAAAAGAAAGCTTATGCTCTCTGTCCACGGCATTAGAATCAAGGAGGTGTAATGATATCATGATATCAGACGAAATACAGAGCATCAAATATCAATTTGTAAGGAAAGAGGATATGGAAAAGACCTTTATTATTACATATATTGCCCTCTCAAACAGAGAAAGGCAAATCAAAATCAAAGCGCCCTCTAAGTACAGGGCTAAGCAAATCTTTTATTTAGAATACCCAAAATATCAAATTTTAAGAATTGAGGAGAAAACAGAAAATGTGTAAGAATTATATTGACAAAGACGAATTTTGGAACAACCGACCAGAAAATCTTAACAGAAAAGAAAGTGATTACAACAGAGGTTGGGATGATTACGCAAATAGGATATGCAAAATATTTGAAGAAACACCTTCGGCTGATGTCGTACCAAGAAGCGAGATAGAAAAAATATTTGATAAGCTTGAAAAATTAATGAAGCTCAACATTGTGTATGCCGACAAGAATTATTACGAGTCAAAATTAAAAGCCGACATTGACGAGTTAAGGAGAACATACATAAAAAAAGTAGCAGTACCCCCGGATGCAATTATTTTAGCTATGGATCTCGAAACCACTGTTCCTCTATGCTGCGACATCAATTGTGCAGAGTGCAGATATAAAGATTTCCAAGGAGGAGAAAAAGACAAATCACACTGTGTCATGGTCAAGCACGCAGAAGCCTTAATCACTCTCGGTTGGAAAAAACGAGAGCTACTCGGCAACACCGAGGGAAAGGCCGAACCAATAAACTGTGCTGATTGCAAACACTTAAGAATACTTAACCACCGTAACATCTTAGCAATATGTAAAAAGACCGGTTTTGATTTTTTACCATTCCAAACAGACACAAGGACGCACACCTGCCAATTTGCAGAATTGAAGGAGGCACCAAATGGATCCACTGATTAAGACTCACGAAAGCTACAACGATTACTACAAGCAATATAGAGCCTCATGGTGCCGAAAAACAGGCTTGCCAATGTACTCGCGCAAAGAATTTGAAACTATCGAGAAGGAAGGCTTATATACCATTACTCGAGCAAAAAGATGCAAGGTACAAATAGACACTACAAAGGTGTGCGCCTGGTACCGCAGACCAAACGGCTATGCGCCTATGTTTAAGGAGACCAACAATGAACAGGTATAATGCACAAATTTTAAACGATAAAGGTGAATATCACTTGCAATTTGAAACCGACAACAAAGAGCACTTTGATACAGTAGAAAAAACAGTGCAAAAGTGTATTGATAATAAGCCACTGACTAATTTTGACCTCATAACACAAAGCGAGGAGTCCTTGGCAAAGTTTGCCGGACAATTTGCCACAAGTTGTCTTAACTGCCCTTGGGATTTTAAGTGCGAACTCGAAAGAACAGGAATGAGTGAACACCTCAAAAGTGAAATAATAAAATGGCTCCAACAGGAGGCAACAAATGACCATAATTCTCTCAATTAAACCCTACTACCTATACCTAATTTTGATAGGCAAAAAGACCATTGAGCTGCGCAAGAGTTTCCCTGGGCGAAAGGAATGGGACAAGACAGCATTTCTCTACTGCACCAAGGATAAAAAATCCTTTGCCGAGATTCCCGAAAAGGACCAAGGATGGATGCACGATAAGCTCGGCAAAATTGCCTGCAAGGTTGTAATAGATGATATAGACAAAGTTTTTTTCGCATATGGTACTCTCTATAGTGAAAGGAACTCACAGCCAAACAAATTGGAACAGCTATGTCTATCAATAGACGAGGTGCGAAAATACCTTGGCAAAAAAAGAATCGGCTATGATTGGCACATTGCCTTTCTTACACTCTTTGAGCCAAAAGAAATAACCAAATTTGCTCGAATATGTACCGACAACTGTGACGAGTGCGGCATACACATTTTCGGTTGCGAATGCGATAATTTATTAAGCTTTTCTCGTCCACCACAATCCTGGTGCTATGCTTTGGAGGTAACAATATGAGATTAACGTTTTTTGTATGTGAAATTTTTTATTGGATTTTTTCAATTATATGTTGTTTTAGCATTGCAAAAAAAGAGCCTATATCACTTACAATTTTGTTGGTAGGCAATGTTATGTTATTAGCATTTGATATACATCTTTTGTTGGGAGAACAATAATGGACCACAAAGCACTTCTTTTCGTTATATTTTTGGCAATTATTATAATTACATTTGTTGTAGCAACCATAATCTACGCAATAATGGCAGTCGGCGCACGTTCTGAGCCGAAACCTAAAGAGGAATATTACCTCATAATTACAAAATCTAAGCACAGGAGGGTGCGTAAGGATGAAAACACAAAACAGTGAGCTCCGTAAGCTCCTAAATATCAGAAAGCAAGAATACGACATCCGCTTGGAGATAGAAAAAAACTCTAAGCCGGATGCATATTTCAAGCCAAAGCTAGAGCTTTTACAGAAGGAACGCAACAAAATATGTAATCAGCTCGAAAGTAAGCTACTTACATTGACACCGACAGAATACAAGGTCTTTGAGCTTAGATATCTAAAAGGCTATTTGCCTCGCATCATTGCCAAAAGGCTCAATTATTCCATCTCAACAATTCAACACAAATTAACCTTGGTTAACAAAAAGCTCCGCACATAAAGGCTAACAAACATATTTACTAAATGATGTTTATAAGCACAACCGCTTTGTAAACCAAATTGTAAACGAAAAAACACGCAGCTGTTACACTGCGTGTTTTTTATTTCACTCTAACACCTTAACAAGCTCTGCTCTTTCGTTCTGTGTCAAAAGATAACATCTTTTCACATAGCTAATAACCTGCTTGTCATTTTCCTTATCGCCATAGCCTAAACACCTTAGCGCCAAGGATGTTTGCATACTATTAAGGCGTAAACTCTTGATATAAGCCTCTATCTTTTCTCTACGTGACAACCTTGCATCGCCCTTCAAACCCTTTGCGTAAGCAAGAATTAAAGCAAGGCTCTCGACACCTACCACCTTTGCATAGTAAGCAAAATTGCTCTTCTCGCCTGTGTAAGTGTATCTTGTGTTCTCATAGTAATATTGACTTATCTTGCGTAGCGCATATGCCCTCTGCTCGTCATTAAGTTTTTTGTATGTTACTGTCTTGACAATCTTTGCTTGCGACTTTTCAGCCTCACCAAAGGCGTTTTTAAAGACGTTTACGTCTTTCCTTTCCATTTCCACCTCTTCATCATCAATCTTGATAGAATCGGGTATTTCAGCCTCTAAAGGCGAGTATTTTGTTTCGTCGTCCTCGCCCTTTGTCATTTCAAGCCTCATAAGACGGTCATATTCCTGCCTTAAAACGTTGTCCTTAAGCTCAAGGTCGTATTTATCATACAAGAGAGAAAGGCTCGTAGAAACGGCTTTATCGTCGCCCTTCTCTATTCCAGCCTCAATTTTTTTCTCAAGCTCCTTTTGTGAAGGCTCCTTGAACCAGGAATCAACTCTGTCACCAAATGATGGGGAAACAATGTCGATAAGCGCCTTCGTGTTCTTGTATATGTTTCTTGCAGGCACACCGAACATTTGACCTGCAGCATAAACAACATTTCTTAAGGTGCTCACAAGCTTTTCATTTTCAATCTTTTTGCCATTGACTGCATTTTGGAAAAGCTCTATACTGCCATCAACGGCGCCAAGAGCATTGTTGAATGTGCTGTAAATGGAATTACCAACATCGTAGCCGTCAATTAAGAACGAGCCTATTTCTGAAGCAATTGGAAACATGCCAAGAAAATTGCCAAATAAATCGAGCATAATATCGCCAACTGTCATTTCGTCATCCTCGTCCTGATGGTAAAGCTTGTTAAATAGACGTGCAAGGAGTGTCATATAAGCACAGGAAAGAATTACAACCGTTGTATACTTGCCTACCTTCTTTCTCGCTTGGTTCCTTAGCTTTTCTAGTTCAGCAACCTTAGTAGTGCCTCCTGCTTCCTTAGCGGATTTAATTTTTTTCTCAAGCACACTCCAAGCAGATATATTTCGTATTAGTCCACTTAGTATCATGTGTGAGTCTGTTTTGAACATTGTGAATCCCTTCATTATTTCGTTTTTGCTTCTAATTGCTGCGCTTTTGGTTGATTCATATTGATTCTGCTGTGTCTTTAGACCAATTTCAGTTAAAAGCTCTCCTGCCTTAACCTTGTTTTCTTCGGTTCCTATCTTTAAACCATACCTGGATTGTGCTTCTTTTTTGCAAGCTTCAAATTCGAGCATTACAATCAATCTATCAAATAACTCGATAGGCTTTGAGAAAACATCTCTCCATTTGTTCCACTTGTCTGTCAATGTCATAGCCTTAGTTGCGCCCTTTTCAAAATGACGTACTTTGGCCCAATCGCAGTAAGAGTCAACCTCTTTAGCAAGATTTTTTAAAGCAACATGATTTAAAATCTTTATTATGTTTGCTCCACCATGAAGAACGGATGCTGCGTTAAGCTCGCCAAAGCCAGCAATAAGTGACGAAAACTGTGTTGCCAAAACCTTTGGATTGATGCCAAGAACATAACTTGCATAACCGGCACGCATATTCCCAATAATTATATTAAATGCATCGCTTTGTACATTTTGTTTCAGCACATCAAGCGCAAGCTGAGTGGTGTAATCGAGTGCGGTTTTGTCTTTGCTTATTGTACCATGATAAAATCTCTGCTCTTCTATAAGCATTTTTACACTTTTAAACCCTTTGTTGCCAGTGGCATTTACATTTACATTTGCTTGCACTATTTTGTCGAAATTTTTAATTGTAATATCGATGTATTTGTATTGAAAAAGCTCTTCGGTATGATTCAAAAACGCCTCAATAAAGTTGTCGATAATCAACATTGAGCTTGCTTGCTTTATACGTTCCTTATTAAATCCATGGTTTCCAATTCCTCGAGAGCCAAAAAGCTTTTTCATATCATTGGTTCCTTCAAAGTGCCGTCTTTTAAGATGCCAATAATCGCCACTGATAACATTGGAAACACCATTTACACGAATATCCTGTTCATATTTCATTTTTTTGCCTTCGGTGTTATTCCATTCTAAGATCCACATGGCTAATTCTTTTACAGGTACAGGAAGAGTCTCATATGCTTTTTTTATTTCTTCCCTTGAAATAGGATACATATATGTATATTCCCCTGAATTATCAACCTTTACCGCATAGCCTACATTTTCAAGTGTGAAATCCTCAGGGCTCATGGTTCTTGTGCAAAGATATAGGTTGACAAGATTAACAGCAGGAATTTCAACCTGCTCCACGATTTCGTTTCGCAAATCAATCTTCATTCCACACTTTGCTTTCAACTTTCCTGACACAAGACTGTCGAACAGTTTTTTGTCCTTTTTAAAAAATTCTTCAAGCTTTTCTGCAATTTTCATTTTTTCCGTTGCAACATTTAGCTGACCACGTTGCAAATCCTCAACATATCGAGTAAACTCTCCGTCCGGGTCATGTCCGTCCAAAATAGAGGCAACTGCTAACGGAGATTCAAAGTACTGTCCTCTGTTGAATAACCGTTGTAATGTTGTTTGAGAATCTACAGCTTCGGAACAAACTTTATACATTTTGTGAGAAACCTCGGAAAGCTCTATCCATTTGCCCGCTCGGTAAATTTTACCAAAATTTACAAACACATTTTTGAGGTGAGCAAGAATCCTTGAGAGCCTGTTAAGCTCATTTATAGTGAGTACCTTCTCTCCACTGTTGTCGTCTCTAAAATATGTAATATCCTCTCGTATGCTTTCACTGAAAGAGTCCACCAAAAGCTCGTTTTCCTTGGTGTACCATAAATTAAGGTCGTCAACAATTTCTTTTGTAGAGCTTCTATTGATATTTCCTCTCACCTCAAGTTTTGCAATTTTTGAAATAACGCCCTTGAATTCTTCAAAACGCGGTTGTTGAGCAGGCGTATACTTGTGGTTTTTAATATCCGTTTTTATTTGCTTTGCATGGTGCACAATGGTCATTTCAGCACGTATACGATTCTCATCCACTCTAAAATTTTGTCTATAATTGTGGAACCTGTCGAGTGTTTTTTGATGCTTATTGATAACGTCTGCTAGCTTACTTGCAAGCTCGTCATCCGTTTGATTTTCCTCAAGAATAGTTAAAGTATCATTGGCAAGCTTGTTTTTTGCCTTCTCATATTCTTCCTTGCCAATTCGTTTGGAAAGCTCCTCGCCCATTTCCTTCTCGACATACTCACGCGTGTTTTCGTAAACACGGTTTATTTCATTAAGCATATCGAGCTCGTCGGTCATAGGAATTTGATAGCCAAGGTCGTTCAGCTCCTTAGTTGCATCCGCAATAGAAATAGCATCATTACCATCCCTAACTTTCCACCTAGAGGTAATTTTGAGCTTATCATTTTTGGATATACGCTCCTCAACACTCGATATTTCAATCTTGTGCATTATTTTTTTAAGACGAGCATTAGCTTTAAGCACCTTACCTTCGCCAAGAATAACACTTTCCATTATTTTTTGTGCAATATAGTTTGAAAAGTCCTTTTTGTTATACTTATAGGGTGAATTCACCTTAGAGAAAACTGTTGAAATAATATCCTTCTTTGCATCTTTTGTCAAAAAAGCAATGTCTTCCCCTACGTTTTCTAGAATGCCTGCACCATCTATTGCATCAAAGATAAGCTGTCTTACCTTACCCTTACCGATGTAACCAACTTTGCGACTTGTATATTCTTCCTCGGATTCCTTTCGCTCCCTCTCGGCTTTCTCAAAACGTTCCTTGTCGGTTGCGTTGTCGTTCTCGTATCGAGTTTCTGTTTTGAGTTTTCCTTCTTCACCGTTGAGTAAGCTTTCCTCGCTTTCTTTTCTTGCTTGTTCACTTGCACGATGTCTTTGCGTGTCAGGGTCGTTTTCAATTAAGGCATCAAAGCTTTCCTTTCGAGCCTTTTCTGAATCCATTCTCTTTTGCATTTTTTCAAGCTCAGGATTAGGAATTGAAACTCGCACTCCGCCGTTCTCTGCTGCTTCAAAAACAAAATCATTTTTTGAGGATTTTGAAATAGATTTTCTCTCATCATCAATTTTTTTGTCAAAAGTATTGATTTTTTCTGAGTTTTCGGATATACTGTTATTAGAGGATATATCAGCGGAGCCGGCGGCTTTTATTAAAGCTTGACCTGCAGCGCCGTTTGTTATATCCTCTATTTTTGTTATATCATAAAAGCAATCGCCTCTGTCAATGAGTTTGATTTGAATTTGTCCTTTGTACGCACGAACACCATCGTTTGTTGGAACTACATATTTTAATTCATAATAATTCCAACCACGAGTAGCATCCGGATGTCGTCCATTGTCCGGCTGGTGGTCAACGAATTTTGCACTTTCTAATAAATTTTCGAACTCTGATGCAGCGTTCAACTTTCCTTCGTAGTCAGTCTCAGAAACTACTTTGGCCGGGTTTGTATATTCCCCCTCTGCTTCTCTTCGCATATAGGTTTTATCAGTAGAACCAAGGGGTAAAACAGTGCCACGGAACTGTTTTAAATAATTACGCACCTTTGCAGAAAGTGTTTCTCCTGGGAAGCTCGTTAGTTTTTCAATAGATGTTTTTTCAATTACAACAAATTTTTCATTTGTTCCTGGGACCATCTTTTTGGAGAAACGAACATTCTCAACCTCGCTCTGCTCTGTCTCCTCGTCCTCACGGCCGAGCTGTGATATTTTCACACCGCCCTGGGACTTGTCAATGGCTTTGCCAAATTTACCTACAAGCTTATTAAGATATTTTGCACTACCTTTGTCTATGGTGGTGCTCTTTTTTGTTAAGCCCTTTAAATGGTTAAATATCTTTTTAACCAGGGATGCATCCCTCTGGGCTAGCTTCTCAATAAAGTAATCATCGCCTAAAAGAGTGCCTACGAGGTCAGCATTTAGCTCTGTGCGAATAAGGTAAGCTTGTTGTTCTGGAGTCATATTAGCCATTTGCTCCTTGTATAACTCACCTATTTCAATTTGGCGTTTAGCTATATTGCCAATTTTAGACTTAAGTACAGAAGGAGCTCTTTGGTCGGTAGCTATTTCCTCGAGCACCTTGTTTAATGAAAGATATTCCTTTGTGCCCTCAGTAATATGCGCCACCTCGTGCGTAGCTACAAACTCGGCAATTTCCTCGCCTTTAAATTCAGCGTTATTGTTTATGTAAACAATTCCCTCGTCTATGTTATAAAATGCGTTATTTTCCACGCTGTCACTTGTTATAACGACGTTTGCGCCCTCTCCAAGTAGCTTTTCTACAACTGTTTTAGCCTTGGATGCACCCTCGCTTATCTCGGTGTCATACGATACAGGCTTGTGAGCAAGCACACCACTAATACCACGCAAGCCATTAGATACTGCACCTTCATTGATATTTGCTCGAAGGTCCATTTTTATAGAGCCATCCTCTGCATTAAACGCATTTTTAAATGCGCCCATTTCAGCCATATAGTTTTTACGCGCCTCTGGGCTCATCGAGGTTAGCTCTCTTGAAATATCATGTAGTGCACCCTCGATAGCATTATCATATTTAGCGTTGCTTTTGCCCTCACCGTAGTTCTTTGATACCTCTTTTATATAGTTAAAGGACTCGTCTGCTCTTGTAGCCTTAAAGCCTCCGCGGTTTCTGTTGCGTAATGCGTTCATTGTTACATTGCCACCTTGCATAAAAGAGCCAACAGTGCCACCTGTCGCAAAAGTATTAAAGGCACCTTTGTTTGCTTCGTCGAGGTTTTTTCTCCAATCCTTGTCGACACCTGTGACAAATTGCATTCCTACATCTGCATAGTCAGTTATAACCTCCTCTGAGCCTTCTGATATAAAGGTTTCAGCAACCTTACCTATACCCTTTGAGGTAAACTTGCCGAGCTTGGTTCCTGCAAGAACCTTGCCTATAAGAGAATTACCACCACCGAGCATATAACCACCAAGTGCCTCTGTAGCACCCTCGACAAGACCCATTCCTACACCATAAGCCGCAGAGCCATAATAACCTGCTCCTTTGTTAAGTGCCGACTCTGTGGCTTGTCCTGCTGCACCTACGCCCATTGATACAGGAGCAAGCACAGGTCCTGCGCCCGGGATAAAGCCAAGAGCCACGGATGGGAGCATACCACCTATACCAGACGAGACACCTCGTGTAAACTCGCCAACCTTGTTGCCCTCTAAGTAAGAATTGTCCTCTACATAGTCAAAGCCCATGGAGTCGAACACCTTGTCCGTTGCATCATATTTTATATGCTCAGCAACATCGTCCTTAAAGTCACTGTCAAATATACCACCGACAGCACCGACGAGGGTGGCTCCCTCGTCGTAAATGCCCTCTAGTGTCTTGACAGCGCCCTTTCCTACATTTCCTATAACGTCAAGTGCAGTAAGACCAACTCTGCTTGCAGCATTCAAGTCATCATCCCTCCGGCTTGTATTCTCTTTTTCCTTAGCACTACGGCCTAATATTCTGTCAATATCACTTTTTTTCATTGATTTCACCTTTATTTCCAAAGAGTCATTTGAACATCATTGTATTTTTTGTATCCATTAGGGATATATACTTTTCCCTGTTCCCAAGCGGTTTTTAATTCTTTGTCGCTAATTTGTCTAAAGGCTCCATCGCCTAAATAAATGTAAGCGCCTCTGTTGCTATTCTTGGCTCTTACCGCTGCTCCTTTCGCTACCCCGTAGTTGAACACACATACTTGTCCAATTTCTACTTTTCCATCTTTTACATCATTAATATATGCCTCAACAAGTTTTTCCTGTTTTGTGCCATCTTCCCCTGTCTCGTAGAAATCGCCAAAAGCTTTCGAGGTAAATTTAGCAGAATTAATATTTACATCGTAATCATCACTTGATAGTGGAATTGTTTTTCTTCTTGCTGCCTCATCTGCATCCTTGGCGTATTTTTTGTATGTGCTTATGATATCGTAGTTGTCGAGCTCGTCTAGATATGGGCTGAATGTTTCATAAGCAGAACGGACCTCTTCAAAGTCAATGTCGCTGTCTTCTTCTCCATAGCTATTTAACAGATTAGCAAATTGATTTACAGCATTTTGCTTTGTAATCTCATTCTCTTGCACCTGTTTTTCCTCGTCTTGCTCTCGCTTTGCGAGTCTTAGAGCATCAATCTCTGCGATGTCCTTGTTTGTTTCTAGCTTGGACTCGGCTACCTTGTTTCTGTAGTCTGACAAGACATCATTTTTAGCGCTATCATTTGCGCTAATTATCTTGGCACGAGCAGCTGCACCTTGAGCATAAAGGTCAATAAGACCGCTTTCTGAGATTCCAGAGGTTATTCCTTGCATACTGAGTGCATCCTGTGCTTGCTTTTGTGATTTTTCTTGAGATACATAATGGTCTCTAAGTGCCGTTTCCTTTTGCGCCTGTAGCTCTGCCTCTGCATCTTTCTTTTGGTTAAAGAGCTCAGCCTCTCTTACATATTGGTCATAAAGGGCCTTGTTCTCAAGCTCGTCATATGTACTAAGCTCTTCGCCATCCTTTGGCACCTTAACCTTTTTGTTGTTTTTCAACCAATCCTGGTAATCCTTAATAGTTACATCAGCCATTGTCTACACACTCCCCTATCGGCTCCTTTGTAAAGGGAGCTGTCGCCGTCGGCGACTGAGGGATTTCCTCCTCTTTCTTTCTCGTCTCTGCATATTTTTTGAATTTTTCCAAAATATCTATTTTACGGATTTTATTGTGTCTGTAATCGTTGACTACCCACATGCAAGAGTTGTGCATTTGCATAACTCCACCCGCAACGTACATAATAATTTGCATTGTATTCCAAATTATGGATGCAAAATTAATCTCAGATGCAAATGCAACCGAAAAATAGCCAAATACAACTGCCATTATTCCACGCACCACAAGGTCGCTTGTGTTGTGTGATGCTGCATATTGCTTTTTTGTTTTACCAAAGTTAAATGGGTCGTCTGTATTCACACCCTCTGCGGTGAGGTTGGAGCCAACAAGAGGCTTGATTTTTAAATTTACAGCCTTGTTATATGCTCTTAGCTTCTTTTTGTATGTCTTCGCGTTTTTGTCTGCCACGAGCTCCTTGCTGACTCCGTTTTCATCAAAGCAGTCAACATACCTAAGGCCTTCCTTTGCAAGTATTTTAATACGGATATTCTTAGTAACTCGCTGGTTTTCCAAGTGGCAAAAGTCATCAAGCATGTCAATATGAGGAATTATCTCCTCAACCTTTTGGCTGTGGAGCGTTTCTGTTGCAATGGTTCTTTCGTCATCATCGCCTTTTTGAATACCGATGGAACGAAAAATGCCTGTAATCAAGATGCCGACCACCATAGAAAGTGCTCCGGATGCCATTATCTCAGCAACCGTCTTACCTGTTTTGGAAATAAGGATAAGTGAGCTTGCAATATACACAAGCGACACGCCGATTACGGCAAAATATCCTGCGTTTTTATAAAAGACCTCTATAAAAGTATTCTTTTTGCTATCCATATGCTACACCCTTCCTGATAACCTTTTAAATGCCTCTTCCATCTCCTTGGCATTAGCTTGTGCATTTACCTCTGCACTTTCCTTTACGAGCAAATCTCGCTTCATTTTCTTAACAATCGCCATAATTATAGTGTCGGCTATCTCTCCGCACAAGGCTAAGAAGCTGAACACAAGAAGGTCGGCAAGCACCGCCTCAAGCAAATATGCAAGTAAGAACACGGTTGCAAACACAGCAATTCTTGAATTTACCTTGAGTTTACCGATGAGCTTGAGCACTACTATAATAGCGACAATAACAGCGCCAATGCTAAGCTTTACCTTATCCGGCACTGTCATTATGTACTTGTTATGATTGATGCAAAAATACACTGTTACAGGAGCCACGGAGCAAACGAAGGATAAAATGTATAGTAGTATAATTTTAATTCTCGGTTTCACTCTCGCCATCTCCTTTCTCTGCGATTTCGTTTAATAATAGCTGCATCTTTTTGCCCTTGCCCGATTTTACAATATCAGGATTTGCGGAATATGCAAGAGTTAGTATTTTGGCTGTTCCGGAGCATACCTTTGATAGATTGTCTATTTGCGATTCAAAGACTGGCACTCCCTTGGTGCTCTCCTCAATTCTTTCAACTGCATTTGTTAGCTTATCAACCTGTTTTTCCATAGCCTCGAGTCTCTTCTCAGTTTTTGCATCCCTAGCTTGAGCTTCTTTTTTAATTCCTTCTCTTGCCTCGCTGATAGAGTTAAGAGAACGCTTTATTGCTGCAAGAGTAGCAAGCAAGGCGGATGTAGCTGTCAAAACGCCGACAACAACAGGGACTATTTTTTCTTTTATGTATTCATATAGATTAAATTCTTCCTCTTCCGTCGTCGGTACCTCGGCTTCTGTGTTTTCCGTTGTCTCTTCTATGGTTGTGCTTTCGCTTGGTAGCTCATCTGCGTTGCTGCAAAAGTGCATTACAAACAAAAGTGCAAATGTAACGCCTAACACAAGCGATATTGTAATAATAAGCTTTTTCATTCCTCAACGCCCTCCTTAGCTTTGATTTCATATTTTGGCACAATATAGCCATCCTCTACTATGTAACTAACGATAAGCTCTTCCATCTCGCTGTCATAGCTAGGAGCTTTTTCCTCCTTCAAAGGATACTTACCAACACGAGCAAAATCCTTGTAGGTTGGGTTGGTTTTTACTCGCTTTTTTCCGTTTTCGTCACAGTATTCAATTTTGTTTTCTTTGTTTTTTACTAGCCTGCCATCTTGCAGGCTATATACATTCTTATACGCTAACATCGTTATCCTCCTTGTAGATTAAATTAATTACATCGTTGTTAGATGCCACTCCAAAAACACTTTCTTGTGTCCTTGTATAGCCGTCTATATGTGGCACCACCATTTGATATTTACTGCCTCGGCGCACCTGATAAGCTTTAGGCTCGGCAATATCCTCGCCTGCCTCGTTTACATAACACACCGTAAGCTCCACCTTGTCCTCTTCTATCTCTGAATAGTAGACAACATCAAGAGATGTAGGCTCAAGATTGCTTGTTATCTCAAGTGTCCCACTTGCACCCTTTGGTACGCAAAGAGAAAGTAAGGCTTGTCCTAAATCTGTGGTTGTTATGTCGTGTTCGATAGGTGTAGCAGTTTGATATTGTACCGTAATTGGTGAGCCATTGTCATAATTAGTTTTCAACCAATTTTTAAAATTATTAACTCCACCACGTTGGCTATCATAGTTAAAATACCAAACACTTGTGTTCCATTGTATAAAGTAGCCCTCGCCATTTACACTATCTATAAGGCTTGTGGAATTTGTGTTTTTAAAATGTGTAGATAGTAAAGGCTTTCCGTTTCCCGTTAAGCAAGGAATTGGCAATTGCCCTGTTCTAAAATTATACGGATAACCGCTACCCGCTAATTCGATTGTTTCATTGCCTGTAAATCTGTATTGCGTAGAGCCTTGTACAAATTTAACCTCGTTCTTTACTCTATCAACAGTTATCTTGTCATACTCACTAAATAGCAAAGGCACATTTGTTCCGTCTACATCTATGCTTGTTGGAATGTAAAGCTCTTCTCTAAAATAAGGCTCATATGGTGTTTCTACTGCACCCTCTTGGAACATAAATGTATCTACATCAATCCATATTTCAAGATTGGTATACGAACTACTAGCTAAAGCTTTAACAGTTTTTCCTGCTGCTGTTTTATAAGAAACGTGCCTCCACTCATATTGTACTGGCACGTACTTATTATTAACCAGCTCATTATTATTGATAGATGCGGCGGTTCCGTCGGTATATTGAATAGTTAATATTGGAGTATATTTGCTACTTCCATACAAATCTGCACCAACAAACCAATCAAAAGAAATAGTATATTGAGTGTTTTCTTTAAATCCACCCTCAATTACATATCGTCTTTCTGCGTTGAATGTGTAATAAATGCAATTTTTACCGTCTTTTTCTACTCTTTTTAGGTTGTTGTGGTAGGTTGTTGTGTGAAAAAACACATTATATACATCATCAATAAGGTTTTTTCCGTGTAATACTATTTTTGAGCCATAATCTCCAAAAGGTAAATAAGGCACAAAAGCCTCGCCCTTTGTGAGCATTGTTTTCTCTGCGAACTTACCTTGTGTTATTCTTAT
>JAGAMD010000039.1 GCA_017624905.1 Clostridia bacterium | reverse complement strand
TTGCAAAGCATTCTTCACTAAAACAAGCATTTGAAAGTATATATGCATAAACAGCCAAAAAATCAGTCCCTTGGTTTAATTGCTCATTTTCTAAAAACATTCTTGGTATCATTATAAATCCGTACACTCTTCCACCTCTTTCGCTTTCATTATAAAATAAAAAAAGCGGTACTAACCGGTACAGTTTTATGATATTGCAATTTATTCTTATATATGGTAGAATATTTATATAACGAATTTTAGGAGCTATATATGAAAAGATTTTTATTTTTAGCTATTATTCTTTCTTGTCTTTGCGTTTTTGCCTCTTGTATGGGTGGAGGTGGTGATACCGACACAAGCAGTAACACCAACACAAATACTGACACAAATTCTAATTCCGTATGTGAGCACTTGAACGAGGAGGTTATCAAGGGCACACCTTCAACCTGTATCTTAGAGGGGCTTAGTGATGGTGTTAAATGTGCTGATTGTGGTGAAATTTTAGAGCCACAAGCTACTCTTCCCCTCTCTTATCACACCGAGGTTACTATTAGTGCAGTTTCCCCTACGTGCGAGGAAAAGGGCTACACAAGTGGCAAAAAATGTGGTGTTTGTGATGAGATTTTAAGTGCTCAAGAAGAAATTGAGCCAACAGGTCATACTGAGCAAATAATTACCGGTAAGGCTGCATCCTGCTTAAAGGATGGACTGAGCAAGGGCATTAAATGTACTGTTTGCAAAAAGACTATTCAAGAGCAAGAGGTAATTCCTGCTCTTGGACACGATTTTCAGTACCAAGAGACAATTGAGCCAAGCTGTACATACATAGGCTACGATATTTACAAATGTGCAAACTTCGGTTGCAAGGAAACTGAAAGAAGAAACGAGACTGAAACTCAAGCCAACGCACATAGCTATGCTCCATTTACAGAAGAGCCAACCTGTACTGAGGCGGGTTATACCGACTCAGTGTGTGAGTTTTGTGGAGTTAGTGAGGATGGCGTAACATCTCCAATTCAGCCACTGGGGCATACTTATTTGCGTGATGACTTTAACGGAGAGTTTGAATACAAGCCTACCAAAGAGCCTACGTGTATTACTGACGGTGAGGGTTGGATTGTCTGCTCTGACTGCTTATATTGCACAGCTGACGATGCTATCTTAAACGAGGATTACAAGGTTACAATCAAGGCAACCGGCATACACGATTTTAGTGATACAACAAGCATACAAAACGAGGTTCCGCCAACCTGTGAATATGGTGGTTATGTAATCTACAAATGTGTAAGTGATCCAAACTGCAAGGAAACCTCACCGGGACCCATGTCCGAGCCTCTTGGTCATAGCTATGTAAGTAAGAGCGGTCTTGCTCCTACCGAAACCGAAAGAGGATACACTGAGCACGAGGAATGTACAGTTTGTCAGCATAAAAATAACTACTTTATAATTGACACACTTGACACAGCTAAAAATATTGCAAGTAATGCAACAATTACATCAACTGCCGATTGGCACGCATTTGACCCTTCTAAGCTGGTTGATGGTAGTGAATCCTCAGGCACATACTCACCTAAATGGAGAAACTACTCTGTTTACTTTGATTTTGATACCCCTGTTTATGTTTCTTACTTTAACTATATATGCACGGGTAAGGGAAATCTTACTTATGGTGATGCTGTCGACGAGCTAACCTATTGCGCAGGAAAATGCGAAATAAACTTCTATGATGCAGATGGGAACAAAATCCTTTCAACAGGTGAAAAGGATACATCAACTATTTTAAACATAGATGCGTCTCCTTGTGCATTTGTCAAGAGGATTGAAATCAAGTACAACTGGGCATCCCACGCAGGTAATGAGTATATGTGGGAGGTATATGTTAATTCCCCTGACCTGATAGTTCAGGAAGAGTAAAAACATCGACTATGTGTCTAATTTAAAGCAAAAAAGACCTCAAATTGAGGTCTTTTTTATGCGAAAAATATCGTTTATTTTATCACTGCTTCAAAAATTGACATCATAAGCGGGATTGTTACTGCCGAGCATAAATGCGATACTATAGCCATTCCCGATGCCTCGCTTGTATCCTGCCCGTAGCCCTCAGGGATAACCACGCTATTAAGACCAAGTGGCATAGCAAGGGCACAAAGTGCACAGAGTGATATATTATAATCTAGCTTGAAAATTGCAATAATGCCTATAAATATTAAAGGTATCACAATCAGCCTTAGGAACGAAAGGACATATATTGATTTGTGCTCAAGAACCTTTGATATTTTGATTTTTGCAACGCACATACCTGTAAGAAGCATTGTAACAGGCGACATACAGTTACCAAGTGAGGTAACCGCTCCTCTTACAAAATCAGGTACGGGAATAGATGTAAGTCCTATTATAATGCCTATTAGCATTGCAATAAACATAGGGTTAGCAAGATTTCTTAATTCCAAGCGGAAAATATGCTTTTTATCAGTTTCTGTCTCTGAGCTTTTACTTGGAATAAGCAACGCAGGTACTGCCCACGCATAGTTAAAAATCCAAAGAGGAGTGGCTAAAATTAGATAGTCAAGGAATATATCGGGGGCGAGACTTGTCATTACTGCCGTGCCCATAAAGCCAAAGTTTGAAAAAGCTAAGCAATATGTATGTATTTTCCTTAAATATGGTGATTTAGCTGTGAATTTAGAAACAAGCATAGCAAGTGGAATTGAGACAAGACCAACTATTAAGCCTGTAACTAAAAAGCCCCACGATTTTGATATACGCTGAACAGTAAAGTTGTCCATAAAATTAGAAAGAATGAGTGATGGCATCAAAAGTGTGCTGACAAGCTTTGAAACTATATTCGTTGCTTTAGGCGGAAGCTTTGCCACCTTCATTATAATAAACCCGGCGATTATCAACAAAAACAAATGCCCTATTTTGCCAAGAGTAGTTACAAATATTGCCATAATTTTTCCTTCCTAATTAATTTTCTTATATATAATAGCATATTCCCTTTCAAATTTCAATATTTTATAAAAAGACTATTTTATCATTTTTCTTTTCCATATTTTTACATATTTGTATATTTTTTACAATTTAACAGGTTAAATTTTGTCAAAATTGCCGAGTAAATTTTTGTTGAAATAATTGGTAAAATATGGTAAAATTAAATTACAAATTTACAAATATTGGAAACAGAGGTTATAAAAATGGAAATTAACGCAAAAATTTTGATAGCTGATGAAAATGGCTCATCACGACACACAACCAAGGAAGCTCTTCTCCGCCGAGGCTATCGCAATATTGACGAAGCATCTAACGGTGAGGAGGCTCTTATTAAAATCAGCAGAAATCATCCTGATATTGTAATTGCTGATATTTGGCTCTCTCGTCTTGACGGTATTGGTCTTATAAGAAACTGCAAGGGCATAAATTTTACACCCGATACTATGCCACACTTTATAATGGCATCTATGGTTACAAGTCAAACTGTATTTGTTGATGCGACAAAGGCAGGTGCATCTATTTGTCTTGTTAAGCCGTTTGACACATCAAGCTTATGTGAGCATATTGATACTCTATACAGACAAAGAGTTGAAAGCACAAGCTCACAGAAAACATCATACGATGATATTGAATCACAGGTAACAAAGGTTATACACGAAATTGGTGTTCCTGCACATATAAAGGGCTATCAGTATTTACGCACTGCAATACTTATGACAATCTCAGATAACGAAATAATTAACTCTGTAACTAAGATACTATATCCATCAGTTGCCAAGAAGTATTCCACCACTACCTCACGAGTTGAACGTGCAATAAGACACGCAATTGAGGTTGCTTGGGACAGAGGCGATGTAGACACCTTAAACTCATATTTTGGCTATACAATTCAAGGAAACCGTGGCAAGCCAACCAACAGTGAGTTTATTGCTATGATAGCCGATAATATGAGGCTAAAATACAAGATTTATAAGTGATTTTATTAATGTTATATGCTCATATGTTAATATATTCATATAAAAAGGGGCTTTTTAGCTCCTTTTTTGTTGTGATTTAAGTAAAATTGTAATACGCACAGAGATTCCGTTTTTGAGCGTTTGCCACTTTTCATTGGAATTAGTCATAGCACAGAACTCCCATTCCTAAATGTCTGCCTTTTGTTGACTTTTACAAGAAAAAACCATAAGAAATACATTGTTTTTTCACATTATGAACATTTTTCCAACAGAAAACGGTGATATACTGTATATAGGGAAAGTATTATCTTTTCTGTTTATCAACTATAAAGTACCTAGGAGGAGCTTTTATGAAAACCAAAATTTTCCCACGATTATTTTTATTCCTTAGCTTAATTACTGCGGTCGTGCTAATCTTCTCCTCTTGTGTTTTTATTATCATAAAGGATGGAGCATCGGCTGACACCTCGACCGATAGCGTAATAGACACAAATATACCAAATGACACTGACAACACTGATACCGGTAACACAAGCACCGATACAGGTAATACCAACACCGGTAGCACAAGCACTGATACAGATGACACAAGCACCGGCACAAGCACTGATACAGATGACCCCAATGCTGTATATACAGCCTCAATGCTTTCTGATATCCCGCCTCATTTAGTTTACAACTATAAAGAGGTTACAATAGATGGGAAGCGTGGTTATCAGCTAACAGGCGTTAAGGCAGAATACCTTAAGTATTTAAATGGTGAGCTTACCTTGCCTTCACTTATTTATGACGTACCGGTTATTGAAATTGGTCAAGATTTATTCAGACAAAGACCATTTACAAGCGTTATAATCCCTGAGGGAGTTTTAAGTATTGGTATGCGTTCATTTGAGGAGTGCGACAAGCTCGTTAATCTAGAGCTACCACAGAGCTTAAAATATATCGGTGCAAAAGCATTTAACAATTGCAAATCAATTAAGTTTTTAACAATTCCCGTAAATGTAGTTGATATTGATCAATATGCGTTTAGAAACACATTTATGCTCAAAGAGGTTATAGTAAGAGCTAACGCACTAAATGGCTTTAGCGACTTTGATTCGATATTTTCAAGTGCGGGCTCGCAAAGTGGTGGCTATACTGTAAAGATAGCTAACACTGTTTCTTATATTCCTTCTAAAATGTTCAATGCAAATGTAAATGAGATAATTTTTGAGGGAAACAGCATTTGCAGAACCATCAGTAAGGAAGCCTTTCGTGGTGCTAATATAAGTGCTCTTAATTTACCGGAAAGTGTTACAACCATTGGCTACGGAGCATTTAGAAGCACAAATATTGATGTTTTAAGACTATATAGCAACGTAGAAGTAATCGATCAGTACGCATTTTATGGCTGTCAAAATCTAAAAAGCGTTTATATTCACGGAATGGCTGAGTCGATAGGTGAACGTGCATTTGCATCTTGCCCATCACTTTCAACCGTTACAATTGGCGAAAATGTAAAATATATAGGCGATAAAGCCTTTGAAAATGCAAACATTAAGTATCTGAATATTTACGCAACCAACCTTGAAAACCTAAACGAAAACAATAACATTTTCTATTCATCCACAACAAGCGATGCGTCTCTTATCTTTGGTAAGGATGTAGCAAGAATTCCTGCCTACCTATTTAGCCAAGAAAGTGAAAGCTTTTTACCAAGGTTTGAAAGCGTAAGCTTTAATGGTAACAGTTGCTTGGAGATTGGCTTATATTCACTATTTGATGTGGAAATCGGTGAGATTGAAATACCAAGTGCTGTAAGAAGCATTGGCGTTTTAGCGTTCTCAGGGCAAAATGTAGATGAAATAACAGTTAACTCATCAAGTACAAGCTATAAAATGGTAAACAATGCGTTGTTTAGTTACGACGGCAAGGTGCTACTTCAGTATTTTGACAGACCAAACATAGAGGGATATCAAATACCTGAGGGAACAGAATCTATAAAGAGCTTTGCTTTTGCAAGTAGTGATATATCCAATGTAACATTCCCAAGCACCTTAAAAATGATTTCACCTGCATCCTTTGCTTATTCAAAAATAACAAGCGTTCATTTACCTGCCTCCTGCGAGGTTTTAGGTGATTCGGCATTTATGGCTTGTAGTGAGCTAAATACCGTTATAATTGAAAACGGGCTTGAAGCAATTGGTGTTGCTTGTTTTTCTGAATGTAGAAAGCTAAATAGTGTTACACTTCCTGCAACGCTCACAAAAATCGGAGCTGAGGCCTTTTATAACTGCGTAGCACTCGATAGTCTTGTTATACCTGCAAATGTAAGGTCAATAGGCTCACATGCATTCTATGCAGATAGAAAAGAATTTTATTTAGAGCTTGAAAATCCACTTGGATGGTGTGCAGTTAGATACAGTGGCGATGAAATACTTATAATTGCTAATGTTTCACTTAGCTATTGGGATAAGCCATACGAAATCGGCTATGCACTGAGTGGCGATTATTCAAGCTACAGTTGGCTAAGAACAACTGACAGTAACCTTCAACCAATTGAGCCTAACACAGAAGCACCCGAGGCAAACGAATAGCATAAAACAAAGAAAAAACGCACCCTGTGTGCGTTTTTTCTTTTAATTATCAAAATCAATCTCTACTAAGCGGTCGCAGTTAGAGGGTGAATATCTCCAATACGAAATGTGCTTTTCCTTAGCTGTATCAATTTTATAATACTTTTTTGTGTCAACCCTTGGTAAGCCATCGTATGTATCTATTATAACGAGCTTGATTTTCATTTTTTCCGGCATTATGCTCTTTATATAAACCGCGCAGCTCTGCCCAACCAAAACACCATCCTTTAGCTCGGCAAGACCGGCAAGATTTGGAGTCAGCTCAACAAAAATGCCATAGCCTTCTATACTTCTTACAATACCGGAGACGGTTTGCCCTGCCGAAAATTGACTTGCGTTTTCCTCCCAAGTACCAAAAAGCTCCTTGGTGGAAACGTATATTCTGCCACTTTCATAGTCTATGCTTTTTACTATTACATTCAATTCCTCGTTTTGCATAAAGCGTTGAGAGGGATTATCTATACGAGAAACGGACACAGAATCAATTGTCATAAGTGAGGAAATGCCACAGCCGATGTCTAAAAACGCACCAAACGGCTCAAAGTGTGTGATTTTAGCAGGAATTATATCGCCCCTTGTTAAATCGAGCAGATAGCTTTGCATACATTCTCTTTGTGCTTCCTTACGAGATAAAATTGCTTTTGTCTTGCCGTTTTCGTCCTTTATAATTTGCATTACCTTAAAGCAAACGCTTTTCCCGACACGAGTTATAATTGCTATATCCTTAATTGGTGCTCCATATAAACATTCTTCCTTGGAAATTGTTCCATCTATTCCGTTTAAATCTATGTGCAAGGTGAGGCTTTGACTGTCGCATTTGTCAACTATTCCCTCTAAGATTTTTCCCTCCTGCTTTGCTTTTTCAAGTCCCGAGAGCGAGGCAATATACTCATTGTTTTCAGGCGTACCTATTAAGCTCCCCTCAGGTAAATATTTGTTTGGCATTATATTTTTCCTTTCAAATTTATTGATAGCTTTTTATGTGATTTTTTCTTAAACAGCTTTTTTATTCCCTTTCTTAAAAGGTCGAAGATAACTACTGTAAATGATATGATTAAAACGCTAAACAGGTCACTTATTTTCAGTGGCACAGTTCGTAACACTTCGCCACCAAAGTACACAAAGAATACTTGCATTATCAAAATTCCTATCATTATTATTGCAAAATACTTGTTTTTTGATAAGTTAGCAAGAATATTGACTCTTTCCGTCCTTACTGTGAAGCAGACAAAAACGCCTGTGAAAATAAACATAGCAAAGAAGGCAGAAAGCAAGTATTTTTCTGTTCCATTTGACAAAATCATCGCACACGTGTCGCTTTTTAAGAACCAAACACAAAGAATAAGTATATAAGAGCTTACAAGAGCGATATGCTTTATAATCCGTTTTGTGAGTATTTTTTCGCCAATACTTTTCGGTGGCCGTTTCATATATTCCTTAAGTGGTGGCTCGCAAGCAAAGGCAAGTGCTCCCAAGGTATCCATTATGATATTTACCCACAACATTTGAGTAATTGTAACAGGTGTATCAACCCCTATAAACGGGCCGATTAAGGAGATGCCAACGGCAGAAAAATTCATAATAAGCTGAAAGATAACAAACTTGCGTATTGATTCAAATATTGTACGGCCATAAAGCACAGCCTTAACTATTGAGGCAAAATTGTTATCCTTAATAACGATGTCCCCTGCCTCCTTGGCAACCTCAGTGCCGGAGCCCATAGCAAATCCAACATCCGCTATTTTAAGTGATGACGCATCGTTAATACCGTCGCCTGTCATTCCTGTAACATAGCCAAGCTCTTGGCTTAGTGTAACAAGACGGCTTTTGTCGCTCGGGAGTGCACGGCTGACAACAGCTAGAGATGGAATTATTTCTTTCACCTCGCTATCGGTCATTTTATGTAACATTTCTGCCTCAAGAATGACACTCCCCCTCGAATATGGTGAGATAATGCCACATTCGGTAGCTATTGCTTCGGCAGTAAGACGGCTATCCCCTGTTATCATTACCACCTGTACACCTGCCTCCTTAACCTCCCTTATGGCACGAGGTACTTCCTTTCTTATTTTGTCCTTTAGACAAGCCAAAGCAACAAAGGTTATTCCATCTAAGGCGGTATTACTGTTATTCTTTATGCCGATAGCAATCACACGATAGCTCTTTTTTGATAGCTCTGCCTGTTTTAATGATATGCTTCTTTGTACATCACTTGTGAGCTTAGATATATTACCATATTTGTCTATGTAGCTGTTTGACGCACTAATCAGCTTTTCAGGTGCACCCTTAAATATCACAAGCTCCTCGCCCTCATATTTAAGATGCACAGCACTATATTTCTTAGTGCTGTCAAACGGAATTTTTTCAAGCACCGTCGCTCCCTTAAGAGAAGTCCCACTTGAGTGTAGCAAGGCTCTTTCCGTTGTGTCGCCACCTATAATTTTCCCTTGTCTAAGCGTTGCATTTGTACAGTAATTTGCACACAGGTCGAGGTATTTTTTTATTCTAGGTGAATTTTTAAGAGAAGTGCTTGTGTACAAGGAGCCATCAGCTCCTACGTATTCCTTTAGACGCAAATTGCCCTCGGTCAATGTCCCTGTTTTGTCGGTGAATAGTAGGTTTATATTGCCTGAGGTCTCAATGCCGACCAGCTTACGCACCAAAACATTGTCCCTCGCCATTTTCTTCATATTTGAGGAAAGGACTACCGTTATCATCATAGGCAAGCCCTCGGGTACGGCAACAACAGTAATTGATATAGCAAGAGTCAGGGCGGACAGTAGCTTAGAAAAGACAAATCTAAAATCACTTATTTTTGCAAGTATATCACCTAATACGAAATGCGAGTCAATAACAAATACATTAAATAAGTAAGCTATTGCAACAATACCCGCAGCTATATAGCCGATAATACTGATTAGCTTGGCTAACTGACTTAGCCTGTTTTTAAGTGGACTTGGGCGAGTGGTGGCAGATAGCTTTTTTGCCTCCTTGCCTATGTATGTGTGCTCACCTACGCTTGTTACAATCGCCTCGCCATAGCCATTTGTAACCAAGCTTCCCTTTAGTATAGTTGATTTTGGATTTTGCTTGGCTATCTCTGTTTCTTCCCTTATGCTTGACAATACATTTGTAATATGTATATCTCTTTGGTGTGCTTCAAGTGGTGATTTTTCCACCTCACAGCTCTCGCCTGTGAGTGCCGACTCATTTACGCTTATACTTCCTGAAAGCAAGGTGGCGTCAGCAAAAACTCCACCCCCTGCCTCTAAAATCAAAATGTCGCCAACAACTATACTTGAAATATCAATTTCGCACACGTCCCCTGCTCTTTTTACTATTGCCTTGCCGTTCTCACTCTTTTCCTTTAGCTTTTCAAATGCGTTTTCGCTACTATATTCACTAAAGGTAGAAACAAGGCTTGATATTAAAATTGAGGTTGCTATTCCTATTGACTCGATTATATTTACGTGTGGAATTGAAAAGATTATATTTATAAATAATGCAACAATTAAAACCTTTATTATAGGATCATTTAAATTACTAAGGAGCATACCAAAAAAGCTCCTCTTTTTTATTTTTTCCAGCTTGTTTTCACCGTGTCTTTTGCGTGAGAGCTCTACCTCTTTGCTTTCAAGCCCACTAAACTCTTCCCTCATTTTTGCCCCTTTCCTTTTCTTTTTAATATATATTATTCATAAAATTCTCATTTATGACGAGCAAAAACAAAAAGCACACCATTAGCGTGATACTCCGTTAAGAGTATCACGCTAACTCTATTCGCCTGCGGCGAGTTCTATTGCTACGCAGTGATATTCGGCTTACTCCGAGTGATATTTGCTTCGCAAGTTTGTAGGCGAATAGAATATCACTGAAGCTGCAAGGCTTCAATATCACTGTCGCAGTGCGACAATATCACTCTTTGCGTCAGCAAAGAATATCACTTTATACCAACAGAAAAAGAGATAACATTTCGGCGAATAACCGATTTGTTATCTCTTTCTGCTTGTAATATGGGTTTGGGCTTAGCCCATAATGCGTTGACTAGTCAAATGCGATGCTTGCACTTTTGTCAAAGCGAAAATTCTCCGCTAAGAACATCACCCATTTCGGTGTGCTTTTCTATCGCTTGTTTATATACCTAAAAGATACTCAGGCGTTACATTTAAAATTTTGCATAGGGCAAGTAGCTCATAATCCGCCACAAAACGAGTGCCTATTTCTATACGACTTACACTATCTCTTTCTATAATTACGCCCTCAAGCTGTAATTTTGCAGCTAAGTTTTCTTGAGAAAGGTTAAGCTTCTTTCTTGCCTCCTTCACTCTTTTGCCACAAATATTTTTGCTACCATTAAAATCGTAAATCTTCATAACTACTCCGTTTTGTGTTAATAGTAGTTTCTTTTATAGAGCCTTTAGTGCTTCCTCAATACCAGCCTTTTGTGCCTCGTATTTTGCAAGTTTTTCCTTTTCGCCATTAACTACCTTTTCGGGTGCTTTTGCGGTAAATTCAGCATTTGATAGCTTTTTAACCAAACGGTCAATTTCGCCTTGTACCTTTGTAAGCTCACCGTTTAGTCTTGCCTTTTCCTTTTCGGTATCTATCATTTCTGCCATCGGAATATAGATAGTTGCTGCGTGAGTGATAATTTGTACTGCTCCCTCACTATCGTATTCGTCAACTATTTCAACCTCTGATGCACTTGCTAGTTTTTCAAAGAATCCTGCTGTTGCCTTATTGAAGGAGTCCTTATATTTAGTTGCGATATATACCTTTGCTTTTCTTGATGGTGGAACGTTCATCTCGTTTCTACGAGCACGGATTTCACGAATGGCTTCGATTACACGCTCCATATTCTCTTCATCACTTGCAAAGTCATATTTATCATCAGCTGTCGGGTAGGTAGAAATCATAATTGACTCCTTGCTTTCAAAGTGTGGCAAGGACTGATAGATTTCCTCTGTGATAAATGGCATAAATGGATGAAGTAGCTTTAAGATGCTTTCAAGCACGTAAACGATAACATTTTGTGATACCTTGTTTTGGCTATTTTCCTTATTTGAAAGTGTAGTCTTTGATAGCTCAATGTACCAATCGCAGAATACGTCCCAAATAAAGTCATAAATCTCGCCAAGAGCAATACCAAGCTCGTATGAGTCAAGTGAAGCTCTTACACGTTTAATTAGCTTGTTTAGGCGTGATAGAACCCATTTATCTTGTAGAGCTAACTCGTCGACACTTGGCATTTCAACCTTATCAATATCAAGATTCATCATAACAAAGCGAGCTGCATTCCAAAGCTTATTTGCAAAGTTACGAGCACTTTCAATCTTTTCGTCGCTAAAGCGCATATCGTTTCCCGGTGAGTTGCCGGATGCCAAAGCAAAGCGAAGTGCGTCTGCTCCGTATTTTTCGATAATTAGAAGTGGGTCAATACCGTTGCCAAGTGATTTTGACATTTTTCTGCCGAGTGCATCACGCACAAGACCGTGGATAAGTACTGTATCAAATGGCTTTTCGCCCATATATTCAAGTCCTGAGAAAATCATACGAGAAACCCAGAAGGTGATAATATCGTAGCCTGTTACGAGTGTATTTGTTGGGTAGAAATATTCAAGGTCCTCTGTCTTGTTTGGCCAACCAAGTGTTGAAAATGGCCACAGAGCCGAAGAAAACCAAGTGTCAAGTGTGTCCGGATCCTGACGCATTTCCTTTCCACATTTTGGACATACAGCCTTATTGTCCTTTGTAACAACTATCTCGTCGCAGTCATCACAGTAGAAGGCAGGAATTCTATGTCCCCACCAAAGCTGACGTGAGATACACCAGTCGCGGATGTTTTCCATCCAATAGAAATAATTCTTTTCAAAGCGTTCAGGAACAAATTTGATATCCTTCTCACGTACTGCCTTGATAGCCGGCTTTGCAAGCTCCTCCATTTTTACAAACCATTGGAGAGATACACGTGGCTCAACAGTTGTGCCACAACGATAGCAGGTACCAACATTGTGTGAATAGTCCTCTACCTTAATTAAATATCCTTGCTCGTCTAGGTCCTTAACGATAGCTTTTCTCGCCTCATAGCGATCCATTCCGGCATAAGCAGGATAATCCTCGGTGATTTTAGCATCAGGAGTCATTACATTGATAATTGGTAGATTATGACGCTTACCAACCTCAAAGTCGTTAGGGTCGTGTGCCGGTGTGATTTTAACTACACCTGTGCCAAAGTCCATTTCAACGTAGTCATCAGCGACAACAGGAATTTCTCGTCCTACAAGCGGAATTACAAGAGTTTTGCCTATCATATCCTTGTAACGCTCATCGTTAGGATTTACGGCAACTGCTGTATCACCAAGCATTGTTTCCGGACGGGTTGTTGCAAACTCAAGATAGCCTGAGCCATCCTTGAACGGATATTTAATATGCCAGAAGTGTCCTGCTTGATCCTCGTATTCAACCTCTGCGTCAGAGATAGAGGTTAGGCAGTGTGGACACCAGTTAATGATTCTCTCGCCACGATAGATTAGTCCCTTATTGTAAAGGCGAACAAATACCTCCTTTACAGCCTCTGAGCATCCATCGTCAAGAGTAAAGCGTTCACGACTCCAGTCACAGGATGAGCCGAGCTTTTTAAGCTGAGAAATGATACGACCGCCGTATTGCTCCTTCCACTCCCAAGCACGTTTTAAGAAGCCCTCACGACCGATATCGTCCTTAGTTATGCCTTCCTTACGCATAGCCTCAACAATTTTAGCCTCAGTAGCAATAGACGCGTGGTCTGTGCCGGGTAGCCAAAGGGTACAAAAGCCACTCATTCTTTTATAACGAATGAGAATATCTTGAAGTGTGTTATCAAGGGCGTGTCCCATATGGAGCTGACCTGTAATATTTGGCGGTGGAATTACAATTGTGTAGCTTGGCTTTGTTTTGTCAATTACCGGTGTGAAATACTTGTTGTCGCACCAGCTTTTGTAGATACGCTCCTCGAATTCCTGTGGAGCATATGTTTTTGCGAGTTCCTTCATGTTATAACCTCACTAAATAAAATAATCTAAAATAAAAAATGCCCAATACTTCTTTAGAAGTATCAGGACGCAATATGCGTGGTACCACCTGAATTTGCACCAAAGGTGCACACTCATTTCCTTTAACGCAGGTAAACGTTGATGGCTACACAGCTAACCTTCACCATCACCACTCGAAAGCTACCTTCACGCCATTTGCCTGCCGATTTTCCACCATCACGGCTCTCTATTAGGTCAAGGTGGGCGCTACTCCTCTTTGTCATTGTGTTTCATACGCGATTATTTTAACATATAAAATTAAAGTTGTCAACTGTTATAAATAAAAAAGGTGTTGCGATTGCAACACCTTTTGATTATTTAAGCTTTACAATTGTTACTGGGATGATTTGATCGGATTGAGTTGTTTCTTGTTTGTTTCCTTGAATATAAGCAATTTCTGTTCCGTCATAAATGTATGCTGACATTAAAATTTCGGTGTTTTCATTTCCAGAAAAATCGCCAACGATTTTAACATCAAGCTTGGAATAAACATCCTTGTCAATTGTTACCTGTAAAACAGATGTATTTACAACTGTTGTCTTTTCTTCTTCAATCACTAATGCTTTATAATTATCAACATTTTCAGCCAAGGCTACAACCACGCCATATTCAAAGGATGTTTGATTTATTTCCTTGTATAGCTGTACGGCTTCAGTATTAATTGCATAGCCTGCACAAACAGCAGTACTATCGCCATTAACAGAATAGCCCTTGAAGGTAATAAGTGCAGGAACGACTGTTTCCTTAGCACCGACATTACACTCTGTGCATTGCTCTTTTAAAACGCCTGCTTTTCCATAGGTTTCATATACGAGTGTCTTTTCAATATTGTGCTCTGGATTTATGCAGTACATAGCCTCGCCACAACGTGAGCAGCTTATGAGATAATCAAGCGCCTCACCCTCTTGATGAACGCCATCATAGTAAACATCACAGTGGTTTACATAGTCAATTTTGCTTGGCTGATATGTCCAGCCTGCATGGTTTTCAGCTGTGCCTGTGTAGTGAACTGTAAAGTTTGCCCAGTTTGAAACCTCAAATGTAGTAACCGATTTTGGAACTGTGATTTCAATTGTCAAGCTTACAAAGGCATTTGCATTTATTGTCTTTAAGTTTTCAGGCAAGACAAATCTATTCAATTTTCTACAATTATAAAATCCATTCGTGTTCAATTCTTCTATTTTAGAGCCACTTTCTATTTCAAGCTCTACAAGTGATGGTGCAGCATAAAATAGCGACTTTTCAGTATTGCCACTTTTTCCTGTCAAAGAAACGATGCTCGCCGGAAGATACACATATGCAACAGGTGTGCCCTCAAAAACGAAGTTTAGCTTTTGTGGACCGTTACCGTCTGCGTGCTTAATTCCATCCAGGTTCATAGCTATAATGTTACCGCTCCACGCGTTTGCTGTAATTCCTGGGTATGAGTAGCATAGATAATAGCTATCGTTTACATAAGCAGCAACCTTTGTTTTAACACTAACTATATAATAGGTAGTGTTTCCATCAACATACTCAAAATAAATACCATCATTAGGCTTTTCTGTTATGCGATACCATGTAAGTGCATCGCCCTCGTCATCGACTGTAGGCAGAACGATAGAGTTTCCGTTAACATCATTGATTTCAATGTCAACGTTCTTAGCAGATACAGCAAATGCAAATGTTAAAATGAATAGTGCTGTTATTAAAAGCGATAGGAACAATTTTTTCATATGAATTACCTCACTTATAAAATATTCGTTGATTTGTTTTATTTTTTGTGCTAAAATAACATTAGGTGGTGATATTAATGACAATTGCTTCAAAAATGGTAGATAATCAAGCAAAAGTGCATTATCTAAATTATGATTTTACTATCCCCTTTTGCGTTATGGAAATCGGCTGGCAAAAAACAAGCCCTAACCATACCTGGTCGCCAAACGGACGTCCAAGATATTTAATCCATTTAATAAAATCGGGAAAAATAAGTGTCACACGTGCAAATGGTGAAATAACCCATTTATCAAGCGGAGACGCTTTCATAAACGCGCCTGATGAAGAAAGCACAATGGTGTCAGATTCAAGCGACCCATGTGAATACTATTGGATTGCTTTTAACGGAAAAGATGCCAAAACCATAATAGAAAAAACCACAAAGTCCCTATATCCAAAATACAAGGAAAGCGGGATACTTGCTATAAGAAAACTACTTGACAATGCAGTTGCCGACACTATTGGTACGCTCAGTGCCCTATTTGAGGTATTAAACTCAATAAAGAATGAAAGTGCCGAGAACGAAAACGATTTTGTGAAAAAGTCTGTTTTATATATTGAAAGCAATTATTACAAGCATTTTGATGTAGGCACTTATGCAAAAAGCATTGGTGTTTCTCGCTCATATTTTACAACAGCTTTTACTGAAAAAGTTGGAATGTCACCATACGATTACCTTATCAAGGTGCGAATTGACTACGCAAAAAAGTTTCTTGAGCATACAGATCTTACAATAACGCAAATTGCAACCAAGGTTGGCTTCAACTCAATCGACAGATTCGGTAGCATTTTTAAGAAAAAAACTAAAATGTCACCAAAGGAATATAGAGCCTCTACTAAAATAATAACATAAATATTATATAATTGTCTACATTATATTGTTATAGAAATTCGACGTTTTGTTCTATTGGTGTGCTTTTGTTTCGGCTAATAGCTTTATGGAACAAAATATCAATAAAAATTATCACACAACAAATAAAAACAAAATATTGAAAAATTTTTTAAAACCTATTGCAAAATGCAAAAACCTATGTTATAATACTTAAGCATTTGACAAACGGCCCGTTGGTCAAGCGGCTAAGACACGGCCCTCTCAAGGCTGAAACATGGGTTCGATTCCCGTACGGGTCACCAAATAAGAACGCAGAATAGGATACAATTATTTGTGCCAATTCTGCGTTTTTTATTGCCTTTTAGGGGTATTTTTGCCCTTTCGAGGCATAACAAGCATATTTTTGATAGAAGAAGCCCATCTTCCAAGAGGTTTTGCACTTTTGGTGGATGGGCTTTTTTGCTTGCGTTAAAATTATGGGTAATCGTTAAAATTATAGTCTGCGGACGATAAAAAAACGACAAAAATCCTCATAATACTTGCAATGCTTCAATAAATGTGTTATAATGGTTGCATATTACTTAAATCGAGGTTTTATAAAATGGAATTTAAGGATAAAGTAAAAATCGCAAGAGAAAAATTGGTTTTGAGCCAAACAGAGTTTGCCAAAGAACTGGGAGTAGCTTTTGCTTCCGTAAATAGATGGGAGAATGGTGTGAGAATTCCCACATATGCTTTACAACGCAGGTTCTATGATTACTGCGCATCTAAGGGCATTCAGTTTTCGGAAAACGACAAATAACGGGGTGAGCTACTATGAAAAGCAAAAGAAAATTACGAGTATTTGAGGCATTCGCGGGCATTGGTGCTCAAGCTGCTGCACTAAAAAAATTAAATATTGATTATGAAATCGTGGGTATTAGTGATTGGTTCATAGATGCTATTGAATGCTATGCCACTATTCATTGCGAAGGCAAGGTGGTTGATGTTCCCAACACAAAAGCAGAAGTTTTAGAATATTTAACAAAATTTACTTTTAGTGCCGATTCGGTGCATCCGTACAATATATCTAGACTCAGCGAAGACAGGTTGCGTGACCTTTATCGTGCAAATAAAAAATGTAACAACTATGGTTCTATAAGCGACATTTGTGCAGAGGAATTACCAGATTTTGACTTGCTAGTGTATAGTTTTCCCTGTCAAGACCTCTCAACGGGTGGCTTAGGAAAAGGAATGAAAAAAGGCTCTGGCACCCGCTCGGGACTGCTTTGGGAAATAGAGCGAATTCTTAAAGGACTTCACGAGCAAGGCAGGTTGCCTGAATATCTCCTTCTAGAAAATGTAAGAACAATTAAGGCTGAATCTAATATTGCGGACTTGAGACAGTGGCTTGATTTCCTTGAATCCATTGGGTATTCTAACGATGAATGTATGCTCTTAAATGCGTTGGATTTTGGTGTTCCACAAGACCGAGAAAGAGCGTTCATTGTTAGCCACCTCGGCGAAAAACTCAATGTCGAACAACGTATCGTAAAACAACCCAGAAAATACATTTTTGAGAATTATTTTAGAAATGATTACTCGAACCCCACTTTGAGGGCTGAAGCAGACATTGCTCAATTAAATAAAACTCCTTCACGGGAGCAGATGTGGCGCATAAACGGACGTGAACTTAATGAAGACACCACGGTACGTACAATTACTTGTAATATGGACAGAACCCATTGTGCGGCACTGTTTCCGTACACGGGAGCGAAGGGTGTTTCATACAGACGTCCTACCATCCGCGAAGCATTCCTTTTGATGGGCTTTTCCGAACAAGATTATGAGAAAACACTTTCGCTAGCTTATAGCTATAGAAAGATGAACAAGCTCATCGGCAACTCAATAGTTGTTGATGTTTTAGAGGAAATATTTAGAGTTATGTTTGAAGAAAAGTATAGGAGGAAATCGAAATGATAATTCGCCTCCCCATAGATATTAAATCACTTTATCTTAACATAAAAAACGATAATGAATCGGGTCATACAGCCACTGTTGCTACTCCGCTGAAGCAGTATGGTTCTGTGCACGAAGAATTGCTCCCGATTTTTGACATCCCGGCAAACATCAATCCAATTAGTAAAGAGGAGTTGATTGGCTCATTGTTGATGAAATCTCGCGCTGAAGCCAAGATAATCCACGTGTGCGTTTTCGATAAAATTAGCGTTAATGGTATTGCCGTAAATAATGTGCCATCGTATTGCATCTATGTAAGAGAAGAAACCGCCCCCACAAATGTTCACTGTGGGAGACAAAAGGTTCACTATCCGACAACGTTCAAATATAGCGATTCGGAAATAGAAATCAACAATAAATTGGTTATGCACGCGGTTTCAGAAGTGTTGCACGATTATGCTTTTATCGTTGAGGCTTTTGAATATGATACAGACACAGGGACTCTTAATTTTGATGCCACAATTGTTGGCGCAAATGATATTCCCTATTCTAAAGTGTTTATTAATCAGCGTGGCGCAGGCAATAAGTTCCGCTCTAGTTTTAACGAAGATGCAGACAACTACGATTCGGAAATAATAGCTTTACGTGAGAAACTTGGTTATTCCTGCGTCACCCCAGACAATTATTCGGAAATTGTGGCGCAAAACAAAATGCTTGCGCTAGATATTGCTCGATCTCATTTACTTGCATCAGGAGCAAGGCACATACGAAATTTGTACGAGGAATATCCCTATTCGCTTTATGATTTTGAATATCGCATAGGAGGCAAAAAGTATTATTCTATAGTGCGTCATACTGCGACAACTAACAAATACTTCAGTTTGCCATTCAACAAAATTCGGTTTTGCAGTGATTTTTCAGATTGTGTAACAATTATTCTTATTACTGATGTCAATGGCGAACCTCAAAAATTCATTTTCTCTATTGATGATATGAATGGTATGAATAAAAGTATAAATTCTATTTCTTATGAAGTTGGGGAGGGTTAATTATGGGAAATCTTGTAGAACGTCAATTTCCCGCTAAAGCCTTATTGACAGGCTTGCGTGCTATAGGCTATAGCTTTTCCACCGCCGTAGCCGATATTATGGATAACAGTATCTCGGCATTGGCAACAGAAATACGCATTTTTTCCGACCCCATCGCAGATGAACCATATTTTTGCTTTCTTGATAATGGCTGCGGTATGACCCGAACAGAACTTGATAATGCAATGTTACCCGGTTCAGACCGAGATGAGAAGGAAGACAGTGAAATTGAGTTGGGGCGTTTTGGCTTGGGCTTAAAATCTGCTTCTTTGTCACAGTGTAGAGTATTTACGGTGGCAAGTAAAAAGTACGGAAAAATCAATGCGATGTCATTCAATTTGGATGTTATTGAAGAAGCTAATAAGCTCTTATTGGTAGAGCTTTCGGATTTAGAAATAAATGCTCTTCCGCACATTGGAGACTTAAAAAAATACGAAAGTGGAACACTTGTCATCTGGACGAGCTTTGACAAAATCGAGGATTCCGCCAAAAATTTTGAAGACAGTTTTAGAAGTGTCGTTGCAGAATCTAAGAAGCACGTAGAGTTTGTTTTTCATCGTTTTTACAATCAAATTTCTATATTTTATAATGAAAAAAGAATTGAACGCAGAGACCCGTTCTTGATTGATTCAGTGGGGCGGCAACAAACCGGGCGTACAACAAATATTGATATAGATGGTTCAATAATTACGGTAATACCTTACACATTACCTTTTGCTAATACGCTAACATCAGATGAAAAAGCATTGCTTGGAAATCCAAAAAGCATTTATGATGACCAAGGGTTTTATCTCTATAGAAACAAACGCCTTATATCTTGGGGCGGATGGATGCGAATGGGTATTCGTAGTGAACTTAATAAACTAGCTCGTATTCAAATAGATATCCCTTCATCGTTGGACGCAGTGTGGACGTTGGATGTAAAAAAATCATCGGCAAAAATCCCTGACAAAATAAAAGAGCGTATAAAAATGGCTATAGAGGATTCAGTAGCTCGAAGCAAGCGAACTACACGTTTCCCCGGTGTCAAGGAGCAGTCCATTGAATGTAAGGTATGGGATAGAATTAACGAACACGAGGGTAAGGTTCGATATCAAATCAATCGGTCTTTACCTGCGATTGCTGCTCTATTTGAAGCAATCGGTGAAAATGAGAAACATCTTTTAGAAATTGTACTGTCTCAAATTGAATGCTATTTACCTAAGTACTCGATTTCAAACGATAATATGGATGCGTTAACCATAACTAATTCTGGCGAAGACGCAGAAGAAGAACGTTTAATCGAGGAAATGATACAGATATTAGCTATGTTTGATGACAATATGCGCGAAAAAGTATTTGATGATATGTTCTTAACAGAGGGATATCAAAAACTGTATAAGCGCAAGGAAGAAATCCGTAGGAGGATTTTCAAATGACAGATAATGCTATAAAATATTATGGCGATATTCAAAAAACATCAGATATGCTGTATCGGTTTTTCGACGGACAAAAAAAGACTCACTCTGAAATCCTTGAAAAAGCGGAATTGTTTTTGAATATTACAATGCCTTATGCCAAAGCGCTTCCTGAATATTCCGATATTCTTGATGCTGTTGTTGAAATCTTTGAAATTGAAGTTGGCAACAAAACATATAACCCCAATATTTTATCGAAGGATAAAGCATCTACATATTGGCTTTACAAGGCAAAACCCACTACAAGTCACGCATTTTTTGATAGGTATAAATTATATCTTCGTCAAGAGGGGTTTGCACTTAAGGCTATAGAAAACATTGAGTCGGTTTGCGAAAAAATATTGGCTCACTGTGCAAATCCAAAAACCGAAAGCCCCAAAGAGCAACGCAGAGGTTTGGTAGTAGGTGATGTACAGTCCGGTAAAACTGCAAATTATCTCGGCTTGATGAATATGGCATACGATTATGGCTATAAAATTGTTATTCTACTTGCGGGGTTGACGGATTCTCTTCGCATTCAAACACAGAAAAGAACCGATAAGGGTGTTATAGGCGCAAAAAGCGATACCATAGGAAACACTATTGAGTATTGTGGTGTCGGCTTGTATAATGAAGACCATTATGTGGTACCATTCACTAATCAAGAGAATGATTTTGCGCGTTTCATTCAAAGAAACTTAAATGCCTCTATCAGTGATATTCGTAAGCCTGTGGTTCTTGTTGTAAAGAAAAACAAAAAAATACTCGAAAGCGTTATTGAAAGATTGCAATC
>JAGAMD010000038.1 GCA_017624905.1 Clostridia bacterium | reverse complement strand
ATAGAAATCGCAAAAGAAAAGAGGTCGCAAAGCAACCTCTTTTCAACCTTAATTTTATTTAATTGGGTGAATTAAGTATTAAGTTAGAACCACTATCGTGGGATTTTATCAGCAAATAATGCCTAAAGTGCGATTTCGGTTTTACGTCATTATTTAGTTGCTCAAAGCGTCGCGGCGGGAAAGATTTGCACGACCCTTTTCGTCAATTCCAAGGAACTTAACAGGGAACTCATCGCCTTCCTTGCAAACATCCTCAACCTTTTCGGTTCTTTCCTTTGCAAGCTTAGAGATGTGAACAAGTCCCTCTCTACCCGGAGCATATTCAACAAATGCACCGATAGGAATGATTCTAGTAACCTTTGCGTTGTAGATAGCGCCAACCTCCGGTTCAAATACAATACCGGCGATGATTTCACGAGCTGCATCAATAGCCTTCTTGTCAACAGCAGAGATAAATACGCTTCCGTCCTCTTCGATATCAACCTTAGCGCCTGTGTCAGCAACAATCTTTTGAATAACCTTACCGCCTGTACCGATAACCTCACGGATCTTTTCAGGCTTAATCTTCATGGAGATCATCTTTGGAGCATATTCAGAAACCTCTTTACGTGGCTCAGCAATAGCCTTTAGAATAACCTCGTCAATGATTTGATCACGACCGGCGTGTGTTTGCTCGAATGCACGTTTGATAATTTCAGGTGTAAGACCATCAATCTTAAGGTCCATTTGGATAGATGTAATACCCTTGTGAGTACCTGCAACCTTGAAGTCCATATCGCCGTAGAAGTCCTCAAGACCTTGAATGTCGATCATTGTATCCCAAGAGCCGTCCTCAGCTGTGATAAGACCACAGGAAATACCGGCAACAGGAGCCTTAATTGGAACACCGGCATCCATAAGTGCAAGTGTTGAGCCACAAACTGAAGCTTGTGATGTTGAACCGTTTGATGAGATAACCTCAGATACAAGACGGATAGCATATGGGAATTCCTCAACTGATGGAAGAACAGGAACGAGTGAACGCTCAGCTAAAGCACCGTGTCCAATTTCACGTCTACCCGGAGTACGGGAAGCCTTAGCCTCGCCTGTGGAGTAGCCCGGCATGTTGTAGTGGTGCATATATCTCTTTTCTGTTTCCTCATCAAGACCGTCAAGCATTTGGCTATCAGAGATAGGGCCGAGAGTTGCAAGAGTCATAACCTGTGTTTGTCCACGTGTGAACATACCGCTACCGTGAACTCTCTTGAACATACCAACCTCAGCTGTAAGTGGACGGATTTCGTTCATTCCACGACCGTCAACACGCTTCTTGTCGTTAAGTAACCATCTACGAACAATCTTCTTTTGAATCTTATAGATAAGCTCGCCGAGAATTGTCTTGATGTCCTCGTATTTTTCTTCAAATGTAGCAACGATATCGTCCATAATTGGTTGCATCTTAGCATCACGAACTGTCTTGTCGTCTGTGTCAAGAGCTTCCATAACTCTTTCTTCGCAGTAAGTAAAGATTTCATCGAACATATCGTGGTCAAGCTCACAGGATGGATAAGCAAACTTTGGCTTACCAATCTCAGCAACGATTCCGTTAATGAACTTAATTAGCTTCTTGATTTCCTCGTGTGCAAGCATAATAGCGTTGAACATATCGTCGTCGGAAATTTCCTTAGCACCTGCCTCAATCATAACAACCTTGTTTTCAGAAGCAGCAACTGTAAGCTCAAGTGTGCTAACCTTTCTTTCCTCAAGTGTTGGGTTGAGAACGATTTTACCATCAACCATACCAACGAAAAGACCACCGATAGGGCCATTCCAAGGAATGTCAGAGATGGAAAGAGCAATTGATGCACCAATCATAGCTGCAATTTCAGGTGAGCAATCCGGGTCAACTGAAAGAACAGTTAGAGAGATGTTTACGTCGTTTCTTAAATCCTTAGGGAATAAAGGACGGATTGGACGGTCGATTACACGAGATGTAAGAACAGCCTTTTCGCTTGGCTTACCCTCACGCTTTAGGTAACCACCCGGAATTCTACCAACTGAGTACATTCTCTCCTCGTAGTCAACAGAGAGAGGAAGGAAGTCGATACCATCACGTGGTGCTGCTGATGCTGTTGCACAAGCAAGAATAATTGTTTCGCCATAACGTACAAGGACACTACCATTAGCAAGTCCTGCCATTTTACCGCTTTCGATAACAAGCTTACGACCGGCAAGCTCGTATTCATAGGTTTTGTAGTTATCAAAAACCTTTTCAGTGAACATTTTTGACATTTTTTTCTCCTTTTTGGCTCTGGCACAACACGAGATTGGATTTTGACAAAAAATAGCTTTGCAATACTGCGTTCTCGCTCGGTTACAGACCCTAAAGAGTATGCGCCCTCGCTCCGCCTTGTCTTTCTTTGCTATTTACTTGCCAAGCTCTCAACTCTTAGTTGATGACATCGCCTGTTTTAAATTTTCTTTTGAAGGTAAGTGTGTACCTCCGCACCTTGCGTGAGGGACATAGCATTTAACTAAAAGTCAAGGCTCCTTTGTGCAAAGGTAGCTGTCGCAAAGCGACTGAGGGATTGATATAATATGCACTATCCCAACCACATTTGATTTTTAGTTAACTGCTATCTCTTCACGCGATTTTACGCAAATTCGGGATAATAGGTAACAAAACCTTGACTATGGTGTGCATAGCCAAGGTTAAGTATTAACCTATTACTTTCTTAAGCCAAGCTTTTCTACGATTGCACGGTAACGATTGATATCGTTCTTAGCAAGGTAGTTAAGAAGGTTACGTCTGTGACCAACCATTTTAAGTAGACCGCGACGGCTGTGGTGGTCGTTAGCATTCTTCTTTAAATGCTCGTTAAGATTGTTGATACGGCTTGTAAGAAGTGCGATTTGTACCTCTGGTGAGCCTGTATCACCCTCGTGTGTAGCGTAAGCCTTGATGATTTCATTCTTGTTCATCGTTTTTCACCTCATATTTTTATTTAGCCCCATATACTGTGCAATCGGTGGGTGAAACGCAATGTCTATTGACTATGCTCTTAGTCCGAAAACTCGGTATCGGGTGCTACGCGCAATATTATACCACGCAAAAAAAGAAATTTCAAGTGTTTTTTGAAAAAAATTACTTTATATAAAAAGCCTTTTAGAGCTTTATCGCTTAAAAAAGCTCTTGATAGTGGTAAAAACAGACACTCCTCCGCCTAAAATTAGAACACCACCGAGAAAAATTTTAGGTATTTCGGGATCAATTATGTTGGAAATATGCGAAAAAATGTAGCTTCCAATCACACCGAAAATCACCATAACTATCACCTGCATAACATAAAAATGCCTTTTTCTTAGGTGAATAATCAATGATGCAAGGGCAGAGATGATAAAGAAAACAAGATTAGTACCTCGTGCAGTAGTTGCGTCAAGAGAAAGAAGCTCGGTGAGATAAACGATGTATAGTCCTCCACCGCCAATCCCCATACCCACGAGCATAGAAATAAGAAAGGGAAAAATAAATTTAGTCATAGAAAAAAGCTCCCTCCACCGCCGATTTAGTATTGATTTTGATTACGCTAGTATGTTGCGGTCCCCCTCCCTCAAAGAAGGAGGCAGATACACCGCCAATCCCCATACCCACGAGCATAGAAATAAGAAAAGGGAAAATGAATTTAGTCATACTCACCTCATAAAATCATTTTAATGCCGGAATAAATAATTAGTCCGCCAAAAAGAATGTTTAACCACTTGAGATTTAATTTATCCGTTAAAAATGCTCCTAAAAAGCCACCGAGAATTCCGGGTATTAGACTATCGTTTAAGGCTGAAAAATCGACACTCCCTGCCTTGTAATATGCAAAAAGTCCAACAATCGAGAGCGGAATTATTGCAAGAAGTGTGGTTGAAAAGTTGTCTCTTTTGTCGTTCTTGGTAAGTAGGTTTAGCATAAACACATACAAAATTCCGCCACCTGTTCCTACAAATCCGTTTATTGCCCCGCCCACAAAGGAAAGAGCACAAAAGAGCAATATTTTAATTAATTTGTTTCCGTCCTTCAAATTTAACATTTTCTAAAAATTTCCTTCAAAATATTTTTTACTTTTGTAAAATATCTATTGTTTTTTTAATTTGATTCTGTTATTATATTATTATGTACACTATTATTTATTATCTATGTGAAAATTTTGGAGGTAGAAAGGACAAAGATGAAAAAGTATTACAGCGAAGAGCAAAACCCAAAAGCTAAGAAAAAAAGCTCACTATCCTTAAAACTAAGGATACTTAATGTCTTTATGCCATATATTTTGTCAATATTTTTCTCGGTGTTCCTTTTTGCTTTCTTAGGGCTTCTCGGAAATATTAAGGGCTTCGATGTTGGATATTGGATAACTGTTGTTCCAAAGGGACTTTTCTCAACTCTTGGCACAATATTCTTTATGTTAGCTTTAATCTATCACGCAATTGTATGGAAGTATGATTTGAAGCACAAGATTTGCATACGCAGAGTTATTTGTACAATAATTACAATGGTTCTTTTGTCAACCCTACAGCATTTAATCGAGTTTGATCATATAATTCTAGATACAAATTCTACTGTTTATGGCTTGTTCAAGTTGGCAGTAGATGAGGGACAAGGTGGCGGAATTATCGGCGGACTTTTAGCCATACTTATAAATTCTGCACTTCATAGATGGCTCGCAATAGGTGCAATCTTTATTGCACTGCTGTTTATGATTCTTCAAATGTTTAATATCACACCATTCTCAATGATTGAGGCACTTTTCAAAGCACTCGGCGGAAAGCCAAAAGGCGAGAAGGAAAAGAAGGAAAAGGTAGTGAAGGAGCCAAAGCCTAAAAAAGGCAAAAAGGTTAGCGTTTATAACGACGATGGTGATGCTAAGGAGGAGCTTCTTGAGGCAACAGCAAAGAACCACAAGCCGGCTTACCTTGATATCAGCAAATATATTAATACAGATGAAACAATTGTAAATGAACAAAACACAAAATACACAAGCCTTGACGATCAGCTTGTCAGCTCTCGTGGCACCGCCTCAGAGCAGCTACAGCCTTATAGCGATAGATACACACAGGATGAAAACGGCTTCCAGGTAAGAAAAGCACCTGTTGTTTTTGACGATGATGAAGAGGATGATTTGACTCCTCAGCTCCGTCCAACAGGACAAGCATCAGTCGATACAGACGATTTTGACACCTCACATCTTCACACCTTTGGTGATAGCAATGAGGACACTGCATATATGACAAGTGTTCAAGATATAAAGAAGGTTGACTTAACACCAAGCTTTGAGTTTAATGCTAGTGAAAAGGCGTATAAATTCAAGCAAGAGGAAGAGGACGACGATTTTGATTTTGAGAAAAATATAGTTTCTATTTCTTCTTTTGGTCACAATGGCATAGGCTTTGGAAATGAGGAAGAGTCAAGCGACGAGTCTTACTCAAATGACGAGCTTTACACAAGCGAGGCACACGAGGAGCGTCAATCAGAGCACACAATTGAGCCTGAGGTTATTGAAGAGGACGAGGAATACGAAATTATCAGAATCCCAAAGAAAAACCGTCAAGAATTTTTGGCAAATATGCAATCATCTGAGCCAAGCGAGGCAGAAAGCTCAAGCCAAGACGGTGAATTTGGTTATCTTGACAAGCTTATAGACAATGCTAAAAAGCCTGTTGACCCGAACAAAACAGTTGAATTGAATGGTGACTTTGTTGACAATTCCAACTGCATACCACTTGGCAGAGAGGGTGCAAAGAAGGTTGCTCCGCCACCAAAGAAAAAGCTGCCTAAGCGTCATTATAAGTTCCCGCCTGTTCAATTCTTGCAGGAGCCTGTTGACAATTCCAATACCGAGCAGGTAAAGATAGAGCTTCAAGAAAATGCAAGGATTATCGTTGAAACACTTGAGGAATTTAAAACAAAAACAAGAATTTCCGATATTACAAGAGGCCCAACCGTTACAAGATATGAGCTTGTGCCGGAGGCAGGTGTACGTGTTCGTACAATTGCAGGTCTTTCCGACGATATCAAGCTAAAGCTTGCAGCTCAAGATATAAGAATGGAATGTCCTGTTCCGGGCAAGGGTACAATTGGTATTGAGGTGCCAAATAAGGTTGTCAGCACGGTTTATATCCGTGACCTAATTGAATCCCCTCAATTTAAAAAAGCCAAGGGTAAGCTAACCTGTGCACTTGGTAAGAGCATTGCCGGTGAAAATATTTATGTTGATATTCAAAAGACACCGCACCTACTAGTTGCCGGTTCAACAGGTATGGGTAAGTCAGTATGCATTAACTCACTGCTTGTTTCCTTGCTTTATAGGACAACACCGGATGATATGCGTATGATTCTTATCGACCCTAAAAAGGTTGAGCTTTCCAACTACAACGGTATTCCACACCTGCTTGTTCCTGTTGTGGTAGAGCCAAAGAAGGCACTCGGTGCACTTCAATGGGCAGTTACAGAGATGGATAATCGCTTTGATATTATCGAGGCGGCAGGTGTTAAAAACATTGATGACTTTAATGAAAAGGTTGCAGCCGGAAAATACGATGCTGACAAGATGCCGAGCATTGTTATAGTAATTGACGAGCTTGCCGACCTAAAAATGACCGTTCCTGATATTGAGGGACATATTACACGTCTTACTCAAAAGGCTCGTGCTGCCGGTATGCACGTTATTATCGGTACACAGCGTCCATCAGTTGACGTTTTAACAGGTCTTATCAAGAGTAATATTCCATCAAGAATTTCATTCAGAGTTCCATCACAGATAGACTCTCGTACAGTTCTTGACGAGGTAGGAGCCGAAAAGCTTGTTTCTCGCGGAGATATGCTTGTTAAAATCGTTGGCTCATTATATCCTGTACGTGTGCAGGGTGCCTTCGTTTCAACTGACGAAATCGAGCAGGTAATTCAGCATTGGAAGGAAACAGCACCTGCTATCTACGACGAGGAGGTTATGCACCAAATCGATGCCAATGCTGCAAAATCAGCTAAGGGCGACAAGGGCTCAAGTGCTATGTTTGACGGCGAGGATGATGGCGGTGATGATGAGCTTGATGCAGTATTCTACGAGGCTCTTGAAATAGCCGTTGAGTCCGGCAAGATTTCATCGTCATATCTACAAAGAAGATTAAGACTTGGCTTCCAAAGAGCAGCACGCTTAATTGACCAAATGGAGGAATGTGGCTATATTGGAGAGGCAAACGGCTCTAAGCCACGTGATGTTCTAATCACCAAAGAGGATTTCCAAGAGTTAATGATGCGTAGACAAGACAGTTAAAAAATGCCAAGGAGTGGCTAAAAACAGACACTTCTTGGCACAAATGGAGTATTATTATGGGCAAATTTATTGCAATAGACGGGCTAGACGGCTCAGGAAAGGGCACTCAAAGCGAAAAGCTTGTTGAGTACCTAAAAAATAGTGGCAAAAGTGTTCGTGTTCTTTCATTCCCAATGTATGATAATGAAAGCAGCACATTTGTAAAAATGTACCTTGATGGTAAGCTTGGCGATAAGCCCGGCGACACAAACGCATATACAGCCTCTATGTTCTTTGCGTGTGACCGTTACATAAGCTATCAAACCGATTGGAAAAAGGACATAAATGATCCTGATACAATTGTCGTAGCAAACAGATATACAACTGCTAATGCAGTTCATCAGCTTTCAAAATTGCCAAAGGATGAGTGGGAGAGCTTTCTTTCTTGGCTATGGGATTTTGAGTTTGAAAAGTTAGGACTCCCAAAGCCGGACAAGGTAATTTATCTTGAATTGCCACCACGACTTTCATTGTCGCTCGTAAAGAGCAGAAGCCAAACCACAGGGCAAAAAATGGACATTCACGAAAAGGATACAGAATATATGGCAAAATGCTATGAAGCAGCCTTGTATTCCTGTAAAAAGCTTGGATGGGAACAAATAAAGTGCTATGAGGGCGACACGATTCGCACTCGTGAGGACATCTTTGACGAAATTTTAAATAGACTTGACATATAATCACGGATAAAGTGTATGGAATCATCGAAAGATGCATGGAATCAAGCCATGGCTTGTATGGAATCTGTGCCTTGCACAGTATGGAATCAACACATAGTGTTGTATAAAAACCGGAGGCTTTTATGGTATATATATTCTTAGCAAACGGCTTTGAGGAAATTGAAGCTCTTTGTGTGCTTGACTTTTTAAGACGAGCCGGAGTAGAAGCAAAGACCGTTGGAATTGATGGTAAAATAATCACAGGGTCGCACCAAATTCCTGTTGTATGCGATTTTGAGGACATTTATTTAGATGGAAACGAGGATTTTGATATGATTATTCTCCCGGGAGGTCTCCCCGGTGCTACCAATCTTGATGAAAGTCCACTCGTTGAGAATTTTATAAACAGAGCAGTAGATGAAAATAAATTTATTTCAGCTATTTGTGCCGCTCCATTTATTCTTGGTAAAAGAGGAATTTTAAATAACAAGCACGCTTGCTGTTATCCCGGCTTTGAGGATCAGCTAATCGGTGCTATTATCGAACAAAAGGGCTGTGTGCGTGATGGCAAAATTATAACTGCACGTGCAATGGGAAAATCACACGACTTCGCACTTGAAATAATCGAAGCACTTTGCGGTAAGGAAGAAAGAGATAGACTTGCCGACTCTGTGCTATATTAAAGAGGTTAATATGACACCAATTAAAAGAGAAAAGGATGCTATAAGAGTTGCGTGTGCCGAGAGGCGAGATGCAATGAGCAAGGAAGAAAAGCTGGAGCTTGATAGTAAAATCATTCAAGTAGCTACCTCGCTTGTAAGCTTTAGACACGCAGATATTATATTGCTTTATGCACCTATAAAATCAGAAATAGACGTTATGCCAATCTTTCAACTAGCCAAGGAAAAGGGCAAAAGAGTTGCTTTCCCAAAATGCAATAAGGAAGAAAGAACTATGAAGTTCCATTTTGTTGATTCTATTGAGGAAATGGAGCCTTGTGCATACGGAATAAGAGAGCCAAAAGAGGAAAACGAGGTTTACGATCCGGAGTTGACCAAGGGCAGTGCGCTTTGCTTTGTTCCCGGTCTTGCGTTTGATGTATATGGCTATCGCCTAGGCTACGGCAAGGGCTACTATGATAAATTTATGCATACCTTTAAGGGCTCGTGCGTTGGCGTTGCATACACACACCAAATTCTTCCAAGCCTACCAAAGGGCAAGTACGATAAGCACTGCGATATACTCATCACCGAAAAGGGTATAAAGACATTAAAAACAGAAAAATAATCATAAAGCCATCGAAAACGAAGTACTTCTTCAAAATCGGTGGCTTTTTATTGCAAAAAACAAAAAATAATTAATGAGAAAACAAGAGATAAAACGAGAAAAAGTGAGATAAATCGAGATTTAGCCTAAACTTATTAAAATTTGCAAAAAAATTCTAAAAAATTACTTGACATACGAGAATTCAAATGATATAATGGTTGAGCAATAAAGAAAGGGAGCCAAAAGGCTACCCAAGTTCAATTTATTAATTTAATTCGGAGGAATTACAAATGTCAACATTTATGGCTAACAACAAAATCGAGCGTAAATGGTATGTTATTGACGCTGCAAACAAGCCTCTCGGTAAGACAGCAGTTGCTGCTGCTAACATTTTAAGAGGTAAGCACCGTCCTGAATTCACACCTCATGCAGACTGTGGTGAGTTCGTAATTATCATCAACGCATCAAAGGCAGTTTTAACAGGTAAGAAGCTTGAGCAAAAGTATTACAGACGTCACTCAGGCTACATCGGTGGTCTTAAAGAGGTTCAATACAAGACTCTTATGGCTACAAAGCCGGAGCTTGCTATGGAGCTTGCAGTTAAGGGTATGCTCCCACACAACTCAATTGGCGACAAGTCAATCACAAGACTCAAGGTTTACGCTGGTGCAAACCACAATCAACAAGCTCAACAGCCAATCGCTGTTGAAGTAAAATAAGCTGGAAAGGATAGAAGATTATGTATACAAGTGCAAAACCATATTTCTACGGTACAGGTAGAAGAAAGAAATCAATCGCTCGTGTTCGTCTTTATCCTGGTACAGGCGTTGTTACAATCAACGGTAAGAACATTGACGAATACTTTGGTCTAGAGACATTAAAGCTCATCGTTAACCAACCACTCGAGGCTACAGAGAATGTAGGTAAGTACGACGTAGTTGCTAACGTTGTAGGCGGTGGTATCTCAGGTCAAGCAGGTGCAATCCGTCACGGTATTGCAAGAGCTCTTCTTGTAGCTGATGAGGCTAACAGAGGTGTTCTTAAGGCTGCCGGCTTCCTAACACGTGACCCACGTATGAAGGAAAGAAAGAAGTACGGACTCAAGGCTGCTCGTCGTGCACCACAGTTCAGCAAGAGATAAGTTATATTGCTTATATTTCAAAAGGTACACCTTGTGTGTGCCTTTTGTTTTTTGTGGTGCACTTTCTCGCGCTCGTCGAGCTCCGCCATCGTCGCATAGTCGGTTGTCATCGTGCTTTCAAGCAAAGCACTCGCCCCCCTCCTTGCTTTGGACGGTTTCACTCGGTGAAAACAATATTCAATTATTTTCACCTTCGCTACCACAGTTCTCAAAGAGATAACAACAAAAGCAAGACTTCGGTCTTGCTTTTTTTGTTATCCTTGCGTTCAAAGATAAGTGACACCCAAGAACCCGAGCCAATGGCGAAGGGCGATTGGCTAGTGGAACTTATGCAACACACCAAGTGTGTTGTAGATAAGTTATATTGCTTATATTTCAAAAGGTACACCTTGTGTGTTTTATATTTACTTTTTAGTAATAATATGGTATAATGATATTGTCGAGGTGATAAAATGAAAAAATACTTAAAGGAAATAATTATATTTGCCGTTCAGCTTCTTGTTTTCTATATTTTACCGCTTTTTGCGGGACCAACAGATATGATGGGACTTGTTTTGCTTATAATAATATTCACATTTGTGTTGTCAATAGTACTCGGCTCAATTTCAAAAAATATAATTAAATATTTTTACCCACTTGCCACATCGGTTATATTTATTCCATCAGTATTTATCTATTATAACTCGTCAGCACTTGTCCACTCGCTTTGGTATTTGGTTATTTCCGTGGTTGGAATAGGCATTGGAACAGGAATATATTATTTATCAAAGGTAATAATGAAAGTAATTAAGAGGTAAACATGATAGTTTCAGGTGTAATTTGTTTAGTCGTTGGTATTGTGATTATGGTTTTTGGCATTATGCACACAACAGGCAACATTTCCACGCTTCACTCATATCACAGAAACAATATAAGGGAAGAGGACAAAAAGCCGTTTGGCAAAAGAGTGGGTGCAGGAACAATAATTATGGGTGCTTCCTGTGTGGCTCTCGGTCTTGGTATGCTCCTTTCGGCAATACTCAGTATGCCTATATTAGTAACGGTTGGCTCGGTGACAATGACTGCTGGCTTTATTGTCGGCATTATAATCACCCTTTGGGCAATCAAAAAATACAATAAAACAATATTTTAAATACAAAACAAAAAGCCTCCCCTTTTGAAGTGAACCATTTTGTGCAGACAGCACAAAAAACACCCCCTATGGTAGAATATTAAATTTTAAGAAGCAAACTGGCATCGTTTTTCTAATGGTGTCAGTTTTGTTTTTAATTGAATACGGTCATTGTTGTAAAAGT
>JAGAMD010000037.1 GCA_017624905.1 Clostridia bacterium | reverse complement strand
ATATCGACCGCACTGATTGCAAGCTGCATCACGTCTCGGTCATTGTCGTTTTTGGCAGGTGCTTCGGATATATGGATCTTGGCTCTGCGCCACATTTCAATATCGCCTTTCCATATCGCACACATAGCGAGAAGCATACCTGCTGAGAGAACAGCATAGAAGCCTGAGTGCTTATTCAAAAGGTAGTTTGCGCTCTCGTACACCTTATCAATGTCACCGCGAGAGTATGCGACCTCAGCTTCAAAAAGCACTCGAGCTTCGTGGTTGAACGCAAGGCTTTCACCTACATCGTCAGCAGTTCCGGGCGTGTTATAGAGATCTGTCATATAAAGAAAAGGCGTTTTGCGAGGAAGTGGCATATCTCCATCGCGTTTGGAACGTGCCGCCTTGGTTCTTCCGTCGATAGGTTTTTTAGCATCGTGAGGTATCATCCACGCTCTACCCAAGCGAGTTGCTCCTTCTATTCTTCCGTTAGAACACAGAAGCTGAACAAATCTTTTGGAAAGCCCCCATTTTTTAGCGGCTTCATCTATGCTTATGTAATCCATTTTTACCTCTCAAATAGGCGTTTTATATCATTCGCAAGTGCGAATTATATTATCATTCGCTTTCGCGTAGTATATTATACACTATTTTCCGCCGTTTGTCAATCGGTCAGAACAAATCTTAATCAAAAAGGCATCGGATATTTCACCGATGCCCGATTGACTGTTATTTATCTGTTAGCGTTTCGATAGCAATTTGCATACCGAGTTTGAAAGCATATTCAAAGATGGCAGCTTCTGCCAAGCTCATATACTCGCTCCAACAATCGTGGAACTTTTCAAAAGTTTCTTTCTGTTCGTCGGAAAAGCTTTTCTCCAAATCCTCGTGATGCCTTGCCATATAGCCAAGCAGTTCTTTCATTTCTTTGGAGTTGGTTCGACTATCTTCTTGCGGGATAATATTTCCGTGCCAAAGTTCGTTGATGATCGACTTCATACCAACACCACCTCCCGCAAAACGATTTCTTCCGCGCTTGCCTTGATATTGTTCATCTCAGCAACCCAACGGAGCATATCGCGAGCTTTCAAATTCTCATCGATACCTCTCTCGGTAGCGAGGCGGGTGATGATGTTTTCAAGCATTTCATTTGCTTCAAGGTCTATCTCGTGCAACCGAGCGTTCATCTTGCCTTCGGTCAGCAGAGTGGTGTACCTTCCGCGACGGTGGCTCTTGATGTAGTCAAGGTGCATCCGTCCGTACTTGCCGATCTGATAGTCGGTCTGTTCGGGAAGGGTTACGTTAGGAATAAGGTATCCGTTTTCTTCGTGATAAGTCCTACCAAGGTTTTCATACAATGTTTTCATTACAGTATCTCCATTCACATAAATATTTGCGATATACTGTATCGATTGTCTTTACCACTATTTTTTGAAACCTTCGTTATGGGACATCAAGAGAAGTTAACGCACCGAAAAACGCAAAACCCCGATTGCTGCGAAACAAACTTTAACAGAATATGGGGATATTTAATCTTGCCAACCCTACTAAATGGGAATTTGCGCTTTTGCCAAATTCTAAAAATAGAGTTAGCGAAAAAAGGGTATAGTATTCCTAAAAAAGAAAATACCCCTCTGCTCTGTTATTAAGTTTGTTTCGCACAATTATTATAACACCATTTTGCGCATTTTACAAGTGATATGATGAAAAAGGCACGGAAAATCCGTGCCTTAATTCTGTTATTGCGTGGTTTTATTTGCTTAGTAAGCTTTCAACTAATGCTAAAGCCTCACCGATTTTAGATATATCCTTACCGCCACTCATTGCACTGTCAGGACGTCCGCCACCACGGCCACCTGTAACAGCACTAACCTCGCCAAGTATTTTTCCTGCGTGTGCTCCATTTTTAACTGCATCCTTACCACAAACTGCAATAAAGTTTAGCTTATCTGCTGTGTGGATTGCAAATACTGCAACTGCGTTTGCATCCTTATCCTTAATTACATCACCTAGTGAGCGAACAGCATCTGCACCCATATCGCCAAGGTCAGCTGTAATAACATTAAATGAACCAACCTTCTTTGCACTAGTAATCAAGTCATTGACACGAGAGGACGCCATCTTGGAGTTGAGTGATTCAATCTCACGCTTTAAGCCTCTTACCTCTTCGTTTATTGAGCTTGCACGCTTAGCTATATCGTTTACATTTTGGCATTTTAACTCGCTAGCTGTCTTTTCAATCAAGGATTCCTTGCTTTCAAGAAGGCTAAGAACACCGTAGCCTGTTGTTGCCTCAATTCTACGAACACCGGCTGCAACACCGATTTCTGAAATAATCTTGAACATTCCCGCCTTAGCTGTGTTGTCTAGGTGAGTACCACCACAAAGCTCTGTTGAGAAGTCGCCCATCTTAACCATACGTACAACCTTGCCGTACTTCTCGCCAAAGAGAGCCATAGCTCCGTTTTTACGTGCGGTTTCAATATCTGTTTCGATTGTTTCGACTGTAATTCCGGACAAAATTGCCTCGTTTACAAGTGCTTCAACTCTCTTAATTTCTTCCTTTGTCAAAGCTTGGAAGTGTGTAAAGTCAAATCTGCCGATTTTCTCGTCAACATAAGAGCCGGCTTGCTCAACGTGTGTTCCAAGAACTTGACGGAGAGCTGCTTGTAGCATATGAACGGATGAGTGGTTTCTCTTAATAGCCTCACGTCTTGCCTTATCAACGCCACATACTACTGTGTCGCCAACCTTGATTTCACCACTTGTGATTTTACACATATGAATATATACGCCGTCAGCCTTTTTAGTGTCAACAACGTCAATTTCTACATTATCATTTGAAAGTGAACCGGTATCGCCTACTTGTCCACCGCCCTCGCCATAGAAGGATGTCTTGTCAAGCACTACCGAGCATTCACCCTCGCTAAGAGCTTGTACGCTTTCGCCATTTTCATCAATTATAGCGATAACCTTGCCACTTGCATTAAGTGTTGTATAGCCCTCGAACACTGTTTTTGGTAGCTCTAGTGATTTTTCCTTATCCTGCCAACCGCTGATATTTGCACGAGCATTTCTTGCTCTTTGCTTTTGCTCCTGCATAAGCTCATTAAACTTGTCCATATCAGTATCAAGTCCGTTTTCCTCGGCGATTTCACGAGTTAAATCAATTGGGAAGCCAAATGTATCGTAAAGCTTGAATGCGTCGGCACCGTCAATTGTGCTTTTGCCGGATTCCTTTGCCTCTTTAACTAGGTTTTCAAGGATGGATAGACCTTGGTCTATTGTTGCATCAAAGCGCTCCTCCTCAAGAGCAAGTACCTTTTTAATATAGTCAGCCTTTTCAGCTAGCTCCTTGTATGCATCACAGCTCTCACCGATTGCAACCTCACACATTTTAACTAGGAATGGGTGGTTGATGCCGAGCAACTTACCATGACGACAAGCACGACGAATGATACGGCGAAGAACATAGCCTCTGCCCTCATTTGATGGAATAACGCCATCAGAAATCATAAACATAGCGCTTCTTGTATGGTCTGTAATAACACGAATAGAAATATCGTTTTCTGCGTTTTGACCGTATGTTTTTCCTGCAATTTCGCACACTGTGTCAAGGATTTTTCTAACTGAGTCAACCTCGAACATATTGTCAACGCCCTGCATAACACAAGCAAGACGCTCAAGTCCCATACCTGTATCAATGTTCTTTTGGGCAAGCTCTGTATAGTTGCCGTTGCCATCATTGTTGAATTGTGAGAATACATTGTTCCAAATTTCCATATATCTGTCACAATCACAGCCGGGCTTACAATCAGGTGAGCCACAGCCGTACTTTATGCCACGGTCAAAGTAAATCTCAGAGCAAGGTCCACAAGGACCTGAGCCGTGCTCCCAGAAGTTATCTGCCTTGCCGAGACGAACAACGTGGGCAGGATTTACTCCGATTTTGTTTACCCAAATGTCGTATGACTCCTCGTCATTTTCGTATATAGATGGCCAGAGCAAATCACCGTCAATTTCAAGTGTTTTGGTTAAGAATTCCCAAGCGAATTCAATTGCTTCCTCTTTGAAATAATCACCAAAGCTGAAGTTACCAAGCATCTCAAAGAACGTACCGTGACGGGCTGTGTGTCCTACTCTTTCAAGATCCGGTGTTCTTATACATTTTTGGCAGGTTGTAACTCTCTTTGATGGTGGCACAACCTCGCCTGTAAAGAATTTCTTCATCGGTGCCATGCCCGAGTTGATAAGCAAAAGTGACTTGTCATTGTTTGGCACAAGTGAAAAGCTATTTAATCTTAAGTGTTCCTTTGACTCGAAAAAGGAAAGATATTTTTCTCTTAAATCATTTAGTGAAGTCCATTTCATAGCGGAAAAACCTCTCAAAGAAATATAAAATATTTAAAACACATACATTTTAGCACTAATATATTACTTTGTCAAGAAATATTTAAAACTTGACAAAGATAAGCAAGAATAGTATAATTTTTGTATAAGAGACGAAAGGAGAAAATATGACCGATTTACTTACACTTCAAAAGAGCTTTATCCTCTCTCATCTAAAAGAGGGCGATATTTGTGCTGACTTTACTATGGGCAACGGGCACGATACTGCGTTTTTATCAAAAGCAGTTGGGGAAAAAGGCCATGTTTTCGCCTTTGACATACAAGAAGGAGCACTAAAAAGTGCTAAAAGCACTCTTGCTTTAGAGGGTTGCCCTGAAAACTACACATTAATTCTTGACTCGCACCACAATGCAAAAAAATATATTGATACAAAAATCAAGGCAGGTATGTTCAACCTAGGCTATTTACCCGGCAGTGGCAACAAAGCCTTGACCACAAAAAGAGAAACAACATTACCCGCTGTCAAGGGGGCTATTGATATGTTGGATAATGACGGAATTTTGTTAATCGCCGTATATCCTGGGCACGAGGAGGGATACCTTGAGGGACTTATGCTCGAGGAATATTTTAAGACTATTGACAGGCGTGAAATGAGCATTTCACGGTTTCAAATAATCAACTCACCAACCTCCCCATATTTCTTCATAATAGAGAAAAAATAGACACGTGTTGACGTTTTTTGAGAAAACAATACTTTTTGAAAAGGATTTTTTATGATAAACAAGACGATTGCAGCCATCTCTACCGCCAAGGGCAAGGGTGGCGTTGCCATAATTAGAATCAGCGGTGATGATGCTCTTTTGGTTGCTAAAAGGATGATGAAGCTAAGGAGCGATAATATCGAGCCACGCAAAGCCTACTATGGCGAAATTTTGCGTGATGGCGAGGTAATTGATGACGGACTTTTAACATATTTCAAAGCACCTTCATCCTTTACGGGTGAGGATGTTTGCGAGATTGCTTGTCACGGTGGTATTTATGTTACAGGTGCTGTGCTTGAGTCTGCCCTTTCATCAGGTGCTTCTCTTGCATCAGCCGGTGAATTTACAAAACGTGCGTATATTAACGGGAAGCTAACGCTTTCTTGTGCTGAGGCTATCGGTCAAGTAATTGATGCAAAAACCGATTCTCAATTGCGTCTTTCCTCCTCACAGGCAAGAGGAATACTCTCAAGCAAAATAGATAACATTCGCGAAAAAATGCTCGACTGCATTTCACACGCATATGCAACAATCGACTATCCCGACGAGGACATTAGCGAGGCTGAAATTTCAGAAATTGATGATTGTCTTGACTATGTAATTTCCTCGCTCGACTCACTAAAGAAGAGCTACCATACAGGCCGTGCCGTTTGCGAGGGCGTACGCACAGCAATTATTGGTAAGCCGAATGCAGGAAAAAGCTCAGTTTACAATATGCTGCTTGGCGAGGACCTTGCAATTGTTACCGACATAGCAGGAACAACTCGTGATGTAATTGAGCATACTGCAAGTGTTGGTGGTGTTACTCTAAACCTTGCCGACACAGCAGGAATACACGAAACCTTTGATACAGTTGAAAAAATCGGTGTTGAAAGAGCTAAGTCTAAAATTGAAAGCTCCGAGCTTCTTTTGTGCGTTTTTGACTCCTCTGCCAAGGAAACAAGCGAGGACAAATTTATTCTTGAATGTGCAAGTGGCAAAACTGCGATTGCACTTATAAACAAGACGGATAAAGAGTGTATGCTATCCAACGAATTTATTCAAAAAATAGACACTCTCTGCCACAAAAAGATATTTTTGAGTGCAAAAACAGGGGACGGAAGGGACGAGCTGGCTAAAGTCCTTAGCGATATGTATAACCTTGGCGAAATTGACCTATCAAACGATGCGGTTATATCAAATGCTCGTCAATTCGCATCAGTCAATGTAGCACTTGAAAAGTGCCTTGAGGCAAAAGAGGCACTCACCTTTGGTCAAACACCCGATATAATTTGCTTTTCTCTTGAAGCCGCTCTTTCTGAGCTTGACCTCATTGACAAGCGTGGCGTTAGCGAGGAGGTTGTTAATGCCATATTCTCTCGCTTCTGCGTTGGAAAGTAAAATAAAATCACTACATTTAAAGGTAAGCTATGGAAAACAAAAGATTTACAAAAAACGATAACGGCTTTATATGTGAAAACTGTGGGCACGAGGTTTTGCCTCTTGGCTACACCTCTCGCAACCACTGTCCAAAATGCCTTTGCTCTAAGCACGTTGATATAATGCCCGGAGACAGACAAAATCCTTGCGGTGGAGTTATGGACCCTATCAAGGTTGAGCTTGACTCAAAAAAGGGCTACATTATTATTCACAAATGTCGTAAGTGTGGCGAAATTAAACGCAACAAGGCAGCCAACGAGGCAAAGATACAGCCTGACGATATAAAGAAAATTATCAAGCTGACAGCAGGTGGCTTTTAATGGATAAATGTACTCTCTGCCCACGCGAGTGCTCAGTTGACCGTGATATATCAGTTGGCGTGTGTGGTGCCTCGGGCAAGGTAAAAATTGCCAAGGTTATGCTACACAAATGGGAGGAGCCATCAATTAGTGGTACAAATGGTAGTGGTGCAATATTTTTTAGTGGTTGTCCGCTAAAATGCGTTTATTGTCAAAACAAGGAAATCAGCCACGGACTAAAGGGCGAGGAAATCTCCACAAGTGAGCTTGTAAGCATTATGCTGAGCCTACAAGATACGGGTGCACACAATATAAACTTAGTTACTCCAACTCATTTTAGTAGTCAAATTACAGAAGCACTTGAGCTTGTTAGGGACAAGCTAAAAATCCCCGTTGTTTACAACACCTCGGGCTATGAAAAACCGGAGGAAATTAGAAAAATTGGCGACTATGTGTCTATATTTCTAACCGATATTAAATATTTTAGCCCTGAGCTATCTCAAAAATATTCACGTGCTAAGGACTACTATAAGTATGCCAAAGCGTCCTTTTTCGAGATGCTTAGACTACAACCCAAATGCGTTTTTGACGAAAACGGAATTATGAAGCAGGGCGTTATTTTACGCCACCTTGTTCTTCCCTCCTGCCGTCTTGATTCTATTGCTATTTTAGAGGACATAGCAAGGGACTTTGATGTAAGCTCATTCAAGCTTTCGCTTATGAGCCAATACACACCCGAGTTTTGCGACAAGGTATACAAGGAGCTTTTGCGCCGAGTTACAACCTTTGAATATAACAGTGTAGTAGAAAAGGCTATCTCTCTTGGCTATGACGGATATATGCAGGATAAATCCTCAGCCAGTATAGCCTACACACCGGATTTTAATAGTTAAGTAACCAACTGCTCTTTCTTGACAATCACCTCCTCGTGTGTTAAAATATATCTATAATTTATTAAAGGAGAGTTTTTATGAAAAAATCTAGTACCAAGCTAATTATTACTTTCGTTTTATTGTTCACTTTAATTGCTTGCTTCTCTGTTCCGGCTTTTGCAAGCTCGGATGCAAAAATCGATACTTATTATACGGATGCTTTAACGAATGTTACAGCAACCGCTTCTACAACCTATGATTGTAGCACAAACGGGCATCTTATGTCTACAGATGCTCAAGGCTACCAGACTTGTATAGTTTGCGGCTACGATCCTGCTTATTATGAAAGCCAAAGCTCTAGTAACCCTTTCAGCCAACTATTTGGCAGTGGCTTTGCCATAATCGGTATTATCGTTGGTGGATTGCTACTCTTACCAATTATAATAATATTGCTACCTGTTTTCCTTCTACTCTTGCCGGTATTAATTCTACTAACACCTGTTTTTGTAATTATAGGCTTGGCTATTTCCGCCATTTTTATGTCAATTGCTTAATAAAATTTAGTCCGATTTATGTCGGGCTTTCTTTTTGTGCATTATAATAAAATTTATATTATATATTGACAAGTTTTTGTAATTGTTGTATAATTATGATGTATAGTTGGCACTACTATGCCAAAATTATGTCTTATTAAAACCGGTTAGGAGAGACTTATGAAAAAATTCCGTTTTAAGCTTATGTTTACAGTCCTTGCACTACTTATTGTGCTTGTCGCTGTATTTACTATAACATCCTTTGGCTCAACAAAAAGCGCTGTGGTTACATTTACTCATGGTGGTGTTTCCTACAACAAGTTGGTTGAAGAGGGCGATTCAATTACATTGCCAACACCGGACTCAAAGGTTGGCGGTACGGTTTACGGTTGGTTTGACAAAAACGGCAACTTCTATAACTGTGGCGAGTCAATATCACCTACTGAAAACATAGAGCTTTTCTGTGCTGAGGGTGGAGAAATTGCGCTTAGTGGCAGCTTCCCTCTTTCAATTTCCAAGGGATATACATATATCAAGCTTAAATCAAGCATTACATTAAACCAAACAATTAATTTAAACGACGGAATTTTATATATAGATTTAAACGGTAATAACTTTTCACTAAACACAGATGGCGACGGCTTTGTTGGTCACAACAGCGGTCTTATCGTTGCTAACTCCGGCACAAAGAAAGCACAAATCAACCACATTGCAAGTGGTGAGATTGAGTTTTCTCTAAACTCCTTCTTGTCGCTTTATCCTACAAGAAAAGCATCTTTTCTTTCCTTTGTTATAGGTGAAAACGCAGGCGTTAATGCAAATATGAACCTCGTTTCAATTAAGAACAACGTTGATTATATCGATGGTCTTTTAAACGTTGATATTCACGGATCTCTTGAGAGTGGAAAGTTTATAAACTCCTCCGGTATTTCAGGTGCTACATTTACTGTTTATGAAACAGCAAATGTTGTTTCAAAATCCGAGTATTTATTTGAGGATATCGGCTCAGCCAAAACCGTTCTAACCTTTAAGGTGCTCGGCGGTGAGCTTGATTTGTCCCATCCTACCGGCTATGCAGCTGATTACACAAGATACAATGCAAGAATTTACGGTGGTACATACACCACAGACATTAAAGATTTCTTCCCTTACAAGAACTATGTATTTACAGCTAGTGGCGATAAATACTTATTCTCAAAATGTAATCACCAAGGCACTCTAATCGAGGCTGCCTCCGACTGTACAACACCTGTTACACTCAACCATTTATGTCAATATTGCGACAGCGTTTATCCTCATCAATATAGTGAGGGCGTAGGTCACTCATATATGCCTGTTATGTCACAGGAAATTGTCAACACCAAGGAAGAAACAAAGCCGGGCTGTTACACTCTTGAATGTACAAGATGTGGTGCAACAGAGAATCGCTATACATTCCCTGACCCATCAACGGTTTATGTTACTGTTGGATATATGTGGAAGGGTGAAAAGATTTACAAGCGTGTTCCTGCTAACGACCTATTCTCTATTGACGGCACCGAGGTTAAATCCTTCTCTGCTGACGCGCTTATGCACGACGAGTTAAACGACAAGGGTGAAATCATAAGCTCTTCAAGTGTTCCTCAAGCAGATGTATTTTACGTTGAAATCCCTCTTGGTACAACTACTATTTTCGGTGATTACAGAAACGAAAACGGTGGTACACCAACAGGTGTATTCCTAAGAAACGAGCACTTAAAGGAAATCGAGCTCCCTGTTTCTATCGAAACAATCAAGAGATACGCATTTTCATCAATGCCTAACCTTGAAAGAGTTATCGGTCTTGAGCATATTACCGGTTCTATTGGAAATTATGCCTTCAAGCAGGATGCAAGCTCCAAGCTCTTTATTGAGCATATGGTGCTAAATGCAAATACAATCGGTGAGTACGCATTCCAAAACGTAAAAATGGTTTCTTTAACCTATGGATATAATGTTAAAACCATTGGTACCGGTGCATTCTCGCTTGACGAGGGCGTTAAATCCGTTCTTAAAGAGGTATTTGTTGAGGGATGTCTGTTAAATGAGGTTTCCGTTGGCACAGCTTGTCAAAATGCGAGAAAATCTCACGCAGGTGGACACCAATACGGCGACGAAAAGATTGTTTACCTGGAACACGCATACAAAACAACCTCCATCCCTGCTACGTGTAAGGAATATAGCTACGATCTATTTACCTGCGAGCGTTGTAGCATCAATGAAAAGAGAAATATAGGTACAGTGTATGCTCCTCATAAATACGAGGATTATTATAAGGAAGCAACCTGTCAAACATACGGTGTTGAGGGTGAAAAATGTACCGTTTGTGAATACATTTTTGTCCACAACAACATTCCACGAGATGAAAACACTCATATTTATACAGCAAGAGAAATCAAGGTGGCTTTAGTTCCCGGTACATCTTACTGTATTGACCCATATTTCACACTAGGTCAATGTATCTGTGGTGCAGTTGAGCCTAATGTTCCCGCCAACCGAAGCGAAACATATTATCCACCTGCCGGCTCTGACCATAAGTGGACAGAAAAGATACTAAAGGAGCCTACCTGCGGTACTTGGGGACAAACAAAAATCACCTGTGATGAGTGTGGAGTTTCTCAAACAATTTCATCCGAGCCAACAGAAAAGCATACTTGGAAAAAGACTCCTGTTTCTGCTCCAACCTGTACTGTCGGCGAAAGAGGTATTTACACCTGTACAGTATGTAACAAGGAAGAAAACTATTCTGAGCCAACCTTGAACCCTAACAATCATACAAGATATGAGGGCGACGTTGGTGAGGTTGTTCTTGAGCCAACCGTTGACAACTACGGTCAGCGTAGATTTGTATGTGCAGGTTGTGGTGCTTACGACTATGAGTCGATTCCAAGACTGCCAAAGCCGGAAGAGGAATACAAGGTTCCTATCACATTGTTCGGCTTTATAAATCTTGATTTTATAGGCAATCTTCCTTCAGTAAAAGCGCTAAGCAACCCAATGAGAACACTTATTACAGTTCTTGCCTCAATTGTTGTTGGCGTTCTGCTTCTTATAGTAGTTGGCGGTGGTGTACTTGCTCTTGTATTCACATTTACTGCAAAGAAGAACAAGGCAAGGGGCTACAAATTCCGTTTCAAGAACTCGAAGGGTACTCAAAAGTCTGCTATGTCAGTCGAGGCACAGCTTGCCGCTATGAACTTAACCGAGGAAATTCCACCTGATATTCCTATTAGTCAAGATGGAATTATCGATGAGGAGGCTGCTTGGACAGCTTACGTTGATGCTATCAACAGAGATTACCAAGAGGCTAACGAGCAAGATGACGAGGCAGATAGTAATGGCGACGAAAACGACAACGAGCAAGACACCATGTCCGATACCGGTGCTTGGCGTGCGTATGTTGATGCTATTAACCAAGATTACGACGAAACAATGGAAATTAGCCTAAACGAAGAGACTGAGGATTCATTCTCTCTCAACGACATAATGCAAGACACAGTATTTGACCTCTCCATTCCAAGCCTACAAGAGCTTGAGGAAGAGGAGCTTGCAAGACAAGAGGCTGAGGTTCAAGTTGAGCAAGAAAGCTCCAAAAAGTCAAAGAAGTCTAAAAAGTCAGGAAAGAAATCAAAGGCTATCGAAGAGGAGATAGTAGAAGAGGACGAACAGTTCTCTCTCGGTGATGAAGAGCCGCTATTCTCTGAAGAACCGCTGTTCTCTGAAGAGCCTCTATTTGAGGACGAATCATCTCTTGAAATGACAGACGAATCAACTGACAACGAGCAAGAGAGCAAATAAACCAAATAATTAGCCCGTGTGCATTTTGCATACGGGCTTTTTATATAAAGAAAAACGCACTCCCTTTGGAAGTGCGTTTTCTTTAGAAATAAGAGATATTTATTAGCTTAAACTAATTTGTTTCTATATTATCGGAGCTTTGTGCGGATGCATCCATCTCTTGCTCTGATGGTTTTGTTCCCCTTGCATCCTTTGAATGACACATATCCTTCATAGCACAGCCTGAGCAACCACACGAGCAAGAGCTTTTGCCCTTGACCTTGTCAACTATAAGCTTTGCTATAAGTCCACCGATTATTAAGACAATTACTATAAGCGCCACTATTGTTGGCCATCCCATTGAGCTAAATAAAAGCATTGTGTCCTCCTTTAATTATTAATTATGCCTTGCTTTCCTTTTTGAAAAGCTTTTTGAATAGGTTTACAAGTGAGAATTTTGCAGGCTTTAATAGTAAATAGAAGAATGCTACAAAAAGTATAATTGCTATTACTGTAAAGAAGCCGAATTCACCACGGCTAAAGAGTCTGCCGAATTGATATGTAATGAGCGAGATAGCATAAGCAAGTCCTGTCATATATCCAAGAGTTGCCCAAGTCCATTTTCTGCTGTTCATCTCATTTTTGATAGCTCCAATTGCTGCAAAGCAAGGAGCACAAAGCAGGTTGAATATCAAGAAGGAAATTCCCTTTAGCCAACTACCCTCAAAGAATTCCTCACTTGCACCATTGATTCCGCCCTCTGCCATTGAGCCAAGAGCACCAACAACCTCCTCCTTAGCTACCAAGCCAAGAATTGTTGCAACGCTTGATTCCCAGCTGTCGCCAAAGCCAAGCGGCTTAAACACGATAGATAGTCCTTCTCCTATCATTTCAAGCACGGATTTAGATGTACAGCCTTCCTCTATGAAGTGTATTCCCTTATGCTCAGCAGGCTTGTAGTCAATAATGGGAGCTTCCATTACTACCTCGCCTGTTTCCTCGTCGATAACGGGCTTTCCGTCATTGTCAAGCTTTTCTTGTAGCTCACCGAAAATTGCGTGTGCGTGTCCGCTTTCAACAGCCTCCCCTGTTTCTGCATCAATCACAATCTCTGTGCTTGTTGATTCAATAGAAACATTTTGACCAATCCAAATAAGAACGCTTGCTAAAAGAATAACTGTTCCTGCACGCTTGATAAAGCTCCAACCACGGTCAAATGTTGATTTGAACACATTTTTTGGTGCAGGTACGTGATATTCAGGCAATTCCATTACAAATGGTGAAGGATTTCCTGCAAACGCCTTAAATTTCTTTAGTATAATTCCCGAGCAAATTACAGCACCGATACCGATGAAGTAAGCACCTGTTGCAACGAGCGCACCTCTTACGCCACCACCGAATATTTGCGATGCTACAAAGCCAACAATTGGCATTTTTGCTGAGCAAGGAATAAAGCCTGTTGTCATAATTGTAATTTTACGGTCGTTTTGTTGCTCAATTGTGCGACTCGCCATAATGCCCGGCACACCACAGCCTGATGCAATTAGCATTGGAATGAAGGATTTTCCCGATAGTCCAAAGCGTCTAAAGACTCTGTCCATAATAAATGCAATACGGGACATATATCCACAGTCCTCAAGCAATGAAAGAAGCAAGAATAGAATGAGCATTTGTGGTACAAAGCCAAGAACTGCACCAACACCACCAATAGCACCATCTGCTATTAAGCCAACGAGCCAGTCTTGTATTCCCCAACCCTCAAGAAGCGAGGTGATACCCGGAACAATCCACTCACCAAAGAGTGTATCGTTCATAAAATCGGTTATCCAAGCGCCAACTGAACCAATAGCGATGAAGTAAACCGAGAACATAATAAGTGCAAAGATTGGAATTGCAAGCCATCTGTTTGTAACAATTCTGTCTATTTTGTCAGAAACAGACATTTTTTCCTTTCCCGGCATCTTTTTGTCAACAATAGAGGTTACATAATCATATCTTTCGCTTATGATTATGCCGTCGCTGTCATCGTCAAGCTCCATTTCTGCCCTTTTGATAACAGCTTCGATTTGTGATTTTGTCTTTTCGTTTAAATCAAGGTGAGAAAGAATCTCCTCGTCTCTTTCAAAGAGCTTTACGCTGAGCCATCTTAGCTCGTTTTCCTCTATGTAGCCCTTTTTTATCAAGTCTTGAATATCCTCAAGAGCCTTTTCAACTTGGCTTGAAAAAATATTTCTTCTAAAAGTAGCCTCGCCCTTGGAAATTCTAATTGCTTCCTTAGCTACATCCTCTATTCCATCACCCTTAAGTGCTGAAATTTCAACAACCTTACAGCCAAGCTCACGGCTGAGCTTACCAAGATTGATTTTAATTCCTCTTTTCCTAACAACATCCATAAAGTTGATAGCTATTACCATAGGAATACCAAAGTCAAGGAGCTGTGTTGTGAGATATAGGTTTCTTTCAAGGTTTGTACCGTCAACTATATTGATAATTGCACTTGGATGCTCGTCAACCAAATAGTTTCTTGCAACAATTTCCTCCGGCGTGTATGGAGAAAGTGAGTAAACTCCCGGCAAGTCGGTCAAAATAACCTCCTTGTTCCACTTGATTTTTCCCTCTTTCTTTTCAACTGTTACACCAGGCCAGTTACCAACATATTGGTTTGAGCCTGTCAGCGCATTAAATAGCGTCGTTTTACCTGAGTTGGGGTTACCAACTAAAGCAATTTTAATAGACATTTTCCCCTCCAAATTCCACTAAGTGGATACATAAGCTGTACTTTTAACTGATTTTTTCTACTGATACCATTTTGGCATCTTCTTTTCTTACACTAAGCTCATATCCTCTTACTGTAAGCTCAAACGGGTCGCCAAGTGGCGCTACCTTTCTTACATAAATCTCAACGCCCTTAGTTATACCTAGGTCCATAATACGTCTTTTTATAGGTCCTTCGCCCTCAACACGGACAACCTTGACTGTATCGCCAACCCTTGCATCCTTTAGTGTCATAACTCTCTCCTTTAGCAACTATACTGCTAGTTAATTATGTGAGTTAGTCTCGCCTAACTACGCAGCTAGTTTAGCATAACTAACTCACTTTGTCAAGACATTTTTGTAAAAAATTTCAACTTTTTTATTTTTTTGCAAAATCAAAAAATGTATAAAAATTTTTTATATTTTTTGACCTTATATAAATAATGAAGGATTTGAATTTTTGGTGGACTTGACAAAAAACTTTAAAAATGTATAATTAAATTGTAAACGACTAAATTCAAACAGAAGGGAGTGGAAAAATGCAAAAATTCAATGTAACGGGTATGAGCTGTGCCGCTTGTGTTGCGCGTGTTGAAAAGTCTGTAAAGGCTGTCAGTGGCGTTGACTCCTGCTCTGTCAACCTGCTCACAGGCTCTATGAATGTAGAGGGAAAAGCGAGTGAGGTCGATATAATAAGCGCTGTTAAAAACGCCGGCTACGGTGCCAGTGTGGTGGGCAAGGAAAAGACAGACGACGACACCTTTAAGGACACAGAAAGCCCAGCTCTAATTAGAAGATTTTTAATTTCTCTTGGATTTTTACTACCTCTTATGTATATAGCTATGGGTGCACATATGGGACTGCCCTTGCCTAGCTTTTTAGATAAAAATCCTTTGCTAATTGCTGTTTTACAGCTGATACTTTGCTCGGTAGTTTTAGTAATAAATCAAAAATTCTTTATAAATGGCTTTAAGGGAATTATAAAGCTAGCTCCTAATATGGACTCGCTTGTTGCCCTTGGCTCAGGTGCATCATTTATATATAGCACAGTAATTTTATGCATAATGTGTACAAGCACCTCTGATCATGAAAGACTACACGACCTACTTAAAAACGAGCTGTATTTTGAGTCAGCTGCTATGATTTTAGTTTTAATTACAGTTGGCAAAATGCTCGAATCGCTTTCAAAATCAAAAACCAAAAACGCACTAAGGAGTCTACTCAAGCTAAAGCCAACAAGTGCTATTTTACTTGTAGACGGCAAGGAAACAGAGGTAGATATTGCAAATATAAAAACCGATGATGTTTTTGTTGTCAAGGCGGGTGGACAGGTGCCTGTTGATGGTGTGATTATAGAGGGTGAATGTGCAATTGACGAGTCAGCCTTAACCGGTGAAAGTGTGCCAAGTGAAAAATCTTGTGGCGACAATATATATGCGTCCACGATAAACAAGAGTGGCTACATTGTAGCAAGGGCAACTCAGGTTGGCGAGGACACGGCTCTTTCTAAAATAATAAAAACCGTTACCGATGCAGTAGCTACAAAGGCTCCTATTTCAAAAATTGCCGACACTGTGTCCGGATTTTTCGTTCCTGTTGTAATTTTAATCGCTTTTATAACTACTATTATTTGGCTATTTTGCAGTGGCTTTGATATCGGCTACTCACTTGCACGAGGAATTTCTGTTTTGGTTATCAGCTGTCCCTGTGCACTCGGTCTTGCAACACCTGTTGCAATTATGGTCGGCAGTGGCGTTGGTGCAAAAAAGGGTATTCTCTTCAAGGATGCCGCCAAATTGGAGATGTGTGGTAAGTGCGATATTGTTTTGCTTGACAAGACAGGCACTATTACCTATGGTGAGCCCGAGGTAACAGACATTATTCCGTTTGATATAACCGAAAACGAGCTACTTAAATATGCACACACGCTTGAAGCAAGAAGTGAACATCCTCTCGCTTCCGCTATTAACAAGCTAGCAAATAAAAGAGAGTTTTTGCCTTATGAGGTAACCGGCTTTAAGACCTTGAGCGGTAGTGGTGTCAGTGGTGAAATTGACGGAGACGAGTATTTCGGTTCAAGCTACAAGTATCTAAGTGAGAAGCTTGGCAAAAGCGAGATGCTGAGGGATTATTTTGATAAACTGGCAAACGAAGGAAAAACACCTCTGTTTTTCGCAAAAAACGACACTCCCCTCGGTATAATAGCTGTAAGAGATACTATTAAGGAAGATGCCAAGGACGCAATTTCAGCTCTTAAGGAAATGGGATTATACACCGTTATGCTAACAGGCGACAACGAAAAAACTGCAAACGCAGTTGCAAATCTAGTCGGCGTTGACAGGGTAATTGCCTCGGTTATGCCAGACGGCAAGGAATCAGTTGTAAAGGAAATGCAGCAATATGGCAAGGTTATAATGGTCGGTGATGGAATTAACGACTCCCCTGCTCTTGCCCGTGCAGATATCGGCATTGCTATCGGTGCCGGTACTGATGTTGCAATTGACACAGCCGATGTTGTTCTTATGAGGAGTAAGCCAAGCGATATTGCAACCGCTATAAAGCTCAGCCGAGCAACACTTACAAATATAAAGGAAAATCTATTTTGGGCATTCATTTATAACGCAATAGGTATTCCTCTTGCTGCCGGTGCTTTTATCGCTGTTTCCGGCGGAGCATTAACGCTTTCTCCTATGTTTGGAGCTCTGGCTATGAGCCTGTCCAGCTTTTGCGTGGTAACAAACGCACTCCGTCTTAACCTCTTTAACGAGAAAAGACATTATAAACGAGCGAGAAAGCAAATACCTTACGAAAATACTAAAGAAAAGGAAGAAAAGAATATGGAAATTAAATTAAAGGTTAAGGGAATGATGTGCCCACACTGTGAGGCAAGGGTTAAAAAAGCTCTTGAAGAGCTTGACTCTAGAATCATGGCTATGCCTAACCACAAAAAGAACGAGGTTGTTATCTCTATGCAATGCGATATTTCAGTTGACACACTAAAGTCAACCATTGAGGCACAAGGCTATACTGTAGAATAAAAAAGCCGCTCACCTTTTTCGGTGAGTGGCTTTTTTATTTCTTTGACCTGTCAAGTCTTTGTGGCACATTTATAAGTCCTGCGATATAATCAATCGACACATTGTAGAACTCGGCAAACTTTTTTGCCCATTCCAGAGGCAAATCATATTCGCCGTTTTCATATCTTCTATATTGTGTAGTTTGGAGAAAAAATTTCTTTGCTACTTCCTCTTGGGTTAAATCATTATCGACTCTTAAATCTCTTAATCTGTTTTCAAATCTTTTCATAATAATCCTCCCCATCAATTTTCATTCTAACAAATCGCACAATTTTGTGTTGACAATCGCACAAAATTGTGCTATATTTACTTATAGAAGTGTTTTCTCCATTCGAAAAAGTCTGTTATATTTATCATTTGACAAAATCAAATATATATGCTATAATATAATAAATCTTGCGAAAGGAGTAACGGATATGATTATTAAGGAATCGGCTGAGAATTATCTTGAATCAATTTTGGTTATTAAAAACCAAAAGGGCTTTGTGCGTTCAATCGATATAGCAAACGACCTTGAGGTTTCCAAGCCCAGCGTGTCCGTTGCTATGAAAAACTTTCGTGAGGAGGGCTATATTACCGTGGACCCCGACGGAAATATAGACTTAACTGAAAAGGGACTTAATATTGCTAAGCGTGTGCTTGAGCGTCACGAGGTTATCTCAAAAGCACTTATGGCTTTAGGCGTTAGTGAAAAAACAGCACTTGAGGACAGCTGTAAAATCGAGCACGTAATCAGCGAGGAGACCTTTTCTTCTATAAAGGAGTTTTTAAAATCAAAAAATATCGAATTTTAACGCAAGTGGGGGGCAATAAACTACGCCTTTTTCTTGCGTTATTCTTATAAAGGAGTGTGATATCGTGAGTGAAGCTTTAGAAAAGCAAGAAATCAAAAAAGACGACACTTTGACTTATCAAGACAAGGAAAAGCCTACCGATAACAAGGCAGAAAACGCATCTTGCGACACAGAAAACAAACCAATCGACAGCCCTGAAAAGAAGGACGAGGCGACTCAAAATGAGGAGAAAAAGGACTCCCCTGTTCTCTTGGTCGAGGCAAAGGGACTTTCTAAAAAATACGGTAGCTTTGAGGCTTTAAAGAGCATAAATCTTGAGCTGCCATATGGAAAAATCATAGGTCTGCTTGGCCCTAATGGTAGCGGAAAGACTACTTTTATAAAGATTTTAGCTAACATTCTTACCAAGACCAAGGGCGAGGTTAAAATTGATGGGCTTGAGATAGGAACAAATACAAAGGCTATCGTTTCCTATCTTCCCGAAAGACCATATTTCAACTCTTGGATGACGGTAGAGCAATGTCTTAAATTCTTTGAAGAGTTTTACAAGGACTTTGACCGCGAGGTTGCTGAAAAAATGCTGTTAGACCTTGATATTGACAAGTCAAGAAAGCTAAGAACTCTATCTAAGGGTACAAAGGAAAAGGTACAGCTGATTTTGGTTATGTCAAGACGTGCTAAGCTCTATTTACTTGATGAGCCAATTGCAGGTGTTGACCCTGCTGCCCGTGATTACATTTTAAACACTATCATAAGCACATATAACAAAGAGGCATCTGTTATTATCTCAACACACTTAATCTCTGATATTGAAGAGGTGCTTGACGAGTATGTATTTATTCGCTACGGCGATATAATTGAGCACTCCAGCATAGAAGAGTTTAAAAAAGAGCACGATATCTCTCTTGATAATCACTTTAGGGAGGTGTTTAAATATGTTCGCTAAGCTATTCAAATATGATATGAAAAGCATTTCAAAGGCCGGCATACCAACTCTTATTTGCGTTGCCGGACTTAGTGTGCTTGGCTTTTTAGCATCACTGTTGTTTGTCCTTGGTGCAACTCACTCTGGTCTAATTCGTGAGGCTTATACAAATGCACACTTAGCTGACAAGGTTACTCTTGCAAACCTTTTAGAGCTTGGCCACTTTGCTGCAGTAATGGCAACAGTTGCTATGATTATTGCCGTATTTGGCATTCAAACAATACTCAAGGCTTTCCCTGTTGTAATTACTGTTATTACTGTCGTTAATTTCTATAAGACATTAATTACCGACGAGGGCTATTTAACATTTACATTGCCTGTACATCCTGTAAAGATACTTACCTCAAAGCTACTGAACTCTGTTGTTTGGAGCTATATTGTTTCAATAACAACAACGATAGCATCCTTTGTCATACTTGCTCCTATGCCACTATTACTTCTAAAGTATGAATGGTTAAAGGTGCCATTTACAGAAATGATACCAAGTATGCTTAAGGGCTTTGAATGGTACGACATTGTCGGAGGCATAACAAATATACTTCTTTCCTCTGTGCTTTCGTTCCTTACTGTGGTTACAACTCAGCTACTCTATTTCCTTGCTGTATTCCTTGGTGGAGTCGTTGCAAAGAAGCAAAAGCTAGTTGCAGGTGGTGGATTTATCGTTGCAGGTCATATTCTCTTTGAAATAATCAAGGAATTTATCGCTTTTGGTGTAATGGTTGCAACAATGACTCTTACAATACTAAGCTCATTTATAACAGAGGTTATACTAGAAAACTGGGAGATTGTAATACCATTTTCGTTTATTCCAGTTACAACAACGCTATTACAGATAGGAGCATTCTTGCTACTCGGTGGTGGACTGTTTGCAATAACAAGTTGGCTAATGACCAAAAAGCTCAATTTACCATAAAAATAAAAGCACCTTTAACGAGGTGCTTTTTCTCTGCTTAGAAATTACCAATTTAAAAAATTTTAAAAATTTTAAATTTCCTATTGACAAACCGTTTTTTGTGTGATAGAATAAGGTGCGTTGCAGGACAGTTACGCTGGTGTGGCTCAATGGCAGAGCAGCTGATTTGTAATCAGCAGGTTGATGGTTCGACTCCGTTCACCAGCTCCAAGTCCTGCAACTTTATAATGGGGGATTTCCCGAGCGGCCAAAGGGGGCAGACTGTAAATCTGTTGTCAACGACTTCGCTGGTCCGAATCCAGCATCCCCCACCACAAACGACTCAATGCGAAAGCATTGAGTTTTTTGTTTGTGGCGGGGGATGTACCTTCGAACCAGATTTCTTTGCTCCGCAAAGGAATTTGGTTCGTTCTTTTTCGTTAAGGCGAAGTCTGCTCGCAAGCGTATGCCGTATGAAAAAGCCTCGCCATAGGCGAGAATCCAGCCTTGCCTGTTTCTTTTGACAAATTAAGAGATTTTGGGTGCTTTTT
>JAGAMD010000036.1 GCA_017624905.1 Clostridia bacterium | reverse complement strand
TGTCAACTGTTACGCTGAAGGAGTGGGTTTCGCCGTTAGCAACCACGTCCACGGTGTACTTGCCGTCTGCGGTGATTTCAAGAGTTCCGTAGTTGAGTCTTGCTTCGTTGCCGTTCACAAGCACCTTTTCAAAGCCTGCAATCTTTTTTGGGGGTATTATGCTTTTAATAAATGTAAAATTTCAAGAAGAATACAAAAAGCTTGATGCTCTTTGCAAGGATATGCTTGACTCTGAAACCGGCGTTACAGAATATATTAATCAAATGGAGCTGATTCCACCAAAGGATCAAGCTCTTGTTTATTGCTTTGCCGAGGATTACAAAAATCTAAAGCATTACAGGTGGGTTAGAAACAAGCTGGCACACGAGGTGGGTGCTATTGACGAGGTGCTTTGCGACGATGAGGACGTTGAGTGGATAGTTGAATTCACAAGCAGAATAAAGTCCGGTCGTGATCCCTTCTCTGTGATTTACAATTACAAAAAAGAGCAAGAAGAACAGCGAGCAAGAATAAGAGCTCAAAGAAAGGCTGAGTTAAAAAAAGCCGAGTTGGAAGCTACCAAGAAAAAGGAAGAAGTTTCTTTAGAAAATGAAGAGAGGCCTTTAGAGAATACGACAAAGAAAGCATCTACAAAAAAGAAAGCGACTACTAAAAATACAGCTAAGGCTAAAAAGTCAAGTAATGACGAGGGAGCTTCTCTTTGGACTAAATTTATAAACGGATTTAAAAGCTTATTAAAGCTATGAGGTGCTTATGGACAACAAATCAAAATTACACAGTGGAGAAATATATTATCCAAGCGGTGATGATATAATGCAAGAGCAGCTTGCGTGTCTTGACAAGCAGTATGATTTCAACCTAACTAGACCAACAGAGCTTAAGAAACGCGAAGAAATGCTAAAGGAAATGTTTGCCGAAATCGGCGAGGGCTGTTATGTTGAGCCTCCCTTACATTCAAACTGGGGTGGGCATCACGTTCATTTTGGCAAAAATGTTTACGCAAACTTTAACCTTACATTAGTTGATGATACTCACATTTATGTTGGTGACTATACCTTGATTGGTCCTAATGTTATTTTAGCAACTGCCGGGCATCCGGTTTTGCCCGAGTTACGTCAAAAGGCTTATCAATTCAATATGCCGATACACATTGGTAAAAACTGTTGGCTTGGCGCCGGAGTAATTGTACTACCGGGCGTAACAATCGGTGATAATACTGTTGTCGGTGCAGGTAGTGTTGTTACAAAGGATATTCCTGCAAATGTTGTTGCAGTTGGCAATCCTTGTCGTGTTTTAAGAGAAATCAGCGACCACGACCGAGAGTATTATTTCAAGGATAAAAAAATTGATTACAGTGAGCTTTAAATAAAGAGGCTGTCGCATTAAGCGACGCCTCTTTTAGGAATAGTGAAATGAGTGCAGAAGCCGAGAGCTCGTACACGTAGGCGTACTTGGTACGGTATACCCGTTCTCCAAAAATCTTAACAGGTTTTACGATGCCCCTTGGGGCGGGCAAGGTCGCGGGTAAAAAAACAGACACTAAAAAGAGAGGGGAACTTGCAAGCTTTGCAAGTTCCCGACTTTATTTAATCTTAAAAACCGATAAAACAAGGATTTTATTGGAAGGTGTGTCTGTTTTTGGTCTGTGCTTGTTGCAGCATCCCCTGCTTTATTCTTGTACAAGTGTGAAATAAGTTACACCATCTCTAGATGTAAAATCAAAGCTTGTAACTCCAAGAGGTACTAGTGAATATGCAAGTCCTCTTTCATTTTCGTTACCTATAAGTGCAGTTGCAAGAGCGGTTGCAATCTTGATATTTACATCCTCAGCTGTACCAACGCCTGAGAATAGGTTTATTGTTGCAAATATAGTTTCTGTTTGCTCGTTGGTTAAATCATTAACAATTAGCTCCTCGTGATGTATATTAAATGAGAATCCACCTGTTTGCTCTAATATAAATGTAGAGCTTATATATAAAATGTCAGGAATCATATCAACGATATTGTTTAGCCCACCGCTATTTTCACTATCTGTTGATTCACCTGTTTGGGCATCTGTATTTTCAGCTGATTGACCATTCATGCTTGCTTTTATTGAGTTCTTTAATGGTGTAACATCAATTGACATAACCGCATTTATGCGTGTGTTATATGGATCAACAACGTCAAAGTCTGCTGATTTCATTTGGATGTCGATGTACATTCCCTCGCCGATTTCAATTTGTCCAAGATCCTCTTGCATAATTATCATTTGAGCAAGAGATGCAACCTCTGTGCCGGTTAGCAACAAGGTATTCTTTATATTTACCTCTTCAAGACCAAAGTTTATATTAAACTTATCGTCAATAGCTGAATATGCTATCATACGTGTAACGCTATCGTTTACTCTGCGTTGAGTATTAAGCATATCTTGTTGGGTTATAGCGTTAGGACAAACCGCCGCCACGTCTACCTCTTCTGTTAACCAGTATGAATACACGGCTGTCGAAATTATGTCAGCACCGGTTGTTTCTCTAAGTATTAGGTTACCACCTATAAGTGCTGCCGGAATTAACATAATTATTGCTAATAATAATGCTACTAGCTTCACAAAAATCACTTCTCTTTCTGTATATTTTAATTGATTATATCATCATTTTAACACAAAAGTCTCATAAATTCAATATAATAGAAATAAAAAAGCCCACTTTTTTAAGCGGGCTTCAATATTTTATTTTTCTTCTTTTTGTTGTATTTCTTTTTTGCCTTTTTTTCCAAAAAGATAGAATTTCTTTTCAGTTCCGGCGAATATTCTGGCAATATTCTCGCTATGTCTTAATGACATTAGTAAAACAGTTGCACCATATACACTAACTGCCGCAATTTCAAGTCCTGTCCAAGTACCCGAGATTGAATGCTCAACTACTAATACAATTGGGCATAGAAGCATTGAAAGAATTGATGAAAGCGACATAATGTGTACTGTGAAAAGTAAAACCATAAATACACCAAGTGCAAGTAGTCCTACTCTCCAGTCCATAAACCATACAAGTGACATTGTAACTAAAAAGCCCTTGCCACCTTTAAATTTATAATAAGCCGGGAACGAGTGACCGATTACACAGAAAAATCCTGTGTAAGCTGCACCAAATCTAAAGGCTGTGCTATCAAAATGAACAGCAGGACTGCCAAGCTTAGAGAAAAATCCAAATAACATGGCAAAAACAGCGATTACAACTGCTGCCTTTAGTAAGTCAAACAGTAATACCCACCAAGCCCACTTGTGACCGAAGTTTCTTTTAAAGTTTGTAAAGCCTGCATTTCCACTGCCAAGGGTTCTTATATCTTGCTTATAAACCAACTTGGAAATTACAATAGCCGGATTAATTCCACAAACCAAATAGCCACCTAGAGCAGCTCCGATAAAAAGTAAAATATCCAAAATGTACCTCTTATTCTGCTATGATTATATAGCTATATATTTGTTGTCCGCCGTCTATTGTGAAGACCTCAGCACTAGGATAATTTTCAACAATGTAGTTTTCTATCTCAGCGCATTCGTCATCGTTTGAGTCCACGCCCTTTATTATAATGCAGATTTCGTGATTATCAAGGTCTAGCTTATCAACTGTTGCTAAGGTTGCACTCTTGCGTTCCTTTTCACAAGCAAGAATACTTTTACCAACGAAGCCAATATAATCACCTGTTTTTACATTAACACCATCAAAGTCAGCATCACGTACACACTGAGAAATTTCAGCGGTAACAACACCTTCCATAGACATTTCGCAATCCTTTGCAATATCCTCAAGGCTATCCTTGTCAGTATCGAGCATAGATAGTGCTGCATAACCGTCACCTATGGTCTTGCTATTTACAACGCAAATCTCTGCTTTTTTATAAAGACTAGCTGCTTGCTTTGCTGCTAAGATAATATTTGAGTTATTTGGGAATACAAGTATTTTCTTCGCGTGTGCCTCATCAAACGCCTTCAAGAAATCCTCTGTTGATGGATTCATGCTTTGTCCTCCGTCAACAATTACATTTGCACCCATCTCAAGGAACGCTTCCTTTACGCCCTCACCATTAGCAACAGCGACAATTGAAAGCTCCTCCATATCCTTTTCGACATGAACAACAAGTGAATCGTTGTCCTCTTCGATGGTTGTGTTGTTGTGCTGAAGCGACATATTTTCGACCTTAATCTTTAAGAATTCACCGAACTGTTGGCAGAAGGCAAGTACCTTGTCAGGAGTCATTGTGTGAACGTGGATTTTAACTATCGAGCCGTTTTTAACAGCAACAATAGAATCACCTATTGTCTCAAGATAATCAATTATAATCTTTGTGTCAAACTCAGCAATATTTGTTTTTGCATTTTGCAGACGAAGTAGTAATTCTGTACAGTAGCCAAACTCAAGCACACTGTCCTCGTTAAACGCATCTAGGTCTAGCTCACCGGAAGATTCGCTCTTTTTCTCAAGCTTATCAAATTCCTCACCATCAAGTGCTCTTTTCATACCCTTGATAACATAGATAAGTCCTGCTCCACCGGAGTCAACAACACCCGCCTTTTTAAGAACAGGAAGCAAATCAGGTGTATGAATTAATGACTCCTCTGCAGCCTTAATAAAGGTGTCAAGGAACTCGTTTGGAGTTTCTGCCTTTGCATCTGTTGCTACTTGGGTTGCTTCTCTCATAACTGTTAGAATTGTGCCCTCAGTTGGCTTAACAACTGCCTTATAAGCAGATTCAACACCACATTTAAAGGCAATACCAAGTGCCTCTGCATCTGCTTCAGCTACACCCTCAAGTCCCTTAGCAATACCGGCAAAGAACTGGGAAAGAATAACACCTGAATTTCCTCTTGCGGATAAAAGCATAGCCTCTGCTATTTTTGTTGATTCCTTAGAAATGTCGTCCTCGTCGGCAGGAGTCTCTGCTCCTCCTTGTATTGTTTGCAGCATATTTATACCGGTGTCGCCATCAGGAATTGGGAAAACGTTTAAGTCGTCAACCTCGCCTGAATGTGCGCCTAGCACAGATGCGCCACCAACAACCATTTGAGAGTAGATTTGTCCGTCTATTGTCTTTTTCATTATAAAATTCTACCTTTTAAGTATATTATTTTTCTTCGTTTCTTATAGTAACTTCTTTACCAAAGCAAACTATGTTTACAGCCTCTGCACCGATTGTACCACCGATGATTGGACCGATATAGCTGATATATACGTCCTTACAAGGGATTTCTGCCTTAATCATAGCAACGAGCTGATCAACCTCTTCCTTACTTGCATCTGAGTGCTCGAAGTAGATTGTTTGGTTTTCGCCATCAATGATTGCTTCCTTAGCAAGAGCAACGATTTCCTTAAATGAGTTTTGTCTGCCCTTTACCTTCTTGTATGCCATTTGCTCACCGTCTGCGTTACAGATAAGAATTGGCTTAACACCAAGTAGGTTGCCAAAGAATGCTGTTGCACCTGTTACACGTCCTGCCTTGTGCATTGTCTTTAGTGAGTGAAGTGTGCAGAATTGGTTTACCTTTTTACGCATACCTGTAATCTTTTCTGCAACCTCGTCAACTCCCATTCCCTCACTTGCCATCTTTGATGCTTCAATTGCAAGAGCACCAAGTGCGATACAAGCATTGAGTGAGTCGACACAAATAACCTTTGCACCCTCATACTTTGCCATAACCTCGCTAGCTACCTGCTTAGCTGTGTTGATTGAGTTGGAAAGCTTACCTGAGCAAGCAAGATATACAATGTCCTTGCCCTCTTCTACATACTTTGTAAATAATGTTTCATATTCCTCTGCTAAAACTTGAGCTGTTGTTACACGAACGCCCTTACGCATAAGGTCATAAAGCTCCTTAACCTCAGCCTCTGTCCATGTTAGACTAGCCGGCTTTTCAACATCGCCGTATCTATAGAACATTCTAGCATAGTCGATGTCGTATTTTTCCATTAGCTCAACTGTTAGGTCGGAGCAAGAGTCTGTGATGATTTTTACTGGTCTCATAATTTTATTCCCCTTTATTTATTATTAACTAATTTTGGTTGCGTAATTGGTAGCTTGACAGTAAATACTGTTTCGCCATCCTTGCTTCTTACACCAACGTGTCCGTCGTGGAGCTCAACTATCTTTTTTACAATAGCAAGTCCTACGCCATTGCCCTTTGTTGCGTGAGACTCGTCGGCTTGATAAAACTTATTGAATATTTTTTCTTGGCTTTCTTGCGGTATGCTTTTGCCTACATTTTTAATTCTTACGGAAATATGCCTTTGACCATCCTTTGATATTTCAACCGATACAGTTTCACCATCCGGCGAAAACTTGATTGCGTTATCAAGTAGGTTAATCCATACCTGCTTTAAAAGCTCCTCTCCTGCCTCAATTTCAAACTCGTCAAAATCAAGAGAAAGGTCTATGTTCTTTTTTGTCCATTGGTTTTCGAGTAGCAAAACGCAAGTTCTTATCTGCTCAGATAAATTAATTTTTTTGGTGTCCGCTAAGATTGTTTGATTTTCTACCTTAGTTAAGTTAAGTACATTTGTTGCCATATTGGCAAGACGAAGCGATTCCGTTTCAATCGCCTCTAAATACGCCTTTTTCTGCTCGTTTGTTAGGTTGCCCTTATTAACTAGCTTGGCAAGTCCGGAAATTGACACAATCGGTGTTTTAAATTCGTGAGAAAAATTGTTAATAAAGTCGGCACGAAGCATCTCTGTGTTTTCAAGCTCCTCGGCAAGTTCATTAAAGCTTTCCTCGATTTCCTTAAATGTCTTGTGCTTGGAAAGAACCTTTCCAAAGTGTAATCTTGCTTTAAAGTCGCCCGATGCTAAGCTGTTTATCTCATTGATAAGCTGATTTACCGGCTTTAATGGGAAATTACCAAACAGCATAACAAGTATAAACACCACTATTGCCAAAACACCTACGAAAATAAGGAACAAAATCAAAGCATCAAGCAAAAGCTCAGTGTCTAAGAATGCACCTGTTTCGATAAGAATTATGGCTGTTAATATAGCAAGTGATGATGCCATTACAAGAAGTGCAACTACTATACCGGCAAGTGAAAGTGTTAGCGAATAGCGTTGCTTTTTAAATCTTTTAAAGCCTCTATTCATACGTTCTTTACCGCCTTATAGCCAAGCCCTCTTACCGACTCAATGGAAAACTCCTCCCAACCCTCAAAGCGTTTGCGGAGTCGGGCTATATGAACAGTTACTGTTTCCCAACCGGTGTCGCTATCTGCACCCCATATTTCGTCCATTAGCTGAATACGAGTAAATATTTTGCCCGGATAAGATAAAAGCTTGTAAAGTAGCATAAATTCCTTTTGTGGTAGCTCCTGCACCTCTCCGTTTTTCGAAACGGTGAGCGAGTCGTAATCTATTACAACTGAGCCGACCTCAATTTTATGCTCGTTTGCTATTTTTGCACGGCGAAGTAATGCTTTTATACGATATAGCATCTCCTCGTCGTCTATTGGCTTTGTAATATAGTCGTCTGTTCCTACTATGAAGCCCTTGTGCTTATCCTGTGGTAGCTGTTTTGCCGAAACCATCAAAATTGGCAAATTGTTATCTGCCTCACGCAAGGTTTTTGTGAACTCATAGCCATCCATCTCCGGCATCATAACATCAAGGACAACTAAGTCAATGTGTTCCCTATCCATTACGTCAAGAGCGTGCTTGCCGTTGGTCGCCGTTAGTACCCCGTAGCCTGCATTTTCAAGAACTGCTTGCAGAAACATTCTTATATTGCTGTCATCATCTACAACAAGAATATTAAGCATACTAACCTCCTTCTAAGCATAACCATAGTATTCCATATTACGCTTGTATAATATTATAGAAAAGTAAACTGAAAATAAACTATCAATAATATTTTACCATATTTTATATTATTAGTCAAATACAAAAGAAAAAGGACACAAATGTGTCCTTTTTTGATATTATAGCAAACAGTCAAGATAGCCTGTCCATACAATTTATTTATTATTTCGTTTGTCTTTTCTTACCAAGAAAACAAGCACATATACCATAGCTAGACAAGAGAAAATCACACCGATGACTGACACGATTTGCTGTGCGTAGGCATTTACTCCAAGGAATGAGTTGCCATTTGCTTGAATTTTATCAACCAACAAGCCGAAAAGTGCAGCAACCAAGAAGCCGATAACACCTGAAATCGCTTGTGTTATTGCAAGTGCGCCTACACGCTTTTCAACCGGTGCATAGTCATAACAAAGATTGATTAACGAGCTATTTATACCACCCATCGCTATACCATATAGAATATAGTGAAGTGAGAACATAATATATCCGTTTAATGTGCCAAAGCTTGGTGAGCAAAATGTAATTGCCAAAAAGCTAAGTCCTGCTATGCCAAAGCAGATTGATACCATTTTGGAAAATGATTTTTTGTCAGCATATATACCGAGGATTATTGATGCAATTATACGTGCAACTGCTGAAATAGCAGGTAAAAAAGCTATTCTAAACCAATCCTCAAGTCCAAGAGTGTTTAGCATATAAGTACCAAGGAATGGCTTTGTTGAGTTGGACGCGATATTCCAAAGGACAAACACAACTGCAACTAAAATTACACCCTTGTTTTTAAAGGTTTCAAAAATTTCACCTATGCTCTCTTTTTTGTTGCTTATCGGTTGCTCCTTTTCAACAGAGAAAATCATAGTAAGCGAATGTCCTATCATTAGTAGAAGCATAGTTAAGGCAAAGATAACAAACGCTGTTTCTACCTTGCCCTTATCTCTAAAATAGCTAACCACGTAGCTCATTATAAACGAAAAGGCAATACCGGAAATTAGTGAGATGATTTCCTTTTTAGAGGTGAATTTTCCCCTTTGGTCATCGTCAATCAGCGACATAAACCAATTTATCTTTTTAGGGTGTGCTACGTAATAAAGCAAGTAAGCAAGTAAAATGCCAATAATAAATATTACTATTTTTGTTGTTTTGCTTCCCGTGAAAAAAGGAATTAAATACAGCACCATAAAAATCAGCTGATTGGCAATGCTAAGTGTCAAAACAACGGGCTTTGCTCGACCACGGCGTAAAAACATAGAGATGAGCTGAAAAACACAGCCAAGAGAAATTATAGCAGAAATGATGCCTGTTGTTCCATCTGAAATGCCAAGACTTTTTGTAAGCTCAGGCAAAAGCTCATTTGCAAAGAAAATAGATATAAGATATTCAAGCGTTGCTTCAATTACATAAAGAGTGCGACTTCTTTTATATGCTTTTTCCATATCTTACCTCCTGTTTTGTAAAATCGCTTACATTTTAGCACAACAAAAGAATAAACGCAACAGATTTTTAAATTTATTAACAAAAAAGAAAACCAATGTGAAAAATCACATTGGTTTTTCTTATTACATTTCCCAATTTCCGAGCCAGTTTGAAAATTCCATATAAGTAAGAGAAAATTCCTCGCTTAATTCTTCACCCTTATTTAAGGTGTAAATATAGTCGTAATTATCAAACTTTTCAACGTACTGGTATTCATACGTATAGTTACCGCTATTAAGCTCGTTTAAGGCTTTATTCGCAAGCGCCTCTGCATTTCTTACGTTTGCAACCAAATCCTCGAGCTCCGTGTCGTCTATCTCTCGTATTTTATTGACAATTCCGTCAAAATAGCCGTCCCTGTATCCGTAATTCCATTGTGCGCCATCCTTTTCAATGTAGTTTTTAGCATCACTTGCGTACAAGAAATATCCAGGAACTATTTCGCCATTTTCGTTTTTATACGAGTTTATAAAATACGTATTCCAAGAGCATAGGAAATTAACGTAATTATACATTTTGTCAATTTCGTTTATTATTCCACTGCTTGAAATTTCCTGCCAAAGCGCCACGTTTCCGTCAAGCTCGTTTTGTGAAAGCACAGAATACGTTGCATCTACTATTTTAAATGCAAACTTATAACCATATTCGTCCTTAAACAGGTCGCTCTCTTTTTGGCTGTTTGCAACTACCAAGGTGCCTACAATCTTTATTGCCTGTGTGGTATATTCAAACTTTTTATTTTTCTTTGGATAAACCTCCATTGTGTTTGAAAGCTGTGATGTGTTTGGAATACAGAATGGGCAAGATTGATACGGCATATTCATTAAGAATATAAACGAGCCATCAACAGGTGACGAAGTCGCCATATATCCGTTTATAGTAACGGTTTTACCGTCTATCGACTTTAAATAGTCAAATTGTAGCGCTGATTTAAAGCTTAATTTTATTGCATCTGTGTCGCTGTTACCGCACGCAGGAAGAATACCAATGAGGCACACAAGTGAAAGACAAACGCATATAAATTTTACAATTTTTCTCTTCATTTTAGCCTCCTATTGAATCTCTTTTCGACATAATAACTGTACAAATTGCCGTTGGCAATACGCTTATTATAAATACTCCGAGAAGTATTAAAATTTCAACCAAGCTCACCCTTGACATATTGATAACAATGCCCCAAGATGCAACAAACTCATTCATAAACAATAAGCAGAATCGCGACACTCCAAACGCCAAAATTACCGAAATAAAACCTATTATTGCGTTTTCTATTACGTATAAGAGGTTGATTTTTCCTGCACTTATACCAATTAGTCGCATAAGGGCAATTTCCTTTGTGGAGTGATACATATTAAGAATTGTTATAATTGTTATTACCATAACGTTCATAAGAAGAATAACGCCACATAGAACGTAAACAATCGCTTTAGTGTTATCTGTATCTTCCTTTACAGTTCTTATTGTTTCGTCAGGATTAATTGCCTGCAAGAAGTATGATTTTCCCTCTATATTGACAGCATCCTTATATATCTCTGTAATAATCCCGTTAGATGCCAAGCCGTCGGTTTTTACAAGGATTGCAGAAACGGTTTTTCCGTGTTCCTCATGCTCGTTTTCACCCGAGCTCTCGTCCTTGCCTGTGTCCCCCTCTGTATCGTGGTCACCACCGTTAGAAGGCTCGCCGTGTGTTGGCTCGTTTGTCGCAGTTAAAAGAGAAATTGCACTTTTTGTTTGAGCAACGTGTTCTTCCTTGTGCTCTTCGTCATGCTCACCGATTCCGTGAAGCGCCCAAAGAGTTTCTATGTTTGTAAATACTGTATTATCAAAAGCCGAGTGAGTTCTATCTAAAATACCGACAACGGTAATTCCCTGGTTTTCACCATCATGCTTATGTCCATTTGCACCGTGACTTGTATAAATAACCTTACCTATTTCAAGTCCTTGTGCTTTTGCAACGTTATAGCCAACCACTGCTGTGTGGGTGTCATCACCAAAAAGCTTACCCTCTTTAAGCGTGTATCCGCCAAAATATCCGTCTGTCGTTCCAACGACCTTGTAGCCTGCATAACTATCAGCCATAGCAAACGGAATTACCTCTTCAATATTAGCGCCCGGGATTGTTTTGATTTCATTTACCAATGTATACGGAATTGAATCAAGCGGCTCATCAACAAAGAAAAGTGTGTTCATAGCAAGCTGAGTTTTACTACCGCGCGAGCCGATTATAAGCGAGTATTTAGGAGTGTTGTCGGTAAGTCCCTGACTTACCTGATTCGACACGTTAAATGCCAACACAGCAATACCTGCCGAGATTACTATCGAAATGACAACCAAAATTATTTGCACCTTTTTAATTGCCATATTTTTTAGGGCAAATTTCAGCATATCACTCCACCTCCTTTGGTGAAACGATATCGCTTATTCCGCTTGTCATCTCGTCCATATTTATAACGTAGTCAAAATACTTCGCAAGTCTTTCGTCGTGTGTAACGGCAATCAAGGTTTTACCCTTTGAAATTTCGGTAAGAGCTTTTATAACCTGCTCACCGATTGCAAAGTTTAAATTACCTGTCGGCTCGTCGGCAAGAATAATATCAGGTTTTTTTACAAGTGCGCGAGCAATAGCCACACGTTGCTTTTGTCCTCCGGAAAGATGCTTAATTTTTGCATTTTTCTTTTCATAAATTCCAAGTGCTTTAAGCGTTTCATCCATTTTTGAAACATCCACACCCTCAAGACGTAAAATGCTTATATTATCAGCAACGCTCATCTCATTTATAAGCTTGAAATCTTGGAATATATATCCTATTTTTTCAATTCTAAATTTGTCCTTTTGCTTTTGAGTTGCCTGTGCCATATTTATGCCATCAATTATTATTTTTCCATTTGTTGGCGACAACACACCTGCAATCATATTAAGTAATGTTGATTTTCCACAGCCTGATGCTCCTAGAAGCATATATGATTTGCCCTGTTGGAAAATCATATCGTTATATATTATCTCTGTTTCATTTTGAAATTGTTTTCCTAATCCCTTTATTTCTATCATTTTTTAATTTCCTTTCAAGTTGATTTTTTGCCAAAGCATAAAATCAATTTGAAAGCTTGACCTTCAGGTAAATAGGAGTTTCATTACATTGTGTCTTAATATGACACAAATGAATTATTACACTATAAATGTCCTTTATCAAATTAATACCAAATACATATATAGCTACGCTCATAATCAAATCCTTGTACGAGGAAATTAACATACAGATTTGACAATTCGGGTCGCTACAATGGTGATGAGGCAACAAAACAAGAAAAAGAAATGTTATCAGTATAAAAATGCACAAAAAAGCAAGTAAAGTTTTATTGCTTCTAATTAAATTCTTTTTCATTTTTTCGCCTCCTTCTATCTTATATGCTATACTTTACATATAATATAATATCACATTTCACTTACAAAAACAATACAGTAATTGTAAATTAAAAAGCACCCAATGGGTGCTTTTAAACTGACAGTCCGTTTGATTTTAATATTTCTTGTAGCTTTTTAACATCGACATTTTTGTGTTTGTGTTATTCTTTTTTGCAAGGGCAATAGCTACCCCCCCGGCCTCGCCTATTGAAGCCGCAACCGGCATAATTCTAAGCGATGCTTGTGCTCCCTGATCACAAGAAATACATCTGCCGACAACCAAAATATTATCCGTGTCCTTAGGGATTAGACATCTATATGGGATTTGATAATACTCGCCGTCCTTAAAATAGTGGTGGCTTGTTCCGCTTCCCTCTGGGTTATGTATATCTATATCATAGTTACAAAGTGCTACATAATCATCGAAGTTCGCACACTCTATGCACTCTTTTTGAGTTAGTGTGTATTCTCCAACGATTTTTCTGCTTTCTCTTACACCAATTTCTGAGCCTGTTGAAAGTATATGGCTATTATCAAGTCCCTTGCCGTATTTTTTCATAAACTCATATAACTCATAAACCTGTTCTCTTGCTTCAAGCTCGGCTTTTGTTAGCTCGGATGCTGAAGTAGGATTTTTCTTAACTATTCTTGTTGAATTAAAGTGCAAAATTCCACCTATTGGTGTTTTAAAAACCAAAATATTCTCACGTGGATTTTTTATTTTGCCCTTTTCTTGCTCTTCCTTATATATTTTATTAAGCTTTTCTAAGGATTCAAAGAATAGCCTTTCATCTACACCGCCAACCCTAAATGAAAGAGTCATTGGTTGACACAGGTTATCAGCATCTCTGCCAAGGGCAAATGGGAGCTTTGAAAGATAGGCTAACTGTGCGTTGCCTGTTGCGTCTATAAAATAATCAGCCTCTAAGGTTATTGTGCCCTCTATTGTTAAAACGGAAATGCTATTTATTTTTCCACAAGAATAGCTAACAGAAGAAAGGCTTGCGTGGTATAAAACATCAGCACCGGAGTCTATTACCATACGGTTTAGAATCAGCTTTAATTCTTCCTCTAAAAAACTCTCATAGTACATTGCTTGTCTTTTTTCAAGCTCTGTGCGTATTTCCATAAAAATGCCACTGCAAAGGCTTGTCTTTCTTCCGTTTATCTTTGTTTCGTTCGGCATAAATGGTAAAACTAGACCATTTGTAGCTGTGCCGCCTAAACAATTTGATTTTTCAACAAGCAATACCTTTAAGCCTTGACGAGATGCAGAAATTGTAGCACAAGCACCGGCAAAACCGCCACCGACAACTATTAAATCATATTTTTGCATAGCTACCTCCCGCATAAAATCTACTTTAATTTTAGCACAGTCAATTATTTATTGCAATAAAAAAGTAAGCCGTTTGGCTTACTTTTTATATTTTAGCCTCCCAAATAGGCCTTTTTAACCATTTCGCTCTCGCTTAGCTCTTTACCTGTTCCGGAAAGAACTATTTCGCCATTTTCAAGAACATAAGCACGGTCGGAGATTGCAAGTGATTTACCTGCATTCTGCTCAACTAGTAAAACGGTTGTGCCGTCCTTATTAATTTGCTTGATGATTTCAAACACTTGGTCAACCAAAAGTGGTGAAAGTCCCATTGACGGCTCGTCAAGCATAAGTAGCTTTGGATGGCTCATTATAGCACGTCCCATAGCTAGCATTTGCTGCTCACCACCGGAGAGTGTTCCTGCAATTTGGTTTCTACGCTCAGCAAGACGAGGAAAACGCTCATAAACAGATTCAATATCATTTTTAAAGCCTGACTTATCCTTGATTGAATAAGCACCCATCAAAAGATTTTCGTAAACTGTTAGCTCTTGGAAAATACGTCTGCCCTCCGGCACCTGTGTCATACCAAGATGGACTATCTTGTGGCAAGGAACCTTTGTTATGTCATTTCCGTCGAAAATAACCTTACCTGCTTTTTTAGGGATAAGACCAACTGTGCTTTGCATTGTTGTTGTCTTACCTGCTCCGTTAGCACCGATAAGTGTAACGATTTCGCCCTCATTTACCTCAAAGCTGATTCCCTTTATGGCACGAATAACGCCATAGTTTACTTCTAAATCGTGTACTTCTAGTAATGCCATATTAACCTCCGATATACGCCTTAATAACCTCAGGATTATTAAGAGCTTCCTTTGTATTACCTTCAGCTAAAACTGTACCGAAGTTTAGAACGGTGATTTCATCACAAAGACCGGATACAAATTTCATATCGTGCTCGATAAGTAAAATTGTCATATCAAAGTTATCACGAATGTACTTGATTGTTTTTACTAGGTCCTCTGTTTCATTTGGGTTCATACCGGCAGCCGGCTCGTCAAGTAAAAGCAGCTTTGGATTAGTAGCTAGAGCACGAGCAATTTCAAGCTTTCTTTGCTTACCATATGGTAAATTACAAGCTAGGTTGTTTCTCTCATCCTCAAGGTCAAAAATGCGAAGTAGCTCCTTTGCTCTTTTTCTCATAGTCTTTTCAACCTTAAAGTGACGAGGCAAACGCAAAACAGACTCTATCTCTGTGCAATTATATTCCGGCTGATTGGATAAACCAACCATTACGTTTCTTACAACTGTCATATTATTGAACAGACGAATATTTTGGAATGTACGTGCAAAGCCCTTTTGGTTGATTTTTTCTTGGCTAAGTCCTGTTAAATCCTCGCCGTTTAGGTAGAATGCACCTGTTGTTGGCTGATAAACTCCTGTTAACAGGTTAAATACTGTTGTTTTACCGGCACCATTTGGTCCAATAAGGCCATAAATTTGATTTTTCTTGATTTTAAGGTTTACATTTTGTACAGCCTTAAGACCACCAAAGGTGATACCAAGCTCTCTTGTTTCAAGAACATAGTCGCTTTCAATATTTTCTCTTTTATGAGTGCTTTTGCGAATCTTGGTATTAAAGAAGGTTTTTATTTTTTCAACAAATTTAGCCATTATTTGTTACCTCCTCTTTCACCAATGTCAGCACTGTTATCTCCCATATCGTCTATTACGACATCGGTTGACAATACTTCATCCATTTCGATTTTAGTAGGTACAACGTCCCATCTTGCCTCGTCATCCTTAACCTTAGACGGGTCGTGCTTACGTTTGAACAGCTTACTTAATAATTTTTTCAAATTAAGCTTTTCTCTTAAGCCCTTTAGTGATGGTGAGTTGTTATAAATTACTATTAAGATAAGAACAAGCGCGTAAATAATATCCTTGAATACCGCTAGATCTCCCTTGATTACATAAGTTGTCAAGAACTGTGCAAGTTGAGTCTTGCTGAAGTCCTGTGAAATCCACAAGCGTAGCTTTTCGTCAAAGAATGTGAGAAGTGTAGCTGATATTATAGAACCATTGATGCTACCCATACCACCAAGAACAACCATAACAAGTATTTCTATTGAATAGTTATAGTCGAAGTGTGTGTACATTACCTTGTTTTGTGAGAAGCTGTATATAACACCTGCAATTCCTGCAAAGGCTGCAGAAAGAGCAAATACCATAATCTTGTATTTTGTTACATTTATGCCTGTTGCACGTGCAGCAATTTCATTATCACGAACTGCTGTAACTGCTCTACCATGCTTTGAACGAATAAAGTTTTGAATAACCGCAAGAGTTAATAAAACAACAACGAAAGCAATAATAAAGAGTGTTGTCTTATTGTAACGTGGTGTGCTTAATCCACTTAATCCACCAAAGCTATTGTCTGAGCTGTTTTGGAAAAGAGTCTTAACTATTTCACCGAAGGCAAGAGTTACTATTGCCAGGTAGTCGCCTCTTAAACGAAGAGCCGGAATACCGACTACAACGCCACATGCAGCTGCAGCGACTGCACCTACTATTAATGAAATAATTAAATTTCCTATACCGTCGCCAATACCTGTTTGTGCCAAAAGTGCAGAAACCTTACCACCGATATACGCACCGATGCACATAAAGCCGGCGTGTCCAAGAGAAAGCTCTCCAAGGAAGCCAACAACAAGAGATAACGATACTGCAAGAATAATACTTATAGCTATTCTCTCAAGCAACAAGGTTGTAGAGTTATCAATACCACCGGTAAATGATAAAATCGCAAAAACTATAAGTGCTACAGCAATTACAAAATAGTTAATGTAATGATTAATTTTAAACTTCTTAAACATTATACCTTCTCCCTCCTTTTCTTGCCGAGGAATCCGGTAGGCTTAACTAAAAGAATGATAATAAGAATTGAGAACTCAATAGCATCTGTATATGGAGCTATTACAGGAATCTTATTCGCTATACATTCAACTATGCCAAGCATAATACCACCAAGCATAGCTCCCGGAATTGAACCTATACCGCCAATAACCGCAGCTGTAAATGCTTTGATACCGGGCATCGAGCCAAATGTACTTGTTACACTCGGAGCCTCAATTATAGAGCAAAAGCCCGCAAGTGCAGCAAGAGCTGAGCCGATAATAAAGGTTATGGTAATGATTTTGTTTACATTAATGCCCATTAATTGAGCCGCACCTCTATCCTCAGATACAGCCACCATTGCACGACCTGTACGAGATTTCTTTACAAACATTGTAAGTCCAACCATTACAAGAACAGTTATTACAAGTGTAATAATCGCTGAGAATTTAACAGGTACGCCAAATAGCTTAAATGCACCTAAGTCTAGCTTTGCTGTCATTTTTGGTGCTGTGCCAAATATAATTTGTGCAATGCTTTGTAATAGATAGCTTACACCTATAGCAGTAATCAAAACCGCCAAAGGAGATGCTCCTCGAAGTGGTTTATACGCAACCTTCTCTATCGCAACGCCAAGCAGAACGCAAATTACAATGGATAGCAAAATAGAAAGTGGCAACGATACACCAATCGGCATAGATGTATTAACTGTTACTATAATTGTATAAGCGGCAACCATTATGATATCACCATGAGCAAAGTTAAGTAGCTTTGCAATACCATAAACCATTGTATAGCCAATAGCAATCATAGCGTATATACCGCCTTGGCTCAAGCCGTTTACAATTACCGATAAAATAAATTCTAATACTTCCATATTTTTTCCCGTTTATGATTTTTGTATAATCAATAAATAATACAAACTGCATATACCTATTTAAGATATATGCAGTTATATTGTCAACTGTAGTTTTTAATTATTTGTTTGCCGGTTTGATTTCATAGAAATCAGCTGCCTTGTTTACTGTGCCGTCTGCATTCCATTTAATGTTTGTACCGGTTACAGCACCTTTTTGATCCTTACCGTTGAAAGTAAATCCACCTTGGAATTCGCTTTTGAGAATGTCGCAAAGGTCAGATGCACTGATAGTTACATCAATAGCTGTGCCCTTGTCCATTGCACTCTTCATTGCATAGTAAATTGCATATACGCAGTCATAAGCAGATGCACCGAATTGGTTTAGTGTATCAGTGCCATATTTATTTGTGTATTTTTCAACATAGCTTGTAACAGCTTCAGATGTTGAGTTTGAGTTGAAGTGTGAAAGCATTGTTACAGCTTGTGGGATTGCTTTGATATCAAATCCATCGATTTTATCAATGCCGTCAAAGCCGTCACAACCATAGTAGATAGCATCCGGAGCGATAATGCTCTTTGCTTGTGTCATAAAGAGTGATGCAGGTCCATAGTATGTTGGCATAAAGATGAACTTGCAGTTCTTAAGTGTGTCGATTTGTGTTGCAAAGTTTGTTTCGTTTGTTTTTGTGAAGTTTGTTGAAACAACTGTTACGTTATCGTTGAGGTTATCCATAAATTGGTCATAGATACCCTTTGAATAAGCATCGTCTGCCTTATAGAAAGCACCAATTGTTTGACCGGCATAGTTATCGTTTACATACTTAGCTGCTGCTGCACCTTGGTTACCGTCAGCAAAGCACATTTGGTATCCGTTGTCATAATCCTTAGTGATATCATCACCGGAAGCTGATGGTGTCAAGAAGAATACATTGTCCTCTTGTGAAAGCTCCTTGTACTCAAGACCTGGGTCTGTTGTAACTGTACCAAGTGATACTTGCATACCGCCCTCATACATTGAGTAGTAGTTTGCTGATACGAGTGATGGGTCGTGTTGGTCGTCTGTTGCTACGAGCTTAAACATAACTCCGTTTAAACCGCCGGCTGCGTTGATTTCATCAACTGCCATTTGAGCAGAGTTCTTTACTGCTTGACCGTAAACAGCAGCTCCGCCTGTAAGTGGTCCTGAAAGACCGATTACAAATTCTGTGTTGTTTTCAGCATAGTTCTTCTTTCCACCGTTACATGATGCAAAAACTGAAACCATACCGATGCAAAGTGCCATTGCTAATACAATAGCCAAAACTTTTCTGAGTTTCATTTTAGTTTCCTCCAAAATATAAAAAATATACATCTATAATATAATTTTTTATTGTCTGTGTCAATACTTTTTTGAAATTTAATCAAAAAATGTGCAAATATTTCGCACGAATGTTTGTATTTTGTGCACACTTTATGCTAAATGCCTATAAAATAGAAAAGCCCACGATTTTTGGTCATGGGCTTTATGCGTTTTTATATTATAAATTATAATATTTGTCAAACTCTGCCGGATGAGGAATTTTTGATAGCTCTGAGCATTCTGCTCTCTTTGCTTTAATAAAGTTATCAAGAAGCTCTTTTGGGAATACTCCGCCAGCTGTTAGGTAATCATTATCCTTTTCAAGTGCATCAAGTGCCTCAGGGAGTGATGCTGGCAAGTGTGTTAGCTTAGCCTTTTCCTCGTCGCTTAGATGGTATAGGTTACAGTCATATGGCCCCCAGCCGTTTGCGTGTGGGTCAATCTTGTTTTTGATACCATCAAGACCAGCCATAAGTATTGCCGCATAGCAGAAATATGGGTTGCAGGTTGCATCTGGGTTACGTAATTCAAAGCGACGCTTATTTGGTGTCTTTGCATAAGCAGGTATTCTAATTACCGCACTACGGTTAGATGTTGCATAGCCAACTGTAACAGGTGCTTCAAAGCCTGGCACTAATCTCTTAAATGAGTTTGTGCTTGGGTTAGTTAGTGCACAAAGTGAGTTGATATGCTTTAAAAGTCCACCCATAAAGTAGTGTGCCTCGCGGCTTAGATGTGCGTAGCCGTTATCATCTGAGAATACAGGCTCTCCGTCCTTTAAAAGTAGCATATGAACGTGCATACCGCTACCAGCCTCGCCATAAATTGGCTTTGGCATAAATGTTGCACTCATACCATGCTTTAATGCTGTGTTATGAATGATATATTTAATCATCATTGTTTTGTCAGCCATATCTGACATTTTGCCAAGCTGTGGTTCAATTTCAAACTGACCAGAGGCAGCAACCTCAGGATGGTGATAGTTGATTTCAATACCCATTTCCTTCATAAGTAGGCACATTTCACTACGGCACTCGTAAGAAATATCAAATGGCTTTGCAATATGGTAGTTCTTTTGCTTTGGAACAACAACGCCCTTGCCTTGAGTAAAAGAATTCCAATAGGATTGCTTTGCATCAACTGTTGCGCTAATGCTGTTTCCACTTACTTCCCAGCCAACATTGTCAAAGAGGTAAAACTCAAATTCTGGCAAAATGAGCATAGTATCAGCTATGCCAAGCTCCTTCATATAGTTTTCAGCTGCTAGAACTATATTTCTTGGATATTGTGGCAATGGACGATTTTCTGGGCTATCAATAATCATAGCATTACCTGTCATTGACAAGGTAGGAATCTCACAGAATGGGTCAATAACGGCTGTGTCTGGGTCAGGAATAAATACCATATCGCTCTTTTCGACTACTGCATAGCCGTAGTTTGATGCGTCAAAGCCGATACCACTCTTCATTGTGTCCTCAGAAAAGTTTTCAGCTAGAATAGTAACGTGTCTGTATTGACCGTTTATGTCGACCATTTTAAAGTCAACCATTTTAATATTGTTTTCCTCAATCATATTGAGGACATCTTGTACAGTTTTTGCCATCTTTTTTCTCCTTCCATCTGGCTTTTATGCCATATATTACTATTATACCAAATATTTATACACCAGTCAACAGAAACATTTAAACAAAAAAGCACCCGTTTTGGGTGCTTTCGTTTTAGTTTTCTTGCCAAGCCTTGCAAACATCAACCCACTCAATATAATTTGAATATTTTTCAAGCTCGGGAATAGTTAGTTCAATTGCACTATTCGAGCTGCCACAAGCCGGGAAAACCGTTTCGAATCTTTGGAGGGACTTATCAAGATATACCATTGCTGTGTCATTTACAGCGAATGGGCAAATTCCACCAACTGCGTGACCGATTAGCTCTACTGCCTCATCAGGAGTTAGCATTTTTGCCTTTGTGCCAAATTTTGCCTTGTATTTTGCGTTATCAATTTTGGCATCTCCGGCACACACAATTAAAACCGCACCATCTTCTACCATAAAGGAAATTGTTTTGGCAATTCTACATCCCTCACAGCCTAGTGCCTGTGCCGCTAGGTCAACGGTTGCACTTGACACGTCAAATTCAAGTATTCTATCTTCAATTCCCAATTCTTTAAAATATGCTTTTACCTTTTCAATTGCCATAATACCACTCCATTTAATAGCATAAATATAGATTTATTGTAGCATAAGTATTTAATATAGTCAATAAGAAAAAGCACCCGGTTGGGTGCTTTGTTTTTATAATTATTTAATTATTCCTTGTATTGCGCCATAGAGTGGTCCAAATGCAGTCTTAACCATATGGCTTTGCTCACAAGCATAGAAGATATTGCCGTTTATTCCGGTTATCCAGGTTTCGTTAAATCCGGTTGTTGATGGTAAAACCTCTTTCAAAACAGCCTCTGAGTCTTGTGCATCTCTCTTAGAGTCAAATTCAACAGCAACAAAGCAAACAGGATAGCCCCATTCTGTTGGAGTTTTGTCAGCCGCCTTTATTACTGTTCTTGGTGTTCTTGGAATGTACTCAATATCACACCAAAGCATTGCTTCTATATCGCCTTGGCTTATAGCTACCTCACAAATGTAATCTTCCTTCTCTAAATTCTTTCGCACTGAATCCATAGTTGGCTTGATTATGCTACAAGATGTGAATGAAAGCATTACAGCAACAAAAAGTAGACAAGCAACTGAAATTTTTAAAATTTTTTTCATTTTTTCTCTCCTTTCATAGTTTATTGATAGCTCCATTATACTCAATCTTTGAGTAAATGTCAATACTCAATTTTTGAGTATGTTAGACTTTTCTTACCATACTATATGTAAGGAGCTTTTATGAATTACAGAATTAGGATGAGAAACCTACGAGAGGACAGAGATTTGACTCAAAAAGAGGTTGCTCAGGTTATAAATAAATCACAACAGGGCTACAGCCACATTGAGGATGGTCGTGCCGAGCTTAAAATTGATGATTTGATTAAGCTGTGTGAATTTTATGGCGTTAGTGCCGATTATTTCATTGGCTTGACGGATAAATCTATATAATGCAAAAGCACCTATCAAAGTTTTAACGCAATGATAGGTGCAATTTTTTGTAAAATAGGTATGAGAAAAAGAGGTAGCTATACTCCCATAGTGTGCTGCCAAAAGCAAATAATGAATATAGTAACAGCGATTTCGTAAAATATTGCAATCGCCATCATAACGATATTCTTGACCTTAGATTCATTTTTTCGCAATGCAAAAATTTGAAAAGCAACACTTGTAGCATTTATGCCCGTTGTCGCAAACGGGAAAAAGCAAAGAAGTGCTATCGAAATCGTCGCAAACACCACGTAAATTCCATCTCTGTTACAGGGAACCTCTAGCAATCCTGTAATAAACATAAAATTTGCAAATAATGCCGCATACGCTAAATGAAGAAGCAATACCAAGAAAGCTATTTTTGTTTTACTGACATTCTTGATGTTCATATCTTCACCGCCTTTCTGAGTTTATTATACCACACTTTAGGGTGGGATGCAAGAGGTTGAGAAAATCCGTTTGTGCAAATTACAACATCGTTGACGTGTAGCGTGTGCCACGCAAATGATGTTGTATCCTAAATGAAAAAATCCATCGCGATTGCGATGGATTTTTTGCCTTAAACGTGATAAAAGGTGTCTAAGTATAGGATATTGCGAACAAAAGGTGTCCGGCAAGACAGCATTTAATCATTAAAACGCCTCGACATTTCTTCTGCATCATATTCGAGAAAATACGGTTTCAATTTGTTATAAAATTCTCGCATTTTTTCTTTTGTCGCAAAAACAATATCACAACCTCTATCGTCATAAATGCTTAAAATGCATTCGTTTTCAAAAGACAC
>JAGAMD010000035.1 GCA_017624905.1 Clostridia bacterium | reverse complement strand
GCCATCGGGGCAAGAATTATTTTGTTTTTGAAATCCATTTTTCTTGCTCCTTTGCTTAGAATCCCTCCGTCTGCTATCGCAGACACCTCTACATATAATGCACGCCCTGACGGGTGCCTTTACAAAGGAGGCTAATTTTGTTTTTGCACAGACTTATACTCATCGTAATATTTGTAATAAGGGCAATCCTTGTTTTTACAAATGAGATAATCTAAATATTCATCCTCGTCGAGATCTATTTTGCAGACGTAGTCGTCTATTTCCTCGTCGTAGTCAAAATGCTCACAGGTTTCACAATTCTTTGGCATATAAAATCCTCACCCACTCACGTGGGAGCCCCCTTTAGAAGAAGTCTTCTTTAAAAGTAGGGAGGAGCACCTGGGGTTCCCCGAAGCGAAGCCTTCGCTTTTGGGGGTTCCGAGCATGCCCCTCCCCTACTTAATGTATTATACATTAAATCACGCATTTATGCGTGTATGGAATCAATGCGTCAGCATTGTATGGAATCAACAACAATGTGTTGTATGGAATCAATCATTGATTGTATATAAGGTTCCCTCTCTTGTGTCCTTAATAGTAACACCCATTTCGCTAAGCTCACCGCGGATAGCATCGGCTGTGGCAAAATCCTTTGCTTTTTTAGCCTCCGCTCTTTTTGCAATTAGCTCTTCAATCTTTGCTTTGAGCTCTGGTGAGATATTGTCATTTGCACTTGCTTCATTACTTGTGGTTGATGCTTGTGCGTTTAGCTTTTCGGCTCTGTCGATAAGTCCTACTGAAAGAACATAGTCGATGCTCTTTAGAGCCTCAAGCTTTGATATATCGTTTGTATTTGCTTTTAATATATCGTAGATACAAGTAATACCAAGTGCAGTATTTACGTCGTTGCCCACCTTTTCTATAAAGGTATTCTTTGCGTTTTCAACAAATGCGTTATCAATCTCGCCATCCTTTTTGAGTCCCGCAATTCTCTTGATTAGCTTGTTATATGTTTGAGTTGCTTGGTCAAGAGCCTCGTATGAGAACACAAGTGGCTTACGATAGTGAGATTGTAAGCAGAAAAATCTATACGCAAGTGGATCGTAACCCTTTGACTCTATGAGTGAAACTGTCAAGAAATCACCCTTTGACTTACTCATTTTTCCTGTTTCATCATTTAAATGATGAACGTGGAACCAATAGTTACACCATTTTTCGCCTGTATATGCTTCACTTTGTGCAATTTCATTTGTGTGGTGTGGGAAGATGTTATCAACGCCACCACAGTGAATGTCGAGCTTTGCACCAAGGTGCTTCATACAAATAGCTGAGCACTCAATATGCCAACCCGGGTAACCAATTCCCCACGGGCTTTCCCACTTTAATTCTTGGTCGTCAAACTTTGATTTTGTAAACCAAAGAACAAAGTCGCTCTTATTTCTCTTGGATTTATCCTCGGTTACATCATCACGTACGCCGACCATAAGCTCCTCTGTTGAGTGTCCGCTTAAGTCGTTGTAGTTTGGAACCTTTGATGTGTCAAAATAAACATTACCATCAGCGAGGTATGCATAGCCCTTATCTATCAAGCCACTTACCATAGTTATAAATTCAGAAATGCAGTTAGTTGCCGGCTCAACAATATCCGGATATTTGATATTCAATTTTTCACAGTCGCTAAAGAATGCTTTTCTGTAAAACTCTGCAATTTCAAGAACTGTCTTGTGTTCTCTCTTTGCACCCTTTAGCATCTTGTCTTCACCGGTATCACCATCGCTTGAAAGATGGCCAACATCAGTAATATTCATTACTCTTGTTACGTCATAACCTGAGTAACGAAGGAGCTTTTCAAGCACGTCCTCCATAATGTAGGTACGCAAGTTGCCTATATGTGCAAAATGGTAAACGGTAGGTCCACAGGTGTACATTTTAACCTTTCCGTCTTCATTTGGAATAAAATCATCTACTTTTTTTGTAAGTGTGTTATAAATCTTCATAACTAACCTCGTGTCTTTCTTACAATATCAATTAACGAATATACAATTAATGGGATACAAGCTATCACCAAAATATAAAAGCCTATGTTCTTTGGAATAAACAGTAAAAAATTTGATAGATTAAAGAGCATATGAGCTAAAATACAAGGAATAAGGGATTTTGTACGATAGAAAACAAATCCAAGCAATGCACCAAGTACAAATGTAACAACCATAGCAATTGGTGATGGATAGTGAATTATACCAAAGCATAAAGCACAAACAAGAATACTTACCCATTTTGGCAAATAATTCTCTAGGGATGTTAGCATAAGTCCACGGAAAACAAGCTCCTCACAAATAGGGGCAACAATACCGAGATACAATATGGCAAATACCATTTGTCCCTCTAGCTGAGTGCTAGCCATATCACTTTGTGCCTCAAAGAGCTTTTGTATCCATTCAGCAGGGATTTTAGAAATCAACGATGCTACACCCTGATAAGCACCAAAGAAGCCCATTCCTAAAAGAGCACCGTCGATTATTAAGCTTATTCTAGGCTTGTTTATCTGTGCCTCTTTAAAAACTGTTGTTTTAAACGGGACAAAGCCAACTGTAAACACCAAAAAGACAAATGCATATGCGACAATACCCGTAAGTGATGATGGCAAGGCTTTGCCAAACAGTGAGGCAACCGCACCAATTATTGCGTTTACTAAAACGGCTACAAGATAAAAGACAAGAAAATACAAAAGACATTTTAAAGATGGTAAAAATGTATCCAAAAAAGAACGTCCCTTTTTCATTGTCCTTCCCTCCCTTGTTTGAGGGAAATCCCCCTTAAATTACAGTTATTTTAGCACAAAAACATTCTTTTGTAAATATATAATAATAAATTTTTAAAAAAAGTCTTGCAATTTTGAAATCCTCGTGTTATAATGTCTACATCATACACGGCGAGAGAGGGCACGAAGTCCTCTCTCCTTTATTTAAGTTAAGCAAGAGCTTTAGAGGGTGAGTGAAAAAGCGTGAACGCGTACTCGTCGGCGTACTGGTGTACGGTAGAGTAGCGGTCGCGATTAAAAAAGCAAAATGAGATTTTGTAAAAATCTCTACCTTAAAAGGTGCGTTATCGCCTTGACAGACAAGCATCTTATAAAGAATAATTGCTTTTTGTTTTCACCAGCCTGTAAATGCTCGTAAATAGGAGGAATTATGGCAAGTATTGTTGAAAAGGTTACACCTCTTTGTGAAAAGGTAGCCTCTGACCTTGGATATTTTATCTGGGATGTTGACTATGTAAAAGAGGGTACAGAATGGTTTTTACGTATTGAAATCGACAAGGATGGCGGTATTGGTATTGAGGATTGTGAAGCTTATTCTCGTGCTATCGACCCACTACTTGACGAGGACAACTACATTGAGGGTGCGTATCGTTTAGAGGTTTCGTCCCCCGGAATTGAAAGAGTTATCAAAAATGATTTTCACCTTTCAAAATGTATCGGTGAGGTTGTTGAGATAAAGCTTTTTGCAGCTATTGAGGGCTGTAAGCTTGCTCGTGGCACACTCTTCTCTTACGACAATGAAAATGTTGTTTTGAAGGACGAGACAGAAATTATAATTCCTCGCAAGAATATTGCTAAAATGCACATATATTTTGAATTTTAATTGATTTTTAATTTGATAATCTATATAAAGGAGAAAAACAAATGAACAAGGAGTTTTTTGAAGCACTTGATGTTCTTGAAAGAGAGCGTCACATTCCAAAGGCGTATATGATTGAAAAGGTTGAGGCAGCTCTTGCTACAGCCTGCAAAAAGGAGCTTGGCACATCTAACATCACAGTAATTATTGATTCTGAAAAGTGCGATGTTAAGGTTTACAGAAAGTACACAATCGTTGCAGAGGTTGAAGACCCTACAACAGAAATTACCAAGGAGCAAATCGAAGCTCTTGAGGCTGAAAGAAAGGCTGCAGGAATTAAGCACAAGGTTCGTTCCCGTCGTCGTTCCATTGGTAGCGATTATGAATACGAGCTACACACAAAGGAATTTAGACGTCTAAGCGCACAAAATGCAAAGCAGGTTATCATTCAAGGTATTCGTGAGGCTGAAAGAAGCTATCAAGCGAAGGAATATGAGGATAAGCGTGGCGAGATGCTTTCTGCTATCGTTACTAAGGTTGAGGATTCAACCGGCAATGTTGTAGTTGATACAGGTATAAGCCAAGCTGTTCTACTAAAGAATGAGCAAATCCCCGGCGAGGTTCTCCGTGTTGACGACAGAATCAAGGTGTTTGCAACACAAGTAAACACAGAAAGCAAGGGTCCACTTGTTTCACTAACTCGTGTACATCCAACACTTGTAAAAAGATTGTTTGAGGCCGAGGTGCCGGAAATTACTGAGGGCACTGTAACAATCAGAAACATCAGCCGTGAGGCAGGCTCAAGAACTAAGATTGCTGTTTCCTCTCGTGATGAGGAGGTTGACGCGGTTGGTGCTTGTATCGGTAACAAGGGCTCAAGAATTGGTGCTGTTGTTAACGAATTAAATGGTGAAAAGATTGATGTTATTCCTTATAGTGATGATATTTGCGAGTATGTAAAGGCTGCTCTTTCTCCTGCTACCGTTAAGAGCGTTGAGCTAGTTGGCGATCGTCAAGCAAGAGTTATAGTTGCTCCTGATCAACTCTCACTTGCTATCGGTAAGATGGGACAAAATGCTCGTTTAGCTGCAAGACTTACAGGCTGTAAGGTTGACATTAAGAGCGAGTAAGCTATGGAAAAAAAGGTTCCTTTAAGAAAATGTCTTGGCTGTATGGGCTCTTTTCCTAAAAAGGATTTAGTAAGAGTTGTTAGAACACCCGAGGGTGAGGTAATAATAGATTTAAATGGTAAAAAATCCGGCAGAGGCGCATATATTTGTAAGAGCAAATCTTGCCTGAAGAAAGCAATTAAGTCTAAAAGAATTCAATCTAATTTAGAGGTTGAAATACCGGAAAGTGTTACTATCGAGCTTGAAAAGGAGCTTAGTATAGCTGATGAACAATAAATTTCTATTTATGTTGGGACTATGCCGTAAAGCGGGGAAAATGATAATCGGAACAGACTTGGTGACAAAATCTCTCCCAAGTAAAAAAGCATATCTGGTTATCTATACCTCGGACGCATCCAAAAACACCGAGAAAAAAGTTACTGATAAATGTAGCTATTATGGAGTTGAGTGTGTAAAATCTTCCTTCTCCTCTCTTGAAATCTCCTCGGCAATTGGTAAGGACGGGGCTATATGTACTCTTGGCATAACCGACTTAAATTTCGCAAGTGAATTAAAAGCACTTATAACTGACTCTCAATGAAATGAGGTATAATATATGGCACGAATTAAGGATTTTGCAAAAGACTTAGGTCTTGATATAAAGGACGCTATTGAGCTTGCAAGCGACTATGGACTTGGCACTAAGCAGGTTAGCGGAAATATTGACGAAAACGAGATGGCTATTTTCCTTAACAAGCTTACTCTATCAAAGCAATTTAGCGGTATTGATGCATACTTTAATGGAGATGCAACAATTAAGAGCCAAAAGAAGGCTAAGGCTAAAAAGGAAACCGAGCCTAATGTAGAGGTTAAGGAAGAAAAGAAGGCTGAAGCTAAAGCTGAGCCAAAGCAAGAAAAAGCTACTCCTAAGGCTGAAAAGCAAGCTACTCCTAAGGCGGAGGTAAAAGCTGAGGCAAAGACCGAGGTGAAAAAGCCTGCTCCTGTAGTTGAAGAAAAGAAGCCTACTCCAAAGGCTGAGCCAAAGCAAGAAAAGCCACAACAAAAATTCGAGGGTAAGCAAGGCTTTGATAAGAACGAAAAGTTCAACCGTGATAACAAGAAGCCGTTTGAAAAGCCGCAGCAACAACCACAAGGCTCACAGCAAAGCAGCTTTATTAAGAGCTTTGACAAGGGTGAAAGAATTGGTAAGGACGGATTTACAAGACCTGCTCCACAACAACCACAACCAAAGAGTGGCTTTAATAAGGGCGACAAGGGTGGCTTTAATAAGGGCGGATTCAACAAGGGTGGATTTGATGGATTTGACAAGGACGGTGGCGAAAGACGCTACAATGTTACTCCAAAGCAAAAGAAGCCTGAATCAAATATTATTGAAATTAAGACAAAGACAGGTGCTACTCGTGTTGTTGACACAAGAACATCAAATGTAGACCTTTCTAAATATGATGAAAAGCACGACTCATACGAGACAAGCTACGGACACTTTAGCCAAGGCTCATCTAAGCAAAAGCTAAAGAAGCAAAACAACAAGGATGTTAACTCTAAGAAGGAAAAAGAGCGCTTGGCTATGGAAAAAATCAAGCGTGAGGTATTTGAAAAGGCTAAGAATACTCAGCTTTCAATTACCGTTCCTGATGAAATCTCTGTTGGTGAGCTAGCTACAAGACTTAAGGTTAACGCAAACGAGGTTGTTAAGAAGCTCTTTATGATGGGCGTTATGGCAACCGTAAACGAGGTTGTTGACTACGATACAGCTTATCTTATCGCTGACGAGCTTGGCGTTAAGGTTACAAAAGAGGTTGTTGTTACAATCGAGGAAAAGCTATTTGAGGAAGAAACCGACGCACCGGAATCACTTATTGAACGTGCTCCTGTTGTCTGCGTAATGGGTCACGTTGACCACGGTAAGACTTCTCTTCTTGACGCAATCAGACACACAAATGTTACAACCGGTGAAGCAGGTGGTATTACTCAGCACATTGGTGCTTACAGAGTAAACATTAACGGCAAGGACCTTACATTCCTTGACACTCCCGGCCACGAGGCATTTACCGCTATGCGTTTACGTGGTGCTATGGCAACTGATATTGCTATTATCGTTGTTGCAGCTGATGACGGCATTATGCCACAAACAGTTGAGGCTATCAACCACGCAAAGGCTGCCGGTGTTGATATCGTTGTCGCTATTAACAAAATGGATAAGCCAACTGCTAATCCGGACAATATTCGTCAAGAGCTAACTCAATACGACTTAGTTCCTGAGGAATGGGGCGGTGATGTTATGTGTATTCCTGTTTCCGCTCACACAAGAATGGGTATTGACGACCTACTTGAAAGTGTTCTTCTTATTGCCGAGGTTAAGGAACTAAAGGCTAACCCGGACCGTCTAGCTAAGGGTCTTGTAATTGAGGCTAAGCTTGACAAGGGACGTGGACCTGTTGCTACTCTTCTCGTTCAAAATGGTACACTACACGCCGGTGATGTTGTTATTGCCGGTAACGCTGTTGGTCACGTAAGAGCAATGACTGACCACAACGGAAAAGCCCTTAAGGTTGCAGGACCAAGCGTTCCTGTTGAGATTACAGGTCTATCCGAGGTTCCATTTGCAGGTGACGAGTTCAATGCTGTTAAGGATGAAAGAATGGCAAGAGAACTTGCTGAGCAAAGACGTGAAAAGGCAAAAGAGGCTGAATTTAAGGCAAATGCTAAGGTTAGCCTTGATGACCTATTTGCTCAAATCAGTGAGGGTGCTAAGGAAATCAACATTATTATAAAGGCTGACGTTGGCGGCTCTTGCGAGGCTGTTAAGGCTTCACTTGTTAAGCTATCAAATGAAGAGGTTAAGATTAATGTTATTCATACAGCTGTTGGTGGTATCACAGAAAACGACGTTATGCTTGCTGCTGCATCCAATGCAATTATCGTAGGCTTTAACGTTCGTCCTGACAAGAAGGCTATCGACTCTGCTGAAAGACAAAAGGTTGATATTAGAACTCACAGAATTATTTATGAAATAATTGAAGAAATCGAAGCTGCTATGAAGGGTATGCTCGCACCAACCTACAAAGAGGTTATCAATGGTCACGCTGAGGTACGTCAAACAATCAGAGTACCTAATGTTGGTACTATTGCCGGTTCTTATGTACAAGATGGTAAGATTACTCGTAACTCACAGATTAGAATTATCCGTGATGGTGTGGTTATATTTGAAGATAAGATTGCATCACTCAAGCGCTTCAAGGACGATGCTAAAGAGGTTGCTGCCGGATATGAATGTGGTGTTGGACTTGATAAGTTTAACGACATTAAGGAAGGCGATATTCTTGAGGCTTTTGTAATGGAAGAGGTAGCTAGATAGTTGAAGCGCATATGCAGGCATAGACCAAAAAGCACGAAGAAGCGAAGTAAGCTTTAACCACTTTTGTAGGGGGAGGGGCTTGCTCCTCCGTGCTCCCTATAAACTAATATAATGTAGAAAACAGGCTTTCTGCCTGTTTTCTTTTTTGTATAATGAAAACGCACCCGTTTGGGTGCGTTTTTATTTAGCTTATTAGTGTAATAATATCTCTTGGTAAAAAGTCTAGCTTGGAAACTACAAGTGTCCATAAGCCCTCCGGGATTGAAAGACCGGCTCTTACACCGGTTTCTGTGCCACAGTAAACGATTCTACCAAGTCTACCAACATATCCGACTGAATACAATCCGTTTGAACCAAACCAGATACCAAGATCCGCTCTACTTACCTTTGATCTAATTGCGCTAAGGGTTGAGGGGCAAACATAAGCATAAAAATGTTCTCCGTCCTTATAGCCTTCTACAGAGCCATTGCCCAAATTCACATCATAGCCTTTGATTTTTAGTCTTAGTGCCATTAACAAAATTCTTGGATGGTTTGCAATAATATAGCTCACTTGTGAATTAAGCACACCATTTGTTATCTCGCTGACAATACCGTCACGCTCTTTATTTGCTGTGTTAGTTACACCACAGGATGCAAACAAGCTCACAACTGTAACAATAACCATTATAAGTGCTATTACTTTTACTGATTTTTTCATTTTTTCTCTCCTTAAAATTACTTTAGCTTTATTTTACCACCTCTTTGTTCCTTGTGTCAACATTAAATCTGTTATTTATTGACTTTATTTCGTTTTAAATGTATAATAAGGGTAGCTTTAATTTTAAAAAGGAGATCAAAATCAATGACAAAAAGAGTGAAAATCATTGTTTTTTCGGTTTTGGGCACTTTATTTCTTATAGCCTTGTCAATGATTTTGTTTGTTGTTTTGGGGAATACAAGCATACACGTGTCTAAGTTTGAGGTAAAAAGCGACAATTTGCCTTCCTCATTTGAGGGTTTTAAAATCGCACAGGTGTCAGACTTACATAACGAGGAATTTGGAAAGAACAACAAGCGACTTTTAAAAAAGCTAAGCGAGTGTGAGCCTGATATTATCGCTATAACAGGTGATTTAATTGATTCACGCAATACCAACCTTGAGGTATCTCTTAATTTTGTCAAAGAAGCTATTAAAATTGCGCCCTGCTATTATGTTACAGGCAACCACGAGGGGCGAATTGATGGCTATGAGCAATTTGAAAACGAGTTAAAATCGATTGGTGTTGTTGTGCTAGATGGCAGAAGCTCTATGGTTGAACGAAATGGCGAAAAAATCACCTTATATGGAATACACGATCCCGAATCACTAAAGGGTGAAAAATACGGCTATGCTGAAAGGGGCATTGTCGAAAAGCTGCTTAAGGAGCTTGATTATAGCGACACAGGGTACAATATTTTACTCAGCCACCGTCCGGAATGCTTTGATTATTATGTTGAACATAAATACGATTTAGTTCTTACAGGACACGCACACGGTGGGCAGTTTAGACTTCCCTTTGTCGGTGGACTATATGCCCCCGGACAAGGCAAGTTCCCAAAGTACGATAGTGGTGCTTTTATAGAAAATGAAACAACTATGGTTGTTAGCCGAGGGCTTGGCAATAGCATCTTCCCTTTTAGGATTAATAACACACCAGAGCTTGTTTTAATAACATTAACGAACTAAACAGCACCTCATCCGTCAACTACGTTGACACCTTCCCCTCGATGGGAAGGCAGTACACCGGAGCTTGTATTAATAACTCTTGAAAAATAACAGATGTGAGGTTTTTATGGCGAACAAATTTAATAAAGAACACCTTGCACAGGATGTATTTAATATTTTGAAGGGAAGCTTTTCCGAGTACACACAAGAAAAGGTATTGGACGGAATTTGCTGGGCTATTACCGAACGCAAGGAATTAGAAAAAGGCGTTGATTATAAATTATTAGATAAAGAACTTAAAAAGGCGAAAATCAAGGGATGCAGATATTGGAGCAAAGCAGCTTTTGAAGATGCGTTTGAAGAAAGCAATGGTTCCTATACATTGAAAAAGGGATTTAACGAAAACAATTTCACGCATGAGCACGTTATACCGAAAGCAATTATAAAAGCTAGCTTACAAGAATGCGTCAAAAATTGTGATTCCTTTGAAGAAGCAAAGGAAAAAATCATAGAAATTTTTGATTGCTCATTTGCTTGTGTGTTAACAAAGGAGGAAGCTGATTTAGTTGACAAGGATTATAAGGATTCAATGCCAAGCGGAGCAACTACTATATCAAAAATTGAGCATCCATGGGAAAGATATTGCAATAAGATAGAAAACATCTATGATGTAACATGGAGCATTGGAAGAGGCTGGATTTTTTCCGAGGTTAAACCCAATGCAATAAACGTTAAAGAATACAAATTCGAAAAATAAACCATAAAAAAACGGACACCCTGTGTCCGTTTTTTCTTGTTTTTGGTTATGCCCTTAGGTCACTATCCTTGGGCGAAGAGATAAGGTGCAGAAATTGGTGAATTTTATCCGAAGGCGTACTTGCGTACGTCGAGAGGTAAAAGTCGCCGATAAAAAACAAAAAGTATCAACCGAGGAAGAAAAGCCGTGGCTTTTCAACCCTAAATAGCAAAAAACAAAGGCACTGACTGAAAAATCAACGCCTTTTTGCTTTTTGTTTTTGGTTATGCCCTTTTATGTCACAGCCCTTTATAGTGCGTTTACGATTGCATTATATAAGTCGTCATACTCCTCGTATGCACCAAGATTTGGATTATCCTTCTTAATTTGCTCTGTGCTCTTAAAGAGGAAGCCTGCCTTACTTGCGTTAATCATACCGAGGTCGTTGTAGCTATCTCCTGCGGCAATTGTTTCAAAGCCGACGGATTGAAGTGCCTTTACTGTTGAGTATTTTGACTTCTCTACTCTCATTTTAAAGCCGGTGATTTCGCCATTGTCTGCTACCTCAAGTGTGTTGCAGAAGATTGTTGGCCAACCAAGCTTTTCCATAAGTGGCTTTGCAAATTGTGTAAATGTGTCGCTGATTATAATTACTTGTGTTTTAGCACGGAGCTTATCAAGAAACTCCTTAGCACCCGGCATTGGATCTATCTTAGCAATAGTCTCTTGAATTTCCTTAAGTCCAAGACCGTGCTCCTTTAATATAGCTATACGATAAGCCATTAGCTTGTCGTAATTTGGCTCGTCTCTTGTTGTGCGCTTAAGCTCAGGAATACCACTTGCCTCTGCAAATGCAATCCAAATTTCAGGAACTAAAACGCCCTCTAGGTCAAGACATACTATGTTCATTTCGCTCATTTTTTGTGTTCTCCTTGCTATTTTAAAAATTGTTCATTTTAAAAAATATAAATCATTATAGCACACCTTTTTTCATGTGTCAACTTTCTTTAAATATTTAAAGAAATTTTTTCCTATTTATATTTCTCTATTGCTTTTTTATTGTTAGTTTGATATAATATTTACATATGTTTTAATATTTATATTAAAAGGAGGGAAATTTATGAGAATGCTTTTTGGCTCACTTAAGGATTCACTTAAGGAATCGCTTTCATCTGTTTTGCCAATTTGTGCAATAGTTTTGGTTCTTACAATTTCCCTTGCTCCTATTTTGCCGGGCGTTATGGTTATGTTCCTGTTTGGAGCACTGCTTATTATCGGCGGTATGAGCATATTTACAATAGGCTCTAACATCTCTATGCAACCAATTGGTGAGGGTATGGGTGTGCTTATAGGTAAATCAAAAAGATGGATTTTACCGCTTCTTGTCTGCTTTGGTGTCGGTTTTCTTATCACTATTGCTGAGCCTGACTTAACTGTTTTGGCAAACCAAATAGACCTAAAAATCACTAACGAATTTATAAACAAGTGGCTGCTTGTTATTTGCGTTGCTCTCGGTGTTGGTGCTTTCCTCGCCGTTGCGCTTGTTAGAACAAGAAAGAAAATTCCTCTTGCTTACATTCTCGTGCCTCTTTACGGCATTGCTCTAATTTTAGCTATATTGCCGTTTGTAACAGGCAACAAGGTTGGCACAACCGACTTTATTCCAACAGCGTTTGACTCCGGCGGAGTTACAACAGGTCCTATTACCGTACCATTTATTATGGCATTTGGTGCCGGTATTGCTTCTATGCGTAAGGACAAAAACTCAGGACAGGATTCCTTCGGTCTTGTTTCCCTCTGTTCTATTGGTCCTATCCTTTCTGTACTTATTCTTGGACTAATTAGAAAGCCAAATGTTAATAACAGTGGCATTGATCCTTCCAAATTTGCTGATTACACAACAAAAGAAGCATTTTTAGAGTTCTTTAGTCGCGATGGTATTTTTAAATATATGGAAGAGGTTGCTATTGCCTTTCTGCCAATTGTCGGAATGTTTATCATATTTCAGCTCATTAGCAGACGTTTTAATAAGATACAGGTTTTGAGAATTTGTGTTGGATTTGTCTATACATATGTCGGTCTTGTTCTTTTCTTGACAGGTGCTAACATTGGCTTTATGCCTGCAGGTCAACTAATCGGCGAGGAGCTTGGAGCATCCGGCTGGATGAAGTGGTTGCTCATACCTATTGGTATGATTCTTGGCTACTTTGTAGTAGCTGCCGAGCCTGCCGTTCATACTTTAAAGAAGCAGGTTGCCGAGGTAACAAACGGTGCTATCTCCGAAAAGTCGATCGGACTTGCCCTTTCTATAGGTGTTGCCGTTTCTGTTGGTATTGCTATGACTAGAATTTTGACAGGTCTTTCTATTTTACCTGTTTTGATCATTGGTTACATTATTCCACTTGTAATTACATTCTTTGTTCCGCCAATTTATACAGGTATTGCTTTCGACTCCGGTGGAGTTGCATCGGGTCCTATGGCAACAACATTTATTTTACCCTTTGCAATTGGTGCATGCTCTGCCATCAACGCGGGCGACCCCAATCTTTCCTCAAAGATTATGACTGACGCGTTCGGTATAGTTGCTATGATTGCTATGACTCCACTTATTACAATTCAAGTTCTTGGACTGATTGGTAAGACAAAGCAAGACAGACGCTTAAAGAGAATCCACCGTGAGATTGAGCAAATTGATGATGGTATGGTTTACTACAACGATATCTCAAAGAAATATAGCGCTGTTGATAACTCTAATATTATAACTTATACTATGGAGGAAACATTACATGGCAATTGATTCTCGTATAGTAATGATACTCTCCATCATCAGGCGTGGTAAGAGCAGTCAATACATAAAAACGTTAAATGAAAACGATGTTGTTTTACATTATCAATGTGTCGGCGAGGGTACAGCCCCCTCCGAAATGCTTGACATTCTCGGTCTTGGTAGCTCCGAAAAGGATATTATGATTAGCTTTGCTACCCAATCAACCGCAAACAGAATTGCAACAAATCTTAACAAAAACCTTGGTACAACCCTTGGCTATCAAGGTCTGTTTATGATTATTCCAACCAATGCATTTAGCAGAATTTCCGCTGAAATTATCAAGAAAAACAGCAACGATTATCTAAAAGGAGATGGCGACAAAATGAGTAGTGAATATAAATACAGCTTAATTCTCATATCCGTCAACCGTGGCTATACAGATGCAGTTATGCAAACAGCTAAATTTGCAGGTGCTACAGGCGGTACTATTATCAAGGCAAGACTTGCTGAAGCAGATATTGTTGCAGCATATGCGAACACTATTCTTAACGAAGAAAAGGAAATTGTCGCTATTCTTGCTCCTGACAGTGTAAGAAACCAAATTCTTGAAAGTGTAAACAGCGAGTTTGGTTTAAAGAGCGAGGCACAAGGTGTGGTGCTTTCTGTTCCTGTTGACAAGGTATTTAAGATATAGCCCCATAAAGGTGTGAAACCAAAAACACAACGAGAACAAAGGAAGCTCTTTTCTCCCGTATGGGTACAACTTCCCTTTTGACCAAAGCTCCCAATAAAATAATTTAAGGTAGAAAAACGCATTTTTATGCGTTTTTCTTTTTGTGTTTTCTATCTGCGTTTGCTCGCTTTCCGTACACAAGCACTGCTCTGCACTCCCAAACGCAAATTTTCCTACCCTTATGGCTCTATAAATTTCGTTTGTGCGTACTGTTGGAAATATTTACATTTATTCATTTTGAAAAATGATGTTATGGGCTCTTTGGTGTCATAAAAATACGACTGTTTGAAAATTTTCATATATTTCCTATTGACAAATTATTTTTTTGGTGATATACTAAATGGGACAAGATGTCCCAAAATAATGCGTTTTTTGTACCAATGTTTTTGCTTTGGTGTCCCAAAAGCGTATGTTTTGTGTCCCACACTTGGATATTTTATTGATTTATCAAAAAGGAGATAACCTATGAGAAACGTTAGTGCTGACACAATTATTATGATTAGAAGATGCGTTGAGGAGTACTTTGATGACTATACTCGCTCCCCTTCTGTACGTGAAATTTCTACTATTACAGGTATTAGCAAAAGCACTGTTCAAAGATATATAGAAATTATGGAGCGTGTTGGTATTATCACTCGTACAGAGGATGGTATTGAAACGCCGTATATTTCTAAAACAGAAAGAAATATGGTTTCAGTTGCTAAGCTAGGTCGTATACCTTGTGGTCCTCTTGACGAAAAGGAGGAATACATTGAGGGCTATGTTAAATTGCCTGAGTCCTTTGTTGGCAAGGGAAAATTCTTTATTTTGACTGCATCCGGAGACTCTATGATTGAGGCTGGAATTGATGATGGCGATATGATTATCATTAAGCAACAGGAAACTGCACGTAAGGGCGACATTGTTGTTGCACTTGCAGGTGGTCAAAGCACACTTAAAAGATATATGCCTGACCCAACAATTAAGAAAATCAGACTGCATCCTGAAAACTCCTCTATGGAGGATATTATAGTTGACAGCTGTCAAGTACAGGGTGTTGCTGTTAAGGTTATTAAATCGTTATAATGAAATATACTCGCATCCCCCTTGCCGTCGGCGTTGTCTACACTGCTGACGGCAATTTCAAGCCAAAAACAATTATAGTAAATGGTGAAAAATTCTTAATTGACAAGGTTTTATATAAGAAAAACTATTGCCCCAAAAGTGTTGCTGCAATAGCTCCTATTGAATTTACTGTTATGGTTGCCGGGGAAACAAAGAAAATTTATTTTGAAAAGGATACCGACAAGTGGTTTTCTATCAAGAGGGTTTTAAAGGAAAATGAAGCACAGAGTTATTTTACACAGTGATGCTAACTGCTTTTATGCCTCGTGCGAGATGGTTTTAAACCCCGAGCTACGAGACAAGGCTGTTGCCGTTGGTGGCAACGAGGAGGAAAGGCACGGCATAATTTTAGCAAAAAGTGAAAAGGCAAAGCGTGTCGGCGTTAAAACCGGTATGCCTCTTTGGGAAGCAAAAAATCTTTGCCCTGATTTAATAATTGTTCCGCCTCACTTTGAATATTACTCTAAATTTTCCAAGCTACTACACAAGATTTACGAGCGATATACTGATTATGTTGAGCCGTTTGGTCTTGATGAATGTTGGCTTGATGTAACTAACTGCGGTGTTGATGGTGAAATAATCGCTGAGGAAATAAGACAAGCGGTAAAGGATGAGCTTGGTCTTACGGTCAGCATTGGCGTTTCCTTTAACAAAGTTTTTGCAAAGCTTGGCTCGGATTTAAAAAAGCCTGATGCTGTAACTGTTATATCTAAAGAAAACTTTAAGGAAAAGGTGTGGCCCTTGCCTGTTTCTGACCTTCTCTATTGTGGTAGACAAACAACACAAGCACTTCTTAGCTGTGGCATTACTACAATAGGCTTACTTGCCAAGGCTCCGCTTGATTTTATCACAAGAAAATTTGGCAAAAACGGACACTCCCTGTGGGTTTTTGCTAATGGCGAGGATGACTCAGAGGTTGCACACAAGGATTACTATGTGCCACCAAAATCAGTTGGACACGGCATTACCTGTATTGAAAATTTAGTAAACGACGAGGAAGCAAGTAAGGTTATTGTTTCGCTTTCTCTTGATATTGGCTACAAGCTTCGCAAGGAAGGGCTACACGCCGGTGGCGTTAGCTTAGTGGTTAAGGATGAAAACTTCACTCACTATTCCTATCAAACAAAATTTGAAGCTACGACGCAGGACGAGGGACTTTTATCTAAGGAAGCAATTAAGCTACTCAAGAAAAATTATCCTTGGGTATTTAAAATACGTGCTCTTACTGTAACTGCAATTGCAATTGAAACAACCGACACACCTGTACAACAGGATATGTTTTTCGACTATGAAAAGCAAGACAAAAGAAAAAAATTAGGTGAAACAATCAACGACATTAAAGACACATTTGGGAAAAGTGCTATATTACCCGCAACCGTGCTTGATGAAAAGAAAATGCCAAAGAAAAGGCAAGAGGACACTGTTTTGCCGGGTATAATGCACAAATGAATTGACGCAAAGAATAGGATTTATTTTATGGAAATTAAAGAAATAGGATATTTAAAAACAAGCTTTCCAACCAAGTTTGGAGCACCGAGACAAAGTGGAGTTGTAAGCAGTTCCTCTGCTACACTCATTTTCAACGAGGAATACAGAAGCCCGGAATCGCTTATCGGTCTTGAAAAGTACTCACACGTGTGGGTGATTTGGGGATTTAGCGAAGCAAAATACGAAGAGTTTTCGCCAACAGTACGTCCGCCAAGATTAGGCGGCAACAAGCGAGTTGGTGTATTTGCCTCTCGTTCTCCCTATCGCCCGAATTCTCTTGGGCTTTCTGTTTTGAGGCTTAATGGAATTGAAAAAACTGAAAAATATGGCTATGTATTAAAGCTATCCGGTGCTGATATGATGGACTCCTCACCTGTTTATGATATAAAGCCTTATTTACCGTTTGCTGACTCTATACCGGAGGCAAGTGGTGGATTTACTGATGAGCTTGAGGACTTTATTTTAGATGTAGAAATACCAAACGAACTAAAATATACACTTTCATATGACCTTTACCGTTGCCTTGTAAATGTTCTTGAAAACGATCCTCGACCATCATATATTGATGATCCATCTCGAATTTACGGATTTTTCTTTGATAAATACGAGATTAAATTTGTAGTTGATGCTAAAGTGCTAAGAGTTGTATCAATTGAAGAGATAAAATCATAATTTACGCGACTCTGTGTCGCAAATAAACAAAAAAAGAGTAAGCCAAAAGGCTTACTCTTCTTTTTTACAAAAGGTTTTAAGAGAATTTTATTGACTAAAGCCACCTAAAATGAGATAAGCAAGGAAAAAGACTACTGTCAAAGCACCCAATGTTATAAACATAGGCACAAGCATACTTTTAACAGTTTTTATATATGTCTTGAACATATCCTTTAAGGTTGAACGTGGGCGAACAAAATTGTTGTCATCGGTGTGGAATTCTTTTCTTCCATTAATACCTGACATATCGGCAATTGTTCTGCCATCGTCATAATATTGAGTTTTTGTCCTTTTCTTTTTCTTCTTATCGCTCATTTTTACCTCTTTAGATTAAGTGACAAGCAGCAAAGTGTCCGTTTTCGTATTCCTTGTATTCAGGCACTACGTGCTTGCATATTTCCTTTGCGTAAGGACAACGTGTATGGAATCTACATCCCTTTGGTGGGTTAGCAGGTGATGGAATATCGCCTGTTAATGGTATACGGTTCATCTTCTCATCCGGATTTGGATTAGGAATAGCTGAGAAAAGAGCCTTTGTATATGGGTGCAGTGGATTAGAAAAGATGTCTTCCTTTCTACCAAACTCCATCATTGAGCCAAGATACATAACTCCTATTTTGTCAGAGATAAACTTTACAACTGACAAGTCGTGTGAAATAAAGAGATATGTAAGTCCCATTGACTCTTGTAAATTTTTAAGTAGGTTTATAATCTGCGCTTGAATTGAAACGTCAAGAGCTGAAACCGGCTCGTCACAAACAACAAGCTTAGGATTTACAGATAAAGCTCTTGCTATACAAATTCTTTGACGCTGACCACCTGAGAACTCGTGTGGGTATCTTTCGTAATAATAATCACGAAGTCCACATTTGTCCATAAGCTCAAGAACATATTCTCTTCTCTGAGACTTTGGTACAATTTTATGCACCTCAACAGGCTCGGAAAGGATGCCACCTACTGTGCTACGTGGTGGTAGTGATGAATATGGGTCTTGGAAAATAATTTGCATTTCGCGACGGATGTCTCTCATTTGTGAAGGCTTATAGTTTGTTATATCCTTGCCATCAAAAATGATTTGTCCACCATTTGATGGGTGAAGCTTCAAAATAGTTCTTCCCATTGTGGTTTTACCACAGCCACTCTCACCAACAATACCGAGTGTTTCTCCCTTTTTTAGCGTGAATGAAACATCATCAACTGCAACAAGCTCTTGTAGAACCTTACCAAACATATTTTTCTTGATTGGAAAGCTTTTTCTTAGGTGTCTAACCTCAAGTAAAGCTTCGGGATCAAAAGGCTTATTCTTGTCGAGCTCGATTTGCTCGGCACGTTTCTTTAAAAACTTTTCTTGCTCGTAGTTGTCATCGTATTGAACGTTTTCGGAGGTAGCATTTTCTAAAGCTTCATTTTCTATTATTCTTTCGTCAGCCATTTTCTGCTTGTATCCTCCTTGTTAATGTCTTCATACAAATGACACGCAACAAAGTGTGTCGGACTAACCTGCTTCATTCTTGGATAAAGTCCTGAGCATTTCTTTGTACACTCACTGCATCTTTCCTTGAAATAGCAAGTAAGTGGCATATTGATTGGGTTAGGAACGTTACCCGGAATATTAAAGAGGGATTCGTCGTTTGTGTTAAGTGTAGGCTTGGACTTTTGAAGTCCCTTTGTATATGGGTGCAATGGATTATGGAAAATCTCCTTTGCTGTTCCCTTTTCGATTACTCTACCGGCATACATTACAACCACGTAGTCAGCCATTTCAGCAATAATACCGAGGTCGTGAGTAATAAGCAAAATAGAGCCATCAATTTTTGTCTTAAGGTCATTTAGCAGATCAAGGATTTGCGCCTGAATTGTAACGTCAAGGGCTGTTGTTGGCTCGTCGGCAATAATTAGACGAGGGTTACAAGCAAGTGCCATTGAAATCATAACACGCTGACGCATACCACCTGATAGCTCGTGTGGATAAGATTTATACACGCGTTCAGGCATAGCAATGCCAACTAGGTTGAGCATTTCAAGAGATTTAGCCTTTGCTTGCTCCTTGGTTGCACCCGGAACGTGAATAAATGTTACCTCATCAAGCTGTTGACCAATTGTAAATATTGGGTTAAGTGAGGTCATAGGCTCTTGGAAAATCATAGCGATTTGCTTACCACGAATACGGTGAATTTCACGCATTGGCATCTTTGCAATATCGTAAACCTTTTCCTCAGTTCTATATTCCTCGCTTATTATATTGCCATTTTCATCCTTTTCGATGAATTTCTTTGGCTTACCCTTGCTATCTCTTATGTAGTCCTTTGAGGTGAAACGAATATCACCTGAGTATATTTGACCTGTTGGACCTTGTAAAAGACGCATAATTGACATACTTGTTACACTCTTACCGCAACCGGACTCACCAACGACACCAACGGTTGTATTCTTTGGAATATCAAAGGATACGCCATTTACTGCCTTTACTACGCCTTGATCGGTAAAGAAATATGTATTCAAGTCTTCAATTTCGAGGATATTATCCTCGTTTTTCATTTGTGTTGTAAATTCGCTCTCTGGAGCTTTACGCTTCTTGTATTTTTCAAGACGGCGCATAACCTTTGCATTTTCTCTTGCAATTTTCTTTATTTCTCTGCCGGTTAGGTAGGAATTTGTTTTCTTTTCTGCCATTTTCCTTACCTCCTAGATTTAGGGTCAAGCGCATCGCGCAAGCCGTCGCCAACAAAGTTAAAGCCAAGAACCGCAATAATAATACAAAGACCAGCCGGTACCCAAACAAGTGGGTTAGCCAAAATCTTGTCAAATGAGTTATTGCTGAATACGTTTACTATTGTACCCCAAGCGGTTTCCGGTGGTTGAACACCAAAGCCGAGGTATGATAGTGATGACTCATAAATAATCATTGAGCCAAGACCAAGCGTCATTTGTACAATTAGCTGTGGCATTACATTTGGAATTAGGTGCTTAAAGATTTTACGGAAGGTTGAATAGCCCATAGCCTCAGCTGCAACCATATATTCTTGCTCACGTAAGGAAAGAATTTGACCTCTTACCAAACGAGCTGTTCCCGGCCATGAAATGCAGGATAGGAATATCATAAGAATATAGATTTTATCGCTGTGCTCAATTACCGACATCTTGGTAACAGGGTCCGGAGATGCAAGTGCGTTAAGAGATGCACCAACGATAAGCATAATTGGAATACCGGGCAAACAAGTAAGCACGTCGCATATTCTCATTATTATGTTATCAATAACACCGCCAAAGTAACCTGCGATACCACCTAAAATAACACCAAAAACTGTAATTAGGAACACCGCTAAGAAGCTTACTATAAGTGATACACGACCACCATACATAAGCTTTGTTAGGTTATCATAGCCATCAAAATCTGTACCGAGTGGATGTAATTTTGAAATACCTGCCTCAGTATTGTCCTCTTGATGCTTATGAAGTGTTTGCTTGATTATGTATTTTTGTCCATTTTCTGCTATGTATTCGTATTCACTTTCTACAAGCACCCACTTACCACTCTTGTCCTTGTCTGCCTGTTGCCATCCGGCTACTGTATCGTTGCCTAAAACGCCCGTAGCAGGAACAAGTGCGTGATAAATATATGGACCAACAAATGAAAATAGGAATAGTCCTATTACCATTACTAAGCCAATAACACTAAGCTTTGAACGGAAAAAGCGTCTTAATACCATTCTGGTTGGTGACATTAGCTTTAGATTTTTGTCAAGTGGGGTATTGTCGACAAAGTCGTCTTTTACTACCTCATCATATTTTTCTCTTTGGATTTTTTCAGTAGTTGTATTATAGCATCCTGCAACATCGGTTGAGTGTGCAGATAGGAAAACCGTGTTTTTATTTCTCTTTTTCATATCTACACCTCCTACTTAAGCTTAACACGTGGGTCAACTACTGCATACATAATGTCTGCTAGTAGTATTCCAACAACGCTCAAGGTTGCGAGGAACATATTATATCCCATAATAAATGGAATATCTCCCTCGTTGGTGTATTCAAGTGCCATTTTTCCTATACCAGGTAAGCCAAATATTTGCTCGGTAATAATAGCTCCCGAGAACAGTGATGGTAAAAGTCCTGCAAGTGTTGTAACAAGAGGAATAAGTGTATTTCTAAATGCGTGTTTATTTATAACCTTGTTTTCACTAAGTCCCTTTGCTCTCGCTGTACGTATATAGTCGGAGTTTAATACCTCGAGCATATTGGTTCTTGTCATTCTCATTCGTCCGCCCAGACTCAGCACCGATATTGTAAATATTGGCAATACATAGTGCCTGAAGGTGCCGGCTCCCGATACCGGGAACCAGCCAAGTGCTTCGGCGAAAACTGTTTTGAAAATGTTTGCAAAGAAGAAGGATGGGAGAGAGATACCTATCATTACAAGAACTGTAATGAAGTAATCTCTGAATGAGTATTGGTGAGTTGCCGCTGTAATTCCTAAAGGAATTGCAATCAAAAACTCAAATACTGTTGCAACTGCTGCAACTATAAATGAATATGGAATACCTTGAACCAGGAGCTGAGCTACTGACTTACTTCCCGAGAAGGTTTGACCAAGAGAAATATGTCCTGTTTCAGCATCCTTTTCAAATAATGAGCCAACCCATTTGCCATAGCCCTTGATTATTCCCCAAAAGCTATTGTCATCAAGTCCCAATGCCTCTCTGTGCATTTCTGCCTGCTCCGGATTACTTTGTAGGTTTGAGTTCATTGTTACAAAGTCTACGGGCATCAAACGAAGAATGAAGTATATGATAAGAGATACAGCTACTAATAGAAGAATCGATATGCCTATTCTTTTTAGTATATATTTAAACATTGTATCACTCCAAATTAGTCTTTAAATTCTAGTTCCCAAATTCTGTCAAGAGGTGATGAGTATGGGTTTGATTCTTGTGGTAATGATGATGAATCAATTACGTCAGAATTGTATGCGTAAACTACGCTTCTTTGATATACAGGAAGCTCTACTGCAAGCTCGAGTAGGTAGCCAAGTGCTTCCTTGTAGATAGCTGCACGCTCGTCTTGGTCAAGAGTTTCTCTTGCCTCGTCGATTTTTTCGCTAAGTGCGTCAAGAATAGCCTCTTGTGTGCCGCCCTCTGTTCTTAGGTATGAGTAGCCCCAAGCTCTTGTGCTTGATGCTGTTGAGTTCTTGTGGTAAACCTGATACATATCAGGGTCAAGTGTTGAGCCCCAAGCAGCTGCCCAAACTGTAAGACCACCGCTTGATAGCTTAGAAAGTGCTGTTGCATCCGGAACAACTGTTACGCTCCAACCCATGCTGTTAAGAAGCTTAGCAGCGTCAATAAATGTTTGGAAGGTTGGGTGGTCTGTTGTTGCACCGGCGATTGTGAATTCAAGTGTTAGATCCTTATCACCTGCTGAAACGCCTGCTGCGTCCATAAGGTCTTGAATCTTTGTTCTTGCAGCCTCTTCACCATCGTAAATGCCGTTGCCGTTTGCGTCAACTGACCAGTTACCGATGTATGGATAGTCCTTACCGTTATCATTGTCAAGTGAACCATCAGGGTTTCTTGGATATGCCCAGCTTACTGTTGACATTGGCCAATAGATTTGGCTAGCTGTACCCGGACGGTAGTAGTTTAGTGAGGTTGCTGTGTTCATAGCACACATAATAGCTTGACGTAGCTCTAGGCTTTGAACCTTAGATGCGTTGATACCGATATAACCGTAACCAAGTTGGTCTGTAAGTAGGAAGTTATATCCGCCGCCGTTTCTTAGTTCAACGAGCTTGTCATAGTTTTCTTGTGTTAATTGTGGAGATACATAGTGTACCTCGCCTTGCTTTAGAAGTGTAATAGCATCTGCTGCAGGAAGTGCCTTGTATTGAATCTTTTGGATTTTTGCGTTTTGAATGTTTGCACCAACTGTTTCAAAGTTGTTGTTAGCCTTGAAATAAACTGTGTTGTTTGAGTAGAAGCCAACACCGCTTGGATTGTCGTTGTTTGATTTATCTGTTGCCTTATAAGCACCTGCACCTACAGGAACGTTTGTCTTGTTTGATGCTTGGATTACGTTTGTCATAAACTTAAAGTCTGAGTAGCTTACACCGAACTTATTGTTAGCGAGGTCAACCGGGTAAGAAGCATCGCCATAGTAGTGCTGTGGAGCTACTGTGAACGCAAAGTTCCATTGTGCCTTAGGGTCTTGTCCGTCGATTGTAATTTGTAGTACATCGTACTCATCGGCATTCTTTGGAGTACCATCTGCATTGTGCTCCTTTGCGATTTTGTACTCTGTGCCGTTTACTGTGATTGTTGTTAGGTCTGTGTGGTGACCGAGTGAAACGATACCCTCGATGTGGTCGTATAGAAGTGTGCCGTCCTCTCTCTTGTTTTCAGAAAGAATTACACCCTTTGCCTCAGCTGCATACTCTGTTTGGAGCTGTGCTGCTGTTGCCCATGCTGAAAGAATAATGTGAAGCTCTGTATTGATTTTTGAGTTATAAACATAATCAATAGCAGCTTCCTTTGAATTAACTACGTCTTGGTTGTAGTTAGGTGTTATGCTAACGATAACGCTCTTGTCGTCTGTTTCCTTGCCGTTAACTTCCTTTTTGCCCCACTTAATTGTTACAAAGCCCTCGTGGTACATAAAACGAGCAACCTCGTCCTTGAAGAAGTCGTTTGACTTGTATGGCTCAGCCTCACTATATGCGCTTTGAGCTGCTACATAGTCATCGCCTAGCTCTTCCTTAAAGAGCTTTAGAGCATATTCGTAGTCCTTAAGAAGCTGTGCGTTTGTACCGCCACCGCTTACTGCTGTCTTATAGCCGTTTGAAAGAACCTTTGTTTGGATAGCAGCTACCATCTTTTCGTATGTTGTTTCATATACGCCTGCGTTAGCTGTCTTACCGATGCTTGTAAAGAGGTTAATAAGCTCGTTGATACGGGCTTGTGCTCTTTGGTTAGCTTGGTCTGTGATAATTTCATCTTGGCTTACACCGCCGGATGTCTTTTGTTGAGTTCTGTACTCCTCAAGGCCCTTAATGTCTGTTGAATACATTGTTGATGAGCCTGTGTAGGATGGATCTAGGTAAACGTATAGGTTGAAGAATACGTCTTCCATTGTTAGAGGTTGACCATCAGAAAATTTGATGCCATTCTTTAGTACGAATGTGTAAATTGTTTGGTCATTTACTGCGTCGTACTCTGAAATTTGGAAATCCTTTGTTACTGTTGAATGGTCCTCACCATATGCAACCTTAACAACGCCGTCAACATACTCTGATGATAGCATTCCGATTTGTGTCATGGAAACGATTGTACCGTCTGCTGATGTTGTTGAGAAGAATGGATTAAATACTCCGTCAAAGTCATCAGACATAATGATAAAAGCGTCTGCCTTTTGTGTTGTGCTTGTGCCGGTGTTTGTGTTGGTGTTACCACTGCTTGTGTCTGTGTTTCCACCACCGCCACAGCTTGAGAGAAGTGATATTGTACCTAAGCACATAATTACGCTAAGTACAAATGCTAAAATTCTCTTTTTCATTTTGTGTTTCTCCTTTTGTATGTATGTTTTTTAATAAGCTAATTTAATTTTACTCCTTGGGTAAAAACTCAAGTAGTAGTCTGTTGTGGTCAGCATCTACGGTTATATTTAGAACGAAAACATCTGTTTGCTCAGTTATAACCTTATAGTTAAGCTGTGTAAGGTCAGCACCGATGCTTGTGCTATAACCCTCTGCACAGAATAAGCCTACCTCATAGTCCGCTGTAACTATTGAGCTTGAACTTGCATAAATTTGCAAGGTTGCATTATTAAAGCTAACATTGTCGAGCTTGAAGCCCTCTTCAACTCTTGCTGCAAATAAAGCATATCTTGCGCCCGGCTTAACATAAACGCTCTTGATTGTTGCAGTTACGTTTTCAAAGGTTACGTCCTTTATAACCGCATCCTTTTTAACGGATTTGAACATACCAAAGTTAGCGCCTGTTGTGCTATTAATTGTAATTCCGCTGATTTTGTGTCCGTTACCTAGAATTGTACCTTCAAAATCATTGTTTCTAAGAACGTTTGGCCATGCTTGAATTGCAGTAAATTCAATGTCCTGCATAAGCTCGAATTTACAATCACGACTTGCCTCGCTAATGAATTCCTTAGCGTTGTAAATTCTATACCATTCTCCATCCTTAGTGGTGCTATCTATGTATAGCTTAAGATTTGGGTTGCTCATTGTAGCTGTGTCGTCATCATAGATAAATGGATGAACATAGCTACCTCCCTCTAGCTTATTTTGTCTTTCGCTATCTAGGCACAAGCCATCAAACAATTTTGTTGAAACGATTAAGCCATCTGCATTTTTGTTAAATGTACCTGTTGCCCAAGGATACTTCTCTGTTGTTCCGCCCTCTGCCTTGTAAAGAATTGCGTCAACAAGAGTACCAAATTCATATTTTTGCTTTGCTTGGTTCCAACCCGGTAGAGTAATTACATTGTTGCCCTCAAGTGTTGCATTTTTTATCTCATAGGTAGCAACTAGCTTTTCCTCACCGTCTACAATGTCGTAAATTTCAACAGTTGGTTGTCTTACCCAAGCTGCGTATAATGTCATTACAGGCTTTTCGGAGGTATATGGCTCGTTTGGATCGGGATTTATTTCAAGTGGCTTTGAAAAATCCCAATAGCCTGCATAATTATATACTGTATTTCCCTTGTCGTCCTTTAATGTGTTGCCGTTTTCATCCTTTGCCTCTGTCTTTTCTGAATACCAGCCTGCAAAGAAGTAGCCAGCCATAGCTGCACGTTCGATTTCGAGCTTGTTTTCCTCGCCACGAGCAGAATCTTCCGGTTTAACTATATAAAGCTCCTTCATTCCATTTGCGTTTACCTTTAGGTTGGAAATGGAATAGGTATCTGTTGCATAAAGGTTACCCGAGCTTCCAAAATAACTGCCGTTTGCATCGAATTTTACTGACACAGTATAGCCATCCTCGTCATACTCACCATAAACATCCCTTATTGAGCATGAGGAAATAAACAAGCACAAAAGAACTAGAGCGCAAGTTATAATTAAATATTTAATTTTCTTGTTCATCATTTCTGTCCTTTCTTATTTCCTTTATGAGCTGTGGAGCTCACAGCCCATAAAAGAAGTTTTTGTTTATTATTTCTTTGTTTCGTCTTGTACCTTTGGTTTTTTTGTAGCCTTAAGGATAAACAATACAGCAAATGTAACTGCTGCTGCAGTTGAACCAACAAAAAGAACTGAAAGAATTACAATAGCAACTATAAATCCTGTATTGTTTTTCTTTGGTGCTTCTTGGTTATCTGTGTCTGTATCAGTGCTTGTATCTGTATTTGGAGTATCCGGAACCTCCGGCTCATCCGGTGTTTCCGGAACACTAGGTGTTGAGCTTTGGCTCTTTAGAGCTGCTATTCTGTTTTCTGCTGAAACAAGTGTTGAATAGTAGCTTGCAACAAGTCCACGTTGTGATGCGTTTGCAATCTTGTCATACGCCTCTCTTGCTGCTATAACCAGAGCTTCATCAGCAAGCTTAATCTTTTCAGGTAGTTGCTTTATAGCCTCGATTGCAGCTAGAGTTGTTGGGTCCTCAACCTCTTTACCTTGGTCAACTACTGAGAAGTATTGAGAGTAGATAAAGGTGTCGTAATATAGACCGTTTACAGGCTTAACCATAACTAAGTTTGGCTTGCCATGACCGATTTGATTTACGAAGTTAGCACCGTAATATACGTTTGAATATTTGCCGTCGGAAATATTCCACATATAATAAGGAACTACTCCTAATCCATCAAGAACAATTACGTTGCCCTCATAGTCTGTAAACTCATATTTACCTGTTGCAGGAAGATTTTCAAAGGACTCATAATATGAGCTGTCAAATTCCTCCTCAAGGATTGGAGCCTCATAGCTTGAGAATACAACTACTCTTAGGCTGTTACATTCAAAGAATGCTTTATGACCGATAGCCTTTAGGCTATATGGAAGGTTTACCTTAACTATATCTGTTCCTGCAAATGCCATAGCTGTGATTCTTACTGTATCCTCAGCTACATATACATTGTCTCTCTCTTCACCCGCAAAGGTAATTAGCTCAAGTCCTAGAGGAACCTTGCAGTAGAGTGAGCCGTCAATTACTAGAACTGTATCGCTGATATTGAAGGAATAAATTGTCTTTGTTTCTACGATTTCACCATTGAACTCAACATTTTCTTCCTTGCTAAATGGCTTTAGCTTACACATTGCAAATGGGTTATCTCCAAGTGTAACCAACTTATCTCCAAGTGTTAGCTCGAAGTAATCAAGTGGCATATCTTCCTTGATAAATGCAAAATCGCCAATTTCCACGCAGGATGAAAGGTCTGCACGATTGAGTGCTGAATAAGCAAATGCATACGCATTAATCTTTTCAACCTTGTTTAGATTTGTTACATTTACTAGCTTTTCACTATATGCAAACGCACCCTCGCCGATAACTGAGCCGTTTTCACAAAGTGTTACTGAAAGAAGATTTTTACAATTGATAAATGCATAGTTGCCAATTTCCTTACAGGATGAAAGGTCGATTATTATAAGTGGTGTTTCTGCAAATGCTTGTAAGCCAATCTTTTCTACATTGCCAAGATTGATACTAATAAGCTCAGTACAGCTCATAAATGCATTTTCAGGAATTTCCTTTAGCTTGTTTCCAAGGGTAACACTTGTTAATGACTGACTTTGATAGAATGCTTCCTTGCCAAGATATTCAAGGCTAGACAAGTCAATGCTTATTAATGGAGCTGCATAATAGTGATAGATGTAGTAGCCCTCAGAATCGATTGCAGGTGTATTGGCATTTGAGTCAGCATATGTATAAAGAATATCTGCACTGAATGCTTTTTCGCCAATTGAAATTACCTTTGAAAGATCGATTGTTTTAAGGCTTGGAGCATTGAAGAATGCTTGGTCGCCAAGACGAATGCCCTCACCCATAGTAACTGTTTCAAGAGCGGCAGCACCCATAAATGCGCTATTGCCAACTACGACATTGTTGCCGATTGTTAAGCTTGTTAGATTTGATAGATACTTGTAGTAGTATACCTTTTGATTTGTGTAGGATGTGTCAAGCACAAGCTCTGAGTTGTTATCTCTTGAGAGCATAAATGCACCCATACCGAGCTTAGCACCATCGCCAATCACTACTGTTTCAATATATCTACATTCGCAGAATGCACCCTCACCAACAATCATATTAGCCGGGATTATAACCTCTTTAATATCTGTTGCGGCAAAAGCATAAGCTCCGATTTCTTCTATATTATTAAAAGAAGGAAGCGTATCTATTGCTGTTCCGAAGAATGCATATGCACCTATTTTTGTAAGTGTGCCGAGCGTTACGTTCTCGAGCTTTGTACAAGCCTCAAACGCGTTGTCCTCAACTACTGTTACGCTTGGAATAGATACTGATGTAATTTGTGAATTGTATGCGAATGCACCCTTGCCTACTGTTGTAACATTTGAATCATTTAGAAGAAATTCGCCTGTCTTTGTTGGCGCTACTGAAATAAGTGTCTTACCATCTGCTGATAGGATATAGTCCTTATTTGCTGAAAGCTTGTATGTAGTGTTGCCCTCAGCTAAATTAAACTCAGCTATTTTTGTTTTTGCAAATGCGTATTTATCGATAAAGCTTACATCCTTACCAATAACTACGTTTGTTAGATTATCACAGCCATAGAATGCGCCCTCTGGGATAACGCTTGTATTCATTTCTATTGTTGTGAGTGCTTTACAGCCACTAAATACATATGGTCCGTATTTAACCTGTGATGCCTTAACCTCTACATTTTCAAGTGCGTTGTTGTTTGCAAAGGCATAAGCGCCGATTGATTGTAGCTTGTCGGAAAGAACAACAGATGTAAGTCCGCCCTTTAATGTATCAGTTACCTTATCTCCGTTTGTATCAATCCATTGTCCGTTTTGTGCAAATGCGTTGTTACCGATAGCACAAGCGTTATCTAGCTTTAATTCGCCTCTTAAATCACAGTTTGCAAATGCCTCTTGGTTAATGAGCATTACATTTTCAATGCCCTTAACGGTCTTTAGGCTTGTACAGCCATAGAATGCACCGTACTCGATAGCCTCAAGCGTTGAAGGAAGAACAACCTCCTCAAGTGCTGTTAGATTTGCAAATGCGTATTGGTTAATTTTCTTAACGCCCTCCGGAATGATTACCTTTTTAATGGTATTATCACCAATGAACCAAAGCTTAGATGTGCTTGGATCATCCGGATCGAGCTCCCAAGGCTCTTTTGGAACATACTCAAAGTTAGAGAATGCAAATTGTCCGATTTCTGTGAGTAGAAGTGTTTCCGGAATTTCTACTGTGCCACCATTACCATAATAGTGTGTAAGTGATGGTGATGTTGTTACAAATGGATCCTTAACCTCGATTGAAACTGTTTGTGAATAATATGTTGATTTACCATCAAGTAGTACGCTAACTGTTACTGAGGAATAGCCCTCTGCCTTAGCTACTATTGTGCCTGTTTGGTCAATTGTTACAATGCTTTCATCACTTGACTCAAATACTACTGTTGTGTTAGGTAGGTAGGAATCAAGCTTATAGCTTAGTCTTACAGACTCTGATGGATACATTGATAGGAAATAGCTATTGCCCGAGAATACCGTAACGTCTCCGTCTGCACCAATATCTCTTTCCGAGCTATCAACCATAAAGAATGCCTTTATTGTTTCGTAGCTTGTAAGCTTGAACATATCAGCAACCGGCTTATCGTAATACTCGTAGCCCTCGTCACCCTCAGCAAGTACTGTTACATTAAGCACAACCTGATCGCCTGTCTTTGGATCAGTTACATAAACTACTGTCTTACCTGAGCCTATTGCAACTAGCTTGTTGTTTACTACTGTTGCAACGCTTGACTTCATTGATTTGTATTCAAGGAACTCGCCCCACTCTGTATCCGGATAGATAAGTGGCTCAAGATTGTAGAGCTGATTAGGACTAAGTGTGATATTTGTTTCTTCAAAATAGAAGCTTGTAAACTCATCAGGTAGACCAATTTCGTATGTAGCATCGTTTAATGCGTAGTCATAGCATGCGACAACGATAGCATTTTTGTTGACAGCATTATTCTTTATTTCATAAATGAAATCTGTCAATTCTACCTCGAGGTAGTTTGTATCATTCTTTTCAGAATAGATAGGAGTCATATATCTATCAAAGGCTACAAATGTGTTAGTCTTATCAACATAGCCGATTTGTGCTGCCATTGAATAGTGGTTATCAAAGATTGCCATTCTTACAAATAGGCGATCCTTCTTTAATTCCTTGTCATATTCTGTATAGAATTCTGCACCTGTGATTGCAGGAGCCTCAAAGTCTGTAACAAGTGGGAATTCAAATGTATTCTTTAAGTTTGTTTCGCTTCCGTTATCCTCGTCGTAATCAAGGAAGCCCTCTAGCTTAACATTGAATTTTGTGTTGTTTTTGAGATTGTACTCGCCGGCATCAAATTCAATATCTACGTTTGCCGGATATAAATATGAGCCACCATCGCCATAGGACTTACGAACATCCTTTTCAACAGTTTCGTATACAACCTCACCTGTTGACTCGTCTGTGATTGTGATTCTAATTTCCTTTGCGTTACGAAGCATACCCATCCATACAAATCTAATTGAGTGGATAGTGCCCTCTCTGTTGGAAATTGCAATATAATCTCTATCTGCGGCGATTATCTTATCGCTTGGATCTTGTAGGAAGTAATATGAACCAAGATAGCTTACGTAGTCCTCTGAAATACCACCGATTGGACGTGATGCATAAGCATCAGGAAGTGTTTTGTCAAGAGTTGGGATTGTATCGTCTAGCTCGTCCTCGTTTGTTTCAAAGTAGTCCTTATCAAATAGCGGAGCTTGTGCCCATGTGCCATAGAAAGCAAGATAAGGAACGCTTAGGTCAACGTCTGTACCTGCCTTAGCTGTTAGATTAACAAAGCCCTCAACGTACATACCGTTTTCAAATGACTCGTCAATATATTTCTTGTTTTCCTCGGTTAGAGTGATTGTAACCTCAATGTTTGCGACTGCACCGGCATCAACTGTAACTGATTCACCGTTCTTTGTGCCACCGGAGGTAACCTTAAACTCTACCTTAGCACCGTTTAGGAGATAGCCCTCCTCTGTTACTGTTGTTTGACCTTGGTGTGTCTTTACATCGCTAACACCCTCTGTCATTACATATGCAGATAGGTCATAGGAAAGTGCTGTATCACCGAAGTTTACAACTGAGAAGTTAAGTGTATATACACCTGTTTTTTGTGGATCATCACCAATTTCAAGCTTGGATTTATCCATTATGCTACCATCCTTATTGTATGTACGGATGTAAGCAGTTGTTTTTGTTGATGCAATTAGGTTTGCAAGACCTGCGCCCTGCTTTCTAACTGCATATGGTAGACCGTTCTTGTTGAATACAACGTCTGCTGTTGACATCATTAAGCGGTTAACCATATGGTTAATATTTACATTACGCTTGTTTGTGTCTGTTTCATTGTCGCCAATAATTCTGTCGTAGTTTTCTTCTACATATTGACGAAGAAGGATTGTAACACCGGCGATGTTTGGACAAGCCATTGATGTACCTGAAAGGCGATCGTACATACTAACACCGTTTTTGTCCTTACCTGTTACAGCTGAAAGAATGTTACCACCGTGAGCTGTAATTTCCGGCTTAATGCCGAGTGTTGGAGATGGTCCCCATGATGAGAAGTCGGACATAAATGGTCCGGATTTTTGTGCACGGCTGATTTTGATTTTGCCGGAACCTGCTGAAGCAAGAACCTTACCGTCTGCTTGTGAAATTGAACAAACTGCAAGAGTCGATGTACCTACGTTCATCTTGATATCACCTGATACGTTGTTAAATATGATGATACCTACTGCACCCTTTTCTTGAGCAACCCTTGCTTTTTCCTCGAAGGTGTTAGAGCCACGCTCTACAAGAACAATCTTGCCTGTAACATCCATACCTGTATAGTCGGCAGAACGTCCGGCACCGGGGATTAGGACATATTCAAATTCCTTTTCATTAACTCCGTCGTCCAAAAGGTCCTCAACGAAATCTCTTTCCTCAGCACCTGCATTGTTTGACTCAATGAAGTAGATGATTTGATCATTATATAGAATGTATGGTGTCTTAATACCATTGATAGATGCAACGGACATTGCTCCCTCATATGTAGATGGTGAGCCAACTGTTGCTGTATCCGGATTGGATGTAAGACCCAGGTTACCGTTCTTTTCTGAGCCGTATGCTGAGGAGAAGCTGTTTGATGCAGCAACTACCAAGCTAATGCCCTGCTCTCGAATCTTGTCGTAAACGCCTGTCATAGCCTCCTTGTCTGTCTCACGGCTGAAGCCACAAGCAGTACCAAGTGACATATTGATAACGTCAACATTTAAGATTACACAGTCCTCAAGTGCATCTAAAATCCAAGATGCCTTAGCAGAATCTTGAATATCTGAGAAGATTTTCATAGAAACTAGCTGAGCGTTTGGTGCTACACCTGTAATTACATCGTCCTTACCAACAATAACACCGGATACGTGTGTTCCGTGATTGTTATGTAGTGAGTAAACGTCAGCATCCATATCAGCATAGTCGAATGAAAATGGAACCTTATCATTAATATAAACGTCTCCTACGTCAAGGCCGTTTACCATAGATTGAGCCTTTGTCATTGCAAGGCTGCTCGCAACCATATCTCTTGTCAAGCCTAGCTTTGTAGAGGTAAAGTTATCAACCGAGAACGCACTATGTGTATAGTCAAGACCTGTATCAAGAACGGCAACAACCATCCCCGAACCATCATATTTAAAGCCTGAGCTATTAAAAATACCTGTTTCATACACATTAACGGTGTTCTCTACAAGCTGAGTTTCTGCGACCTTATAAACCTCACTAACAATAGCACCTGCCTTGTTACCGAAGGTCTTGCATACGTCCTTAAAATCACCAGCCTTGATAACGATTTCAAAGCCGTTTAGCAAAACGGAGTAATCTACGCCTGTTACCTTAAATTCAATGTCAGTCTTATCAAGAGACGCAATTATTTCCTCCTTCTTTGCATTCATTTTTGCCTCAAGCACCTTTGCCTCGTCAGTTAGGACAAACTCTGCAAATGAGAGCTCCTTGTTAGACACATTATAAAGGTCAAGAAGTGTTGGGGTGTCAAGAGTAACGATAACTGAGATATCGTCATCATCCTTAACATTAGAAGGGAGTTTTTGAACAACTGTGCCATCATAGTATTGGCTCTTGTCAATCTTTACTCCATCAAGCAGCTGCTTAACATAAGGGGCTTTATAAACCTCCTCGCTACCAAAAACAGGAGTTGCAAGTGCAAATAGCGTTGCAGCAAGCAAAACGATCGCCACAAGAATTGTAGTTGTCCTTGTCATTGTTTTTCTGTTCATTGTATTTTATGCCTTTCTATAAATTCACGTGTATAATATAAGAGTGAACATACGTTAGTATTGTAACACACTAAAGTGGAAAATTCAAGACAAAAATATTAAATACATAATTATTTAATAAATTAAAATATAATAAAAGGAATAATGAAAGGAAGCTAAATGCCAAGGCAAAAAGTCTCTAAGCCTATAAACGACGGGATGTTTGGTGAATAGCAGAAGGTGCAATTATTAGAAAAATACATAATTATTTACAAAACAAACTTTATAAAAAATTTACAATTTAGTCTTTTGCTCTACGACTCACTTTTCGCACTGATAAATAGCGGATATGCGTTGCTGTTATTTAATTTGTCAGTTGGTGCATTCTTTTGCGAAAGCTTGTCAAATCACTATTTTTGCCATTTTTGCCAACCACGTGTCTGTTTTATGTGTATTCAGCCTTGTTGTCGCAATTTTTTACCCGAAATCGATAAACTCCCGTTTTTTAGACACGTGTTCGCCTTTTTTCTCTAAAAAGTCAACCGTTTCAGTGTGGTGGACATTTTCCTTTGATTGATGATATTTCTTTAAGTTCTGTGATGGTATTTTTTACATATTATGTAAAATTTGCATTTTTTCTTGACATACTTTATAAATTATGTTATAATTGCGAGTAATGATATTATTATTTAAAAGATATAGAAAGGACGCAATATGTCAGAAAAACAAATCAAGCGTATTCATACTATCTATGGCATTGTCATCACACTTTTGCTTATTGCATTAGGAGTTTGGGCTATTGCTTCTTGCATTATGATTTACAACGGTAGTGAATCACAGAGATTTCTACCTGAAAAGATCACGCCTTATTTGATTGCTTTTTCTATTCCATTGACGGTTTCTATTGCCGCTATTATAATTGGAATTGTTCTTAATGCTGTTTTTCACGTCGAGGAGGAAAAGCCAAAAGCCTTTGTTACCGATAAGGATCTACTCAAAAAGCTATATACAAACCTTGATTTGAAATCCGCTCCTGAGGTATACACCAAGGTCATTAAGAGTCAACGTGGATTTAGACGTGCATTCCTTGTGATTATGATAGTTAATATCGTAATCAACTCGATTTCGTGTATTTCTTATCTATTCACCGAGCCAACTCTTAAGGCTCAGCTTGATTTGATTGAATTCGGTGGTGATACAGGACTTTGGTCCTTGCCTATCAAGACAGCACCTGGTTTTGATACATTTTTCCCTATCGCTTGTACTGCTCTTGCTTATCTCGTGATTCCGTTTTTTGTGGCTATCGTTTACGATGTATTCGCTAAGTTTACATACGAAAAGGAGCTTGAGGCTGTAAAGGCAATATATGCTCATTACGCAAAAAATGGTCACCCTGTGTCTATAATTGATGATGAGGATGAAGAGCTTGAAGCTCAAAAGAAGGTATTCAAGGGCGAGGGAGAATTTGCTCACGACCTAAAAAACAATGGTGTTACAATCATAAAATATACAGTTCTTGTGTTCTCCGTCCTACTCATTGTCATCGGCATAGTTGACGGGCTTCTCGGCGGAACACTTAATTCAATATTAACAAACGCAATCAACCTTTGCACAGGCTGTGTTGGTTTAGGGTAAGGAGGTAGACAATGAAGGATACTAGAAAAAAGACACTTTTAAACCTCACTCCTACCGACAAAGAAGGCGTATATCTACACTCTTACGAAAAGAGCGAGTCATATGAATACGATGATGACCTTTTTGATGTTGACATCAAGGATTTGATTGGCAACGAAGAAATTAACTTTAGCGACTATAATGATTTCACCTCAGAGGTGAAATTTCAAAGCACTACTGAGCAAAATGCAATCAAGGATGCCGCTAAGGATGTTGTTAAAAACGTCGCTATTGCTCACGACACTGTTGTAATCGACCTCAAAGAGGAAAAGCCAAAGTGGACCTTTAAAAGATGGTTAAAGAGCTTAATCCCGACAAAACGCAGATTAATTCAGCTTTACTGTGCTCTACTCTTTAATGCTAACATCAAAGGCTTTATATCAGGTGTCAAGACCGGAGATGCCATTTTCCAAGGTGGCTCAAAATATGTATGTGCTCCCGGTATAAACTGTTATTCTTGCCCCGGTGCTGTCGGCTCTTGTCCTCTCGGCACTCTGCAAAATGAGCTTAAGGGACATTCAATCCCATACTACATATTTGGCATAATCTTTTTATACTCTATCTTGTTTGGTCGTTTTATTTGCGGTTGGCTATGTCCGTTTGGTCTTATCCAAGACTTGCTCCACAAGATTAAAACTCCAAAGCTAAAAAAGAGTGGTGTTACAAGAGTTTTATCGTATTTTAAATACGCAATACTGATATTGTTTGTGTTTGTATTTACAATTTTCGGCGTTGTTCCTGCATTTTGTAAATACATTTGTCCGGCAGGTATACTTGAGGCTGCATTGCCACTTTTATCGATGAACCTACTAAATCCGGATATATCAAGTCTATTCCCAATGCTCGATACCGCATTTGCTTGGAAATTTATGCTTTGCGTTAGCATATTAATTTCTTGCATATTTGTTTATAGACTATTTTGCCGTTTCATTTGTCCTCTTGGTGCAATTTACAGCTTATTCAATAAGTTTTCATTCTTTGGAATTAAATTAAACAAGCACAAATGTACCAATTGTGGCCGTTGCGTTAGCAAGTGTAAGCTCGATATCAAGCACGTTGGAGACCACGAGTGTATTAGCTGTGGTGAGTGTATTGATGTCTGCCCTACCAAGGCTATTTCTTGGAAGGGACCAAAGATTTTTATTGCTCCTAACGAATTTGAAATCCCTGAAAACGCAACTCCAAGACAAGCTGAGGCTATCGACAAAAAGAACAAGCTAGAGGCTGAAAGAGTTAAGAAAAGAAATCAAAGCATAAAAATTGCAATCGGTGTTACAATGGCAGTTATTCTTGTCGGTGTGTTGCTCTATGCAAATGTAATTTTGCCACGCAAGAATGCTACAAATACCGACACAAATACAGATACAACCGTTGATACAAGCACTAATACCAACACCAATACAAGTACCGATACCGACCAAGTTGTGTTACCTGACGTTGGTAACAAGGTTGGCAACCTATGTCCAAGCCTTGAGCTTGAGGTGTTTGATGAAAACGGTCTTAGTGGCACAAAGGTTGATCCTGCCAAGAGTGGTAAAGTAACTGTTATCAACTTTTGGGGCACTTGGTGTGCAAGTTGTGTTGCAGAACTACCATTTTTCGACAGTGCAGCCACCGAATATGGTGATGATGTAGTAATTTATGCTGTACATACAGTTGATGATTTTAATACCGCTTCAGCTTATGTTAACAACAACTACAAGGACTCAAGCATTGTGTTTGTAAAGGACGAGGCGGGAAACGGTGCTGATGCATACTACAAGCTGCTCGGCGGTGCTTATGGTGCTTATCCGTTTACAATCATTCTTGACGAAAATGGCGTTATCACGTTTAAGCAACTCGGCTCAATCACCGAAAACGATTTGATAACTGAAATCAACAAAGCACTTAACAAATAATTAAAAGCCTCCTATTTACCATAGGAGGCTTTCGTTTTTTATTTTTCAAACTAAACAGGCTCGCTTAAAGCTACGTCCGTTTTTATTCTATATTTATCATTTCATCATCGTCTAAGTCAATCTTACTTTCTTGACTCTTAGCTTGTTTGGTTAACTCTATTGCATTTTTGATGTACTCACTGTATGCTTGATCGGCTTCGATAATTACTGCATCATAATGCTCGGAATTTTTAAAGACGATAACACTCTTCTCCTCCTTGAAAAGGTTGTGAGTGTAATTATAAAAGGATATTCTTTGATAGTCCTTTTTCAAGGTATCACGCACTTCGCTTGAATATTTTTCAAAGCGAACAATGTCAGAAACCATATAAAAGCAAACATAATTGCCACGCTTACCTACTGCTTTGTTAACAAAGAACTCAAAGTCGTTTTCCTTTGCGTTCATAACATAAGAATATGTTGTTAGCTCAAATCTCATAAGCAAATATAACCCTGAAACAATTGAGACTAGGCTAACGCAAGTAAAGGTAATGCCTCTTGCTCCCTCTCCCCCAAACAAAATTGTTATAAGAGCCAACGCAAAGAGTCCTAAATATAATGCACGAACGGTATTGTCCGTATGCTTTGGTGAATAGTTCATTTATTTCTCCAAATCTTTAGATAATTTAGGCACCTGCTTTACAGGTGCCCTTTAATTATGCGTTTTCTTTGTTTACGATTTGCTTATCAGCATAGTAACCACAAGCTGAGCATACACGGTGAGCAAGATTGTACTCGCCACACTTTGCGCACTTAACCATTGTTGGAGCTGTGAGCTTAGAGTTGTTTGATCTTCTCTTATTTGTTCTTGAATGAGATTGTTTTCTCTTTGGTACTGCCATTTTGAGTAACCTCCTTTAGCTTTTATATGCTTAACTTTTTATTTCTAAACTATTATACTACAAAGTTTATTCATTTTCAAGTAGTTTTTGTAAAATTGCAAGCCTCGGGTCAATTTCTTTTTTCTTCGGGCAATCACACTCACCAAAATTCAGGTTTTTACCACATTTTGGACAGAGCCCTTTGCATTCCTCTTTACAAAGGAGCTTTGATGGAAACTCAAGGAGTAAATCGTCTACAAGCTCACGGTCGATGTCTAAAAATCCGTTTTTAACAACAACATATTCGTCATTGTCCTCGTCTTGTAATGTGCCTTTTGTTGCCACAGTGCGATTGAAATTGAGGGTAAATGTGCCAAAAATATCCTCAAGACATCTAGCACAGCGTGAGGTGTAATCAATCTCGGCTGTAAGTGATAGTGCCATATAACCGGCATTGTCGGTAACTGTGCCCTTAACTCTTACAGGTGCTGTGAAAGAAACATCGCTAGGTGGGAGCAAATCTGTATCCTCGCCCCTTGTATCAATTTCATACTCAAAATCAATTTTTGAGCTTTTACCATTGATTAAAGAGGTTAAATCAAGAACCATAATATCTCCCTTTTGCTTTTTACTTTTAACTTTGCCTAACTATTATATAGAAAATAATATCTTTTGTCAAGTATTTTTTTCAAAAAACTTGCACACAAGCAAAATATGTGATACAATTATTAAAACAAATTTGTAAAAGCACTTATGCTTTTTAGAAAGGAATTTAAAATTGGAAGAAAAATCTAAGGTTTTCACTTGGATATCAAGAATTATCACTATTCTATTCTCTGTTGCACTTGCTGCATTTGTGATTTTTCTCGGTATTCAGCTCTATCGCTCTACAATTTTCGACCTTTATGATGATATAGAAATTACAAGCTCCTTAAAGGAGGCTTACAAGGAAAATAGTGATATTCGCACTCGCCCTGTTGAAAAGGAGGGACTCAGCGAAAACGGAATTATAAAGGTAACCGAGCTTGCCTATATTAAAGACGAGAACGGATACTCTTATATTCAGTTCAATGTCAGATTCAACAAGTATCATATTGACGAGGTAGCCGAGCTTTGTCCTGAGCTTACCTACGATGATGTAGAATACTACTTAGTTGCAAAAAATGGTGGCACTGCATCAAATGAATATAAATTAACCGAAATTAGGCACGGAGATAAATATCGCTATCGCTACTTTAAATTTGAAGCAACTGATATTATGGAATGTGATGAGCTTGTCCTTGAAATGCGTCTTTTAGGTGTTCAAAAGACTACGGATGAAAATGATGAGGCAACTCTTATTCCGGCTCCTGATAAATCCACTTATCACACAGCAGACACTGCTAAGATACAAGAAAGAAACGGCCCTTCATATGAATACAAGCTATCAAGGAAGGAAAAGAAATCAATTAGCGAATAAAGAAAAAAGGTGTTGGCTTTCAACACCTTTTATTCTCTTATATTTTGCCCGTCAACTGCTTGAGGATAGGCTGTATTATTTGAATCTATGCTTAAGCCGAAGGAAACGGTTATTGCGTTATTTACCTCGTTCATTTTCTCGGTATCAAGATGCCCCATTTTTTCCTTTAAACGAGTTTTATCTATTGTTCTTATTTGCTCGAGTAAAATCACAGAGTCCTTAAGTAAACCGACTTGATTTGCAAAAACGCCTATGTGAGTTGGAAGCTTTGCCTTGGACATTTTGCTGGTTATAGCTGCTGCAATCACCGTTGGACTATATTTATTACCTACGTCATTTTGGACTATCAAAACAGGGCGCAGTCCTCCCTGCTCAGAGCCGACAACGGGGCTTAAATCTGCGTAAAAAATATCTCCACGTCTTATATTCATTTTATCACTCCATTTGTGTTCATTGTACTGATATTATTGACAAAAAAATATACTTTAAACCTCTTTATACCATTTTATGCTTTTTTCTTATAAAGTTTCTTGCTTGTATTTTTTTATTACTATTGATTTAATTTTAAAAAAGTGATAAAATGCTATTGTTAATTATTATTACGAGGTACTAAAATATGAAATGGATTGAAGCATATAAGGTTAAGTTTCACGACACTAACTCCAATGAAATTTTAAGCCCATCTAACATACTAAAATTTATGCAAGAAACCGGTATGCTGCATATGAAAAATATACGACCATCATATGAGGATTTAATTGCTCAAAACAAGGCCCTTATTTTAAGTAGCATTAGAATCAATATGTATTCACCTATCTATGCATACGACGAAATCACAGTTAAAACATGGGCAACCGGTTCTCGTGGATTTACTACCACTCGTTCCTTTGAAATTTATAAGGATGACGAGATTGTGGCAGAGGCTAACTCGATTTGGGCACTTGTATCTATAACTGACAAAAAGCTAATAAGAATTAGCGAGGTTGATTTTTCAAATTACGAGCAAGAGGATGCGCTCGTGCTTGATCAGCCTGCAAAGGTACGCATTTCTAATGAATTGAAGCTTAATTTAGTTGGTGAATATACTGTTAGATATTCCGACACTGATCTAAACGGTCATATGAACAATACAAACTATCCTGATTTATTTTTCAACTGCTTACCAAAGCCGGAGACAAAGCTGGTAAAAAGCTTGGCTATCTCTTTTGTAAACGAGGCTAAAATCGGTGATAATTTAAAAATTTATATGGCAAGAAGCGACGGAAAATACTTTATGCGCTCTGTTCACGAGGACTCACGCATTAATGCCGAGGCTGAATTTACTGTTGAAAATATGGAATGATTTTCCATTTGTGCTTATTGGCAACATTTGATATATTGACAAAATCAAATATTTGTGTTATTATTCATATGAAAATAATTTTAGGAGGAATTTATAATGAAAAAGATTATTTGCAAAAAGACTTATGATACTGAAGCATCTACTATCGTAAAGAAATATACAAGCGGTTCCTTCGGCGATCCTGCTGGCTATGAGGAAACACTTTATGTAACAGAGGACGGCTTCTATTTCGTATACGAAAACGGTGGAGAGGACTCAATCCATCCACAAGAAACAATCAAAAGAATTGCAAAAACTGCTGTTCAAGACTGGATTGACAAGCATTAATTAAAAAGCGTGTCAAATTGGTATTGTTTCACCATTTATAAAACAAAAACGGGCTTTTGCCCGTTTTTATTTTTGCTCGTATGTCATTACTATATCACCCGCATAGCAACGCCCATAATTGATTTCTACATTATGGAGCTTGTTAGAGTCTGCAACTACAACGCAAACAGGATCAAAGCCCTTTTCCATAATTTTATCTATATCTGCTTCTGCTAAAATATCACCCTTTTTTACACACTCTCCCGAGGATATTTTCTTTTCAAAGCATTCCCCCTCAAGCTCTACGGTGTCTATGCCTATATGAATTAACAGATCTAGACCATCGTCTGTTACAATTGTATATGCGTGTCCTGTTTTATATGCATTTTCAACCTTACCACTTGCAGGAGAAAAGAATTTTTTAGAGCTTGGTATTATACCAAAGCCAACTCCCATTATTCCGGAGGAAAAGACCTCATCACATACGTTTTCAAGCTCTATTACTTCACCATCAACAGGTGATACTATACTTTTATTTTTCATATTACTCCTTTATTTGCAGGCACATACCTTTTCTCTGACGCCCAATAGATACGGCACAGCAACAGATAACTCGTCAATGCCCATATCTACAAAATGCTGAGTCAAGGATAAATCCGCCGCCATTTCACCGCAAACGCCAATCCATCCACCCTTTTGGTGAATAGCATCTGCCGACATTTTTATTAACTTAAAGACAGCTTCCTTGTTTTCCTCACATATAGAGGTAACCTTAGCATTTTGTCTGTCTATTGCCAAGGTATACTGCGTTAAATCGTTTGTGCCAACAGAGAAAAAGTCAACCTCCTTTGCCAGCTCATCACTAATCAGTGCCGATGCAGGTGTTTCTATCATAATCCCCAGCTCGATTTTTTCATCAAAACGCACACCCTTCTCTTTCAGCTCGTTTTTACATTCATTGATTATATATTTACACCTTTCAAGCTCATTTAATGTTGATATCATTGGTATCATAATTGATATATTGCCATAAGCCGAAGCACGTAAAATTGCACGTATTTGAGTCTTAAAAACATCCACTCTGTCAAGGCAAATGCGCACACCCCTATATCCGAGTGCCGGATTTTCCTCTTTATCAAGCTTGAAATAAGGTATCTGCTTGTCGGCTCCTATATCAAGCGTTCTTATAATAGCTCTCTTACCTTGCATTTTGGTTGCAATCTCATAATACGCAGAAAAAAGCTCATCCTCACTTGGATAGCTTGACCTTGAAAGATACAAAAATTCACTTCTTAAAAGTCCTAAGCCCTCCGCACCATTCAAGAGTGCGGGCTCGATTTCCTCTCCACTGCCTACATTTGCATAGATTAAAACCTTATGCCCTCTTTTTGTAACTGCGGGGCGGTTCATAATCGAACGCAAATATCTTTCATGCTCAGTTGCTATCTTATTTTCATATGCCTTCTTTTTTTCAAATTCAAGCAGCTCGTCATTGCTTGGCGACACAACAAGCGTACCCTTTTCGCCATCTAAAAGAGCGATGTTGCCATCATACGCCCCAGATATCTCTCCAACGCCTACAAGTGCAGGAATTGACATAGCTCTTGCAAGTATTGCAGTATGGGAGGAAGGTGAGCCCTCAAAGGTAACAAAGCCCAAAATTTTTGATTTATCCAGCTTTACCGTTTCTGATGGAGTTAAATCCCTTGCTACTAAAATGTATGGTTCATTGGAATCGTCGTTTTTTTCATTTTTAGCCGACAACGTGGTTATAATTGACTTGCAAATGTCCTCGATATCACTTGCTCTTGCACTTAAATATTCGTCATTCAGTGATCGAAGAACCGAAGCATATTTTTTGGCACTGATTTCAACAGCCTTTTCACAGCTTTTTCCTTTTTCTATTTCGCCAATTACGGTATCATTAAAATCCTCATCCTCAAGGAGCATAGCGTGTATTTCAAAAATTTGCCCTTCTCCCTCGCCTAAGGTTTCTCTTGCTCTTTTGGCTAAAGCTCTTGTTTCCTTAGCTGTTATTTCTATCGCCTTTTTAAAACGTATAATTTCTTCTTTTGGGCTAGTCTTTTTTTCTTCTAATTTGATATCAATTGTCTCGTTATTTACAAATCGCATTTTGCCCGAAACCTTGATATTTGTAACACCTGTTCCATAAAAAACAGTGCTACCCGTGTCTAAAAAACCCATTTTTACCTCATCCCAACGCTTTTTCTAAAACGCTTTTTATAGCCACTTCCGCTTCGTTTTCATCCTCGCCGTTTATAGTGATGTGCAGCTCCTTGCCATTTGTTGCTCCAAGAGCCATTAATGAAAGCAGTCTTTTGGCATTTGCTTCTTTTTCGTCGCATCTTACCATAATATCTGATTTATATTTTCTTGCCGATTCTGACAAGACTCCGGCAGGTCGTGCGTGAAGTCCGTTTTTATCATTAATTTTGAAAATTAGCTCCTTCATTTTCTCTCCTTTGATATCGTTTATATTTCTATTTTCCCTATTTGCTAATTTTTTATACAAAAAAAGAGCCTCGTTTTTAACGAAGCTCTTTGTTTTTTATTCATCTTCTGAGACTGTTGTTTTTGAAAGTGAGGCTAAATAATCAGCCAACTCCTTTATTTCCTTATAGGAAACTCCCGAAGGATTTTCAACAGTTTCGCTATCTTGAATATATGAAATTTCTGTGCCGTCTTTAATGTATGTGCACATTACAAAGCTTTCACTTTGTTCCTTTTCACCTAAGTTGCTTAGCTTAATTTGGCTAGAGGTGTATCCAAGATCAGAAATTTGATACTTGATTGCGCCGTTTACCGCATTGCCACTTGCATCAAGAGGTGTTTGGTCGCTACTTAGTACGGATCTCGCCACTATTACAACACCGTATTCTAGGCTAACGCCATTTGCTGTTTCATATGCTTCAAGCATTTCTTTATCAATAACATATTTTACAGTTATTGATTTTGTGCCATTTTCATCTGGAACTGAGTAGCCAAGACATTTAATCATAGGTGCGCGAGATGGCTTATCCTCTTCTATGTTGTTACCACACATTGAGCAATTATAGATTGCATATCCGTATTTAGTATATCCATCAAGGTAGCCAATTTCCTTTATTACACCGAGATCGTGAGGAAGAATTTCCTTTATTGTATCCGCATAGTCCTCAACTGTATATGTTTCGCTATTAGTAACAACACCTTTGAAAATCTTGTAGGATGTACCTTCATTTATACCACAAGGACAGGTTGTTATATATTTAACGCTTCCTTCTTGTGTACAGGTTGAAGGTATATCTACTCTTTCATATGGATGCGAAATACCATAGTGAATTGTGTATGCTGGATAGCTAACACCATTTTTTGTTACAGAATTACATGAATTAAAGCCTTGTGTGATTGGCGCTTTTGTATAAATGATAACGCCATGGCTCTGATAGAAGGTGTTGCCGTGTAGCTCAAGCTTATCTGCATGGTGATAAATAACAGGTACGCTTGCACCTTCATTCATACAACAGAATGAATAGTCAGTTGATAGCTTTACAACATCCATTAATATTATTTTTTGTAGCTTTTTAGCACAGTCAAAAGGCTTATTTGCAATTTCTGTAATGCCTTTACCTACATATAAATATTCTACACTTGATTCATAAAACGCTTGCTCACCTTTGAATGTTACCTTACAATTATCAGGCCAAATAACGGATTTTATGCCTGCTCGGTAGAAACATCTTTTGCCGAATATATAATCAGCATTTGATACAAATGTAAATTCTGTTAGATTAGAGCGAGATGAGAAAGCATTTTCTGCAAATTCTATCTCTGAGCGGTTGCCATTTTCAACCTCTTTTGAGACAACTGATTTTAAGCTTGAAGGTGCACAGTTTCCAGCGAACTTAAGATACAAAACATCTTCAATTGTGATTTTTTCAAGCTTTGTAAGCTTAGTAAGGCTTACTATATTTGCATTTAAATACTGACCGAGAACAAGCTCGGTAACGTATGCATTTTCAGTTGAAATATTTATTGCACTAATGCCAACAGGAATATAAAGTCCAACAATTTGCTCGAGCGTATAGTTATTTCCTTCCTTATCGGCAAACGCTTTTATAGCTTTTATGGTGGATGTAGAATCTACATCAAAAACATCCTTAACAACAGCTTGAACCTCAGTTTTGCCGGACCCTGTGTCTACAATTACAGTTACAAAATCGTTTGTTGGATCATAGTAAATATACTCATAAATTGCACAGGAGCAGCAAGAACAGATGTACTTTTTCCAGCCACGTGCTTCCTTTGATTCTTTGACGTATTCAACATAGTCTGATGGAACATCGTGGTCTATCATGTTACCATAGGTAAGGTATATATCGTCTGAGCATACGGAGCATCTAAACACATCGTATGTTCCGTTTTGACAGCTTGATGCAACTGTCGCTTTGTACTCATATTTGTGCGTACATTCCATATCAATAACTGTTTGATATGTAGTACCATTTTTATCTGTAAGCTCTATTATTCTGTATTTTGCGGGGTTAATTTTACTAAATAATGTATCGTTGTCGCCTGAATAAGCAAACTTAAATGCTCCGCCTGTTATTTCATATGATGTTGAAGAGTCGTTAAAGAAGCTAGTTGATGAGCTTTTGCTGTTTATTGTTCCTCCTCTTATAATCACGTGAACAGTATTACCAGGAGCAGAGTTGACAACTATTGGCTCTGTGATATTAAGAAATCCTGTTTTGCCTACTTCAATTCGCGGGTTTCTGTTTGTAGCATTGGTCATCTCTAGAACTGTTTTACAATTAACGGTTCCGTATATCTCAATGTATGGATATCCCGAAACAATGGAACCGTCGCCATCTTGACCAAGAATCGCATTTGGAGCATCGAGTGTAACACCTCTTCCAACATATAAACGACAGCAGTCTCCACCCCAACCGTGAGATCGTAAATTCATAAACAGTCCATCACCTGAGTATACTATCCTACCAGTTCCTAAAAACTTAGTTCCAGCACGTTGGCCACCCCATGTGGTGCCAAGTGAAGAATCCATTTCAAGTGTATTGCCATTCATCAAAATGGTAATAACACCCCAAGGTGTAAATGAAAAGCTTGGCTTTTTATCAAGGTAAATATCATCCATAAGCCTGTATATGCCATTAGCGTTGCTTGGAATAAGTGTATAAAGCTCTTCTGCATTATATACATCAATTGCAGTAACAGGGTACAAGCTTGTATCCTCGTAGAAGGTAACCTCAGTTCCGCCCTCCCAGGCTTGACCATCTTGAGAACGCCAGTTGAATGACTTTCCTTCTTCAACATCCTTGTCAGGGAGCGTATATGGCTGTCCTGCGGTAAGAGATACTGTTCCATCGTTACCGTAATTCTTATCTACATTATTACCTGAATTGTAAAATGTTATAGTAATGCTATCGCCCTCAAGTGCAAAAGATACAGATGCAAATAAAACACCCATAAGTAGCACAAGAATTGCTGTTAGCAAAATTTTCCCTTTATTTTTAAACATAACTATACCTCGCACGTGCGTACAAATTAAAGATATCTATAATCTTACATAATAATTATATCATTATATATAATATTTGTCAATATGTCAAAGTGCCTAAAATTGTGCACTTTTTACAATTTTCAAGTGAAATTTAAGTATTTTCGGTTAAATTGGACAATAAGCATTTAGCCATCTAAATGGGACGAAAAAAGAAAACAGGCACAAAGCCTGTTTTCTAATATATCAAAATAAATTACAATTATTGAGCTGCGTCAACGATAATTGAGAAATCCTTAGCCTTAAGGGATGCACCACCAATAAGACCACCGTCAACATTTTCCTTAGCTAAAAGCTCAGCTGCGTTGCCTGCATTCATTGATCCACCATATTGAATGATAATCTTTTCAGCAGCGTCTGCACCATATAGAGATTTAATTGTGTTTCTGATAACGCCACATGTTTCATCTGCTTGCTCAGGTGTTGCTGTTAAACCTGTGCCAATAGCCCAAACCGGCTCATATGCAATGATAACTTGTGCAAGCTGCTCCTCAGTGATATCCTTAAGAGCAAGCTTTGTTTGCATAGAAACAACCTCGTCTGTAATGCCGTTAAGTCTTTCGTCCTTAACCTCACCAAGGCAAAGTAGAACCTTCATTCCTGCATTGATAGCAGCCTTTGTGCGTAGGTTTACAGTTGTATCTGTTTCGCCAAAATATTGTCTTCTTTCGCTATGACCTACGATTACATATTCAATTCCGCATTCCTTGAGCATGCTTGCAGAAATTTCGCCTGTGTAAGCACCCTTTTCCTCAAAGTGAACATTTTCAGCACCGATTTTAATGTTTGAGCCCTTAGCAGCCTCTTGTGCTGCGTAGATATCTACAAATGGAACGCAGAAAATAATATCGCAGTTGTCCTTACCGGCAACAAGTGGCTTTGTCTCCTCAATAAGAGCCTTAGCTTGTGATGGTGTCATATTCATTTTCCAGTTTCCAGCAATTACTTTTCTTCTCATTGTTTTTCTCCTATCATATTTATGTACAATCATATGAACAACTGTACACATATTGTTATTATATCCTGTTTTTGAGCATTTTTATTTAGGCAAAAACGCATCTAAACGCCTGTATTTATTGGCTTTATGCCATTTTATCGGCAAAAGCCAAACGCTTTTATGCGTTTGGCTAATTACCTATATTATTTGTCTTGTAGACAAGCAATGCCTGGAAGCTCAAGTCCCTCAAGGAACTCAAGTGATGCACCGCCACCTGTTGAGATGTGTGTCATCTTATCAGCAAAGCCAAGCTTTTCAACAGCTGCAGCAGAGTCGCCACCGCCGATGATTGAGATAGCACCGCTCTCGGCAACTGCGTTAGCTACGCACTCTGTACCAGCAGCAAAGTTCTTCCATTCTGAAACGCCCATAGGACCGTTCCATACAACTGTACCAGCGCCCTTAATTGCATTTGAGAAGAGCTCTTGTGTCTTAGGACCGATGTCAAGTCCCATCCAACCGTCAGGAATTTCGTTAGAGCTGCAGAACATTGACTCTGTATTTTCGTCATACTCTCTGCCAAGCTTATTGTCAACAGGGATTAAGAACTTAACGCCCTTGCTTTCAGCCTTAGCCATCATCTCCTTAGCAAGCTCAACCTTGTCATCCTCGCAAAGTGATGTGCCAACATTGTAGCCAAGAGCCTTGAAGAATGTGTAAGCCATACCACCACCGATGATAAGTGTATCAACCTTTTCGATGAGGTTGTTAATAACGCCAATCTTATCAGAAACCTTAGCACCGCCAAGGATAGCAACGAATGGACGAGCAGGATCAGCCAAAGCCTTACCCATAATGCCGATTTCCTTTTGAATGAGGTAACCGCAAACTGCCGGTAGGTAGTCTGCAACACCTGCTGTTGTAGCATGTGCACGGTGAGCTGTACCAAACGCATCATTTACATATACGTCAGCATACTCGGAAAGCTCTTTTGCAAATTCAGGATTGTTCTTTGTTTCTCTTGCGTCAAAACGAACGTTTTCAAGAAGAACAGCTTTACCATTCTCAAGAGCAGCAACCTTAGCCTTTGCATCCTCACCAACGATATCCTCAGCAAATGTAACAACACCACCAAGAAGCTCGTTTAATCTGTCAGCTACAGGCTTAAGTGTGAACTTTTGCTTGTCACCAAGAGCCTTTTTAAGTAGCTCAGCTGTAGCTTGAGCTCTTTCGCTCTCAGGAAGCTCCTCAACCTTTTTCTTTTCCTTCTTTGTTAGGCCAAAGCCCTCTGTCAAAATGCTGTGTGGTTTGCCCATATGTGAGCAAAGTACAACCTTAGCGCCCTTGTCAAGAAGGTACTTAATTGTAGGAAGTGCACCAATAATTCTTTTGTCACTTGTAATAACGCCATCCTTGAGAGGAACGTTAAAGTCGCATCTAACGAGGACTCTTTTTCCTTCAACATTAACGTCTTCAATTGTTTTCTTGTTGTAGGTCATTTTTATATTCTCCTATTTTAAATTAATACAAATTTAGTTAAAATTTGCAATCTTCGCAAATTTTCGCCAATATTATAACACATAATTATATAATTATCAATACTTTTTTATTATTATCTAGCAAAATAATAGTAATAGATTAGTAAAACTGCACCAAAGATTATTCTATACCAACCAAAAGACTCAAACGTATGCTTTTTAACAAAATTCATAAGCAGCTTTATAACCGCTAGTGAAACAAGAAATGCCGTTAAAGTACCAACGAAAATAATTAAAATTTCTTGTGCGTTGAGTGAAATATCATCGATAAAAACAGCCTTTGTAGCCTTCAAGAGCGTTGCTCCTGCCATTACAGGAATAGCAAGGAAGAACGAAAATTCGGCTGCGGCTGTACGATTTACGCCTATCAAGGACGCGCCGATAATTGTTGAGCCGGAGCGAGATGTACCCGGTATCAAAGAAAGAACTTGAAAAAGACCTATTTTAAAGGAGGTTTTTCCATCAAGCTGATCAACCGAGGTGTATTTAAATTCTTTTTTCGAGTTAATTCTTTCAATTACAATAAATGCTATACCATAAACTATTAATGCAATCGCAACAACAACAAAATTATAAAATTTGCTATCAAGCCAATCATCAAGCAACACGCCAACAACAGCTGCTGGAATTACAGCTATTATAACCCTTTTCCACAGCTTTACGGTTTTATTTTCTACATAAAATCCGGCACTTGATTTTTTTATTGGATTCAGCTTATTAAAGAATAAGATTATAACCGCTAAAATCGAGCCGAGCTGTGTTACAACCTCAAAAAGCTCCCAAGCACCGTCGCTAATATCAAGCCTCACAAACTCATTTGCTATAATCATATGTCCTGTGCTTGAAACCGGTAGCCACTCGGTAATGCCTTGAACAATGCCTATAAATATTGCCTTTAATATTTCAAGAAATATCATAGTGGTTTCTCCTTTTCATATCATATGTGTGCGATTTTGTGCGACCACGTGTCTGATTTTGATGGTTTTAATTTTCACTTGAGCGAACAATGTCGCCAGCCTTTACGTTGTACGGCACCTTCATTTTAAACTCCATTGATGGATGTGGGGCTGACTCGATTTTATCGCCGTTTGGTAGTCTTAAGTCAGTTGCGACAAATCTTTTACCAATCTCGCCGGGAGTAATAATTTCACACAAATCTCCCTCTTTTATCTTGTTTCTTTGAGTAAAATAGATATATCCGTCCTCGCTTTTACCTGTTGCAACACATAGATACGATTTTTCGCGTAGGTATCCGTTTTGAGTAACGACCTGTGGATTATCCATTGGACTATCATAGTAAAAGCCTGTTGCATATTCACGATGGCTTACACTCTCAAGCTCTCTTAGCCAAAGTGGGTTATATTTATAATTTTGGGGGTCTCTTTGGTATTCATTTATAGCCATTTTGTAGGTGTTGGCACAGATGGCGGTGTAATAAGCGCTCTTCATTCTGCCCTCAATTTTGAAGCTATCAATACCGCTTTCCATCAAGTCCTCGATATGCTCAATCATACACATATCCTTCGATGACATAACAAATGTGCCTTCCTTGTACTCCTCAATGTTCAATTCATCACCCAGACGCTTTTCCTCAGCAAAGGAGAGCGGATATGCGTTTTTATAATTCCATCTGCAAGGCTGAGCACAAGCACCACGGTTTGCGTCTCTGCCTGTATAGTAGTTAGAAAGAAGGCATCTACCACTATATGATATGCACATTGAGCCGTGAATAAAGCACTCAAGCTCTAAATCCTTAGGTGTATTTTTGCGAATTTCATTAATTTCCTCAAGTGATAGTTCTCTTGCAAGAACCACACGCTTAGCACCGAGCTTATACCACGCATTTGCAGTATCGGCTGACACTACGCTTGCTTGGGTTGAAATATGGATTTCCATATCGGGAATAACCTCTTTTGCAAGCATAAACACACCAAGATCGGAGATTATGAGTGCGTCAACACCTATTCTTTGATACTCTAAAAGGTATTTTTTAAGTCTTGTATATTCATTTGTATGAGGCATCGTGTTTACAGTTACATAGAGCCTCACGCCACGAGCGTGTGCATATTCTGTCGCCTCTTCCAGTTCTTCTAAAGTAAAGTTGTCGGCTGCGGCACGCATACCAAACATATCACTAGCAAGATAAACAGCATCAGCACCATATAAAATAGCAGCCTTCATTTTTTCAAAATTTCCGGCAGGACAAAGTAGTTCTTTCATTATTTTTCCCTTATTTTAAAATTTTACATAAATATTTTACCACACATTAGTTTTTGTGTCAATAATATTATTATATATGCCCGTTACTTGACAAGCCCCCTCTAAAATGGTATAATTTATGTGTTAATTTCAATCACAGGAGGCAAAAATGGAAGAAAACAAAAACGGTCAACAAATTAATGACACCTCCGTTAACAGCTCACAAGGTACAGAGCCGGAGCTTGAATCAAATGCTGCAAGACGACTAAGGCTTTTAGGCATTGAAAACGATAGCAAAATCCACGACGAAAGCGTTGAAATCAAAAAGGGCAGCTTTTGGGCTAATCTTTGGTATAAGCACAAGTGGGCTATTATTATTTCTGCTTTTTTTATAATTTTAGCAATTATTTTGGCTTGTACACTAATTTTCAAAAACGAGCCTGATTTAACAATAGGATACATCGGTCCCGCTGATATTTCCACTAAAAAAGAAAGCATAAACAGTGTGCTTTCCGAATATATGGACAACTATGATGGGGACAAGAAAAAGGAGCTAGTCATCAACGCAACCCTTCATCGCAACGAGGAGCAGCTTAACAAATACGGTGATGGTGCAGGTATGCTAAGTGAAACCCGTAATAACGAAGCTTTAAGCTCGTTTTATGACGACATAAGATATAACAACTATATGCTGGTTTTAATTGACGAATCCTTGTATGACCGATATGAAAAGGAGTTTTGCACCTTGAACGAGCTAAAGGAGATGGGTGCTGATATAGATAGTCTTGCTCCAAGCCTTTTATATAAAGAAAGAGGTATAGTTTTCAACTATACAAGAGTAGCTAATGAAAATTACAGCAAGTTTGGAGATATGCTCAAGGAAAAGGTGATTTTGTGCTTCTGCAAGCCGAACATAATGGGCAAGAAGCTAGATAATGAGATAGATTTTTTAAACAGCATAATCGCATATCAAACCAAAGATGATGAATAATTTTAATAAAAAACAGACACTCTCCCAAGGAAAGTGTCTGTTTTTTAATTGTATCGAGCTTGTATAAGTGCCTTAGACGACTATGCGACTTTGCGTGCCCCGCAGAACACGGCTCGCTTTTTTAAAAGAAAAAACCGAGCTTTAGGCTCGGTTTTTCCATATTAATTGAACTAAATCTATAAGCCGTGTTCTGTATTCGACGGTCATCTATCTTTGCCTTGTGTCACCACAAGGCTCCGCAAAATTGCGTGCCACCCATGGAAACGGCGAAAGCCTTATCGGGCAAATAAAATTTCCATATGCGGTGTTGCTTCAGATAGGGTTTACACCTACTCTATGTTACCACAGAATATCGTGAGCTCTTACCTCGCGTTTTCATCCTTACCTCTTACGAGGCGGTAATTTTCTGTTGCACTTTCCCGAGAGTCACCTCTGGCTGACGTTATCAGCTATCCTGCCCTGTGAAGCACGGACTTTCCTCACACTGCTACCTTTCGGCATAACAATGCGCGACCATCCAACCTAGTTCGTCATTATTATAGCTAAAAAAACTTATTTTGTCAAGTGGGTAAAATATTGCCACAAATATTTTTTGATGCATATGATAAAAATAGATATATAAACCTAAAATTAGACACAGGGTGGACAAAATGGAAGAAAAGAATAATATGCCTATTAGCTTTCAGATGGCACTTGCACACAACAGAGCATCAATGAAAGCTTTTTTAAATATGCCAAACGATGAGCAGGATAAAATTATAAACCATGCAAAAAACGTAAAAAATGTACGAGAAATGAATAATTTTGTCAACAATATTGGCAAAAGCAATTGAAAAAGCTTCATTTTTATGATAAAATATTATCATAAGGTCGGCGAAGGAGAGATATAACCGACGGAAAGGATAAAAAACATGGACAACAGTCAAAATCAAAGTCCAAAGCAAAAGGTCAGCTTCAAAGAAAGACTTGATAAGTATTTCAAGATTTCAGAACGTGGCTCAACCTTTAAGACCGAAGTAATTGCCGGTCTTACAACATTCTTTGCTATGGCATACATAGTAGTAACAAACCCTAACCAAATCACAAGCTTCAACCGTGCCGGTGAGCTTAACACAATTTGGCTTTCAGTTTATGTTGCTTCTATCTTAGTTGCTGTAGTTGGTACACTTCTTTATGCATTCTATGCAAAGATGCCATTTGCTCAAGCATGTGGTATGGGTCTTAACTCATTCTTCTTTGTATCATTCATCTTGCCGGAGGTAATTGCCGGTGATAAGGGCGACGTAATGCAAGGCTACAAGGAAGGTCTCGCCGTTATTTTGCTTTCAGGTATTCTTTTTATGGTTCTTTC
>JAGAMD010000034.1 GCA_017624905.1 Clostridia bacterium | reverse complement strand
CTTTTCAATTTATTGAAAATGTGGTTCGCAAGTTCACCGAAAGCCGCTGTCTGCTTGCAAGCATAAGGCTCGGTGCAACTCTTTGCCAATGGCAAAGCCTCCAGCATTACCCATTGAGTTTTTTGTTTGTGGTGGGGGATGTGCCTTCAAACCGGATTTCTTTGCTCCGCAAAGGAATTTGGTTCGTTCTTTTTCGTTAAGGCGAAGTCTGCTCGCAAGCGTATGCCGTACGAAAAAGCCTCGCCATAGGCGAGAATCCAGCCTTGCCTGTTTCTTTTGACAAATTAAGAGATTTTGGGTGCTTTTTTGTGCTTTGAGAATGGTGTGAGAGCGACCACACTTTTCAATTTATTGAAAATGTGGTTCGCAAGTTCACCGAAAGCCGCTGTCTGCTTGCAAGCATAAGGCTCGGTGCAACTCTTTGCCAATGGCAAAGCCTCCAGCATCCCCATTGTGCTTTTTGTGCTTAGGGGATGAATCTCTTTTCACAGCAAACATCAAATCAATATTTTTTCTTTTGCCGTATAATTTTTTATTTACATCTTTTTTTCATTATGATATAATGAAATAGAAGATAGTCTAAAGGAGGTTTTTACTATGAAAGCAAAAAGATTTATCTCGATTATTTTACTTGCTTGTATGCTATTTGCAACAGCAACTCTATTCTCAAGCTGTGGCATACTAAACATCTTTAAAAAGAAGATTGATTCAGGCACTGTGGCTGCTCAGCTTCTCCTTGCCAACGAGCGACTTGATGAAAATATTGTCGGCAAAAAAATCGACATTGGTCTTACTCCAAATCAAAAGAGCGTTGCCCAGGTAGAAAGTAAGGTAACATACACAGCCTCAACTCCAAAGCACACTCGTTCAATTGTTCCTCTTGGCACTACTATGACAAACGAGGAAAGTGGGAAGCGCTACACATGGTCAGGCTTTTCACAGCTTTCCCCTTCAATGGTTGAGTTTACTCAATTTATGGAGAGCGTTGAGCACGAGGCATCATATGTAGCCGAGGACATTGCAAATATGAAAAACAATGTCGGCGTTGTTGATAGTTGGGTGAAAATGCCGGGTGGCGAGGAGCATATGCTACGAGTTTACGAAAGCAAGGATGTGCTTATTGTTAAGGGCATCTATGGTGACTACCACGTTTACTATCGCTACACTGATGAAAACGCAAAAAATGTTTACGAAATGTACTCGTTTATGTCTTACGACGATGGCACAACCGGTGAAATCAGAACTATGCTTATCCCGGGCGAACGCTGTGAATATATGTTCAACTGCACAAATGGATTCAGCGATTATTTTATCGCAGAAAACTCTCGTGGCTACTGGATGGCTACTCGCTTTGGCTACAACAAGAATCCTAGCGGAGAATACAAATCATCTTCCTTCTCGCCTTATATAGTTAAGGATGGTCTCGGTTTTGGCTCATTTTTAACCATTGATACCTATAATCCAAACATAGAAAATGCGTGGTATGTAGTTTTCGATCCGCAAAACAATCGTGAGCTATTTAGAATTACGGACGACTCCTCCTGCTATACATTTAATCTATATGCATCCGGTATAAAGAGCGGTCTTGTTTCTATGTCGAGCAATAACGCACGTGATGCAGGCGATGGAATCTTTATGTCAAATGAGATTTGCGAGATTGAAACCTCAAAGGGCACATACTACGCAAGCAAGCAACATAGCCCCGACACATTCACCTTCTATACCGGTGATGTTCAATATGACTATGGCGAGGAAGCGTACGAGGGCATTATATCCTTTGTGATTGAAAAAGGCAATCTTTCCATTGACGATGCTTGTACAAAATTCGGCGAATACGCAAACAGCATAGGTCTTGAGCTCCACTGTGATATGTCAACAGTTTCAAAATCGACCGATCACGCAAGTATTCTTGCTGAAAACTTTGGCGAGTCCTTTGAGTGGAATGGCTACAAAATGAACTCGCTTGAAAATGTTGAGCTGGGAAGAGATGTATTACAAAATCAATACGACTCAGCAAGAGCTTTGGTAGACGAGGTTAAAGACTACCCTGTTGTAAATTCAAGACAAATGCTATCAAAGAATGCTCACTTTGCTGAAATTACAGGCATTACAGCCGGTGAAAACTCATATGAAAACGGCATAATTACAATAGCAGGTATTACTCTTGCAACAGAAGATACTGACCTATTTGAAAACGGTGGCGAATATGTTTTAAAGATAGCTCTTTCATTACTTGATGAAAACGGCAATCCTATAAGCGTAAACACAGTTCCTCTTGCCAAGCCTACAAACGAAATGCCTGTTCAATTTGGTGGTGGTCAAATCGCTGTTTCAGCAGGTGGCAACTATATTGTTCCAAAGAATCTAACCGAGGGCAGATACGCAGTTGTTGCATATATTGCAACTTATAACGGTGGCATACGCGTTAGTGAAATGAAAAAGGTGTCATTCTTCTCAGCTACCGAGGGCAAGCTGGAATCTGCCGCTATGGACATTGATACATCCGTTTCAGAGGGCAATCTAGAGTTTAAATACTCTATTAAAAACTCTATTACAATAGAAATGGAAGCAACCAAGGAAAGCTATTCCTACGACGAAATAAAGAGAGCTATGAATATACAAATTCTTGCCCATGGTGCTCCATTTACAGGTGCTGTGCTTGAATATGCTGACGGTGGCGCTGTGCCAAGCGACCAAGCTCTTACCGTCGGCTCATACAGAATGATGTGCTACTTAGCAACAAGCGACGGTCTTGCACAAAGCTATGTTTATCTAAACTTAAAATAACGAGAAAAGAGCTTACCTCGGTAAGCTCTTTTTCTTTCCAAAGCAGAAAGCAACGAATTGAGTGTGATATTCTCTTTGTTTGTTTTTGTTCTGTGTTTATTTAGTATTTTCCGTACAAAAAAGCCTTGGGAGCAGATTCCCAAGGCTTTATTTTAAGTATCCTTTTATTTTGCGTAGTCAACTACACGGCTCTCTCGAATGAGATTTACCTTGATTTGACCCGGATATTCAAGCTCACTTTCAATCTTCTTTACGATATCACGAGCAACTAGTGGCATTGTGTCATCCTTAATTTGCTCCGGCTTAACCATAATTCTGATTTCACGACCTGCTTGAATAGCAAATGTCTTTTCAACACCATCAAAGCTATTAGCGATTTCCTCAAGCTTTTGCAGACGCTTTATGTAGTTCTCAAGATTTTCACGTCTTGCGCCCGGTCTTGCTGCTGAAATTGCGTCAGCCGCTTGAACGATAACAGCGATAATTGATTGTGCCTCAACATCACCGTGGTGTGCCTCAATTGCGTGAATAATTTCCTTAGATTCCTTGTACTTCTTAGCAACGTCAACACCGATTTGAACGTGTGAGCCCTCAATCTCAGCTGTTAACGCCTTACCAATATCGTGGAGCAAGCCCGCACGCTTAGCAAGAGTAACATCCGCACCAAGCTCAGCTGCCATAACACCTGCCAAGGTGGATACCTCAATTGAGTGAGTAAGCACGTTTTGACCATAGCTTGTCCTGTATTTTAGACGGCCAAGTAGCTTAACAAGCTCGTTGTTAAGTCCGTGTACGCCTGTTTCAAAGGTAGCCTTTTCACCGGCTTGCTTAATTGTAGCCTCAACCTCACGTCTAGCCTTTTCAACAGTTTCTTCAATTCTTGTTGGATGAATACGACCATCAGCAATAAGCTTTTCAATAGATAGTCTTGCAATCTCACGTCTAACCGGATCAAAGCCCGAAATTGTGATAACCTCCGGAGTATCGTCAATGATAAGCTCAACTCCTGTAAGATTTTCGATTGCACGTACGTTGCGTCCCTCACGGCCGATAATTCTACCCTTCATTTCATCATTAGGTAGAGCTACAACTGAAATTGTAGCCTCGGATACGTGGTCTGCTGCGCATCTTGCAATAGCAAGAGAAATAATGTTCTTAGCCTTTTTGTCAGCCTCGTCCTTGAATTCCTCCTCAAGCTCAACAAGCTTTTGTGCTTGCTCGTGTCTTACGTCGTCCTCAAGCTCCTTAACAAGTGCACTCTTAGCCTCCTCTGCTGAGTAGCCCGAGATTTTTTCGAGTAATTTAATTTGAGTTTCGTGTGCTTGTGATAGTTTTTCTTTGATTTCTTCTGTTTCTTTAACCTTACTTGCCAAAGCCTCTTCTTTTTTCTCTATTGCATCAACCTTACGGTCGAGGTTCTCTTCCTTGTTGGCAAGACGTGTTTCTTGACGGTTTAATTCATTGCGGCGCTCCTTAACCTCAGCGTCAAGCTCTTTTCTTGAAGCCATAATTTCTTCCTTAGCCTCAAGCATATACTCTTTACGCTTGGTTTCTGCCGCTTTTATTGCATCCTCAAGTAGCTTCTTAGCTTGTGCTTCAGCTGAGCCTATCTGCTTTTCGGCCATAGCTTTTCTTATTAGAAAACCAATAATTACGCCTACTACTGCACATGCTACAGAAACACCAATGAGTGTCCAATGTAACCAGTCCATCTTAATTACCTCCTGTTAGATTTTCCTATGTAAAAGGCGTTAGTCAGCCACAAACCGACTAAACCAAATTCTTACACACTATAATTTTATAATATTATGCTGTCAATGTCAATAGATATAGGCAAAATAATTCCACCATAGGTGGAAATATTTCTGTTGACACGTGAATAAATATATTTTATAATTAATGTGTAGGCGTGTGCCTGAAAGGTGGTTATTATGAAGCTATCAGAAATGACTGATTTTAATTTTGCCAATTATATTGGCAAGGGAGCTCTTTTGACAGTAAAAAGGAACAATGGGCTAGTTAATACAATGACTGTTTCTTGGGGAACGAGCGGAGTTCTTTGGAACAAAGAGGTTTGCACGGTTTTTGTGCGACCTCAAAGATATACACACGAGTTTTGCGAGGATGCAGATATATTTACTCTTTCCTTTTTTGGAAGCGAAAGAAAAGACACTTTATCCTATTGTGGCACAAAAACAGGCAGGGACGTGGACAAATTTGCCATCTGTGGACTAAAATACAGAATAGAAAATGACGCTTGTATTTTTGACGATGCCAAGTTTACCTTGGTGCTTAAAAAATTATATAAGCAGGAAATGACAAGCGAGTGCTTTCTTGACAAAGCACCACTTGTAAACTACAAAAACAACGATTTTCACACGGCCTATACCTGTGAAATTATCGATATAATTGCAAAATAAAGGCAGGAAACAAAATGAAGGACGCAAAATGGATTACTCACAAGGATGCAGGGGCAAGTGATAATGCCACCTACTATTTTAAAAAGAGCTTTACTCTTGACAGGCTTGACAAGGCTCAAATTGAAATCAGTGCTCAAGCAAGATACAAGCTATACATAAACGGGCGTTTTGTTGCTTGTGGTCCTTGCAAGGGGACAAGAGAAAAAACATATTTTGACTCTTTAAATGTTACAAGCTATCTTAAGCTCGGTGAAAATGAAATTTTTTGCGAGGTTTTACAGCTTGTTGCCGACGATATGCAGGGTAAAATGTCGCCTATTGAGGGCGTTTTGCGTGTTGGTGCTATGCTTCTTGTTTGTGCTCTTAAATGTGGCAGCTTCCGTTTAGCAACTGACAGCAGTTGGATGGTTGCAAAAGCACCTGTTAAGCATATTAGTGCATGTAGCTGTTACTCTGCTGCAACTCGTGAGCTACACGACAAAACAGTCAGCCCTGTGTACGAAAATGCCAAGGAGCAAACAGGTGTTTCCAACGCTGAGGTTGACCATTATTGGTGGGGCTCAACAAACAAATGTTTCCTATATGAGCGTCCAATTCCTATGCTTGATTTTAGCGATAAAACAAGCATTGTTAAATACGATGGTGAGTTTTTTGAGGCTGAATATCTAACCTTTGGCTTCCCTACCTTTAAGGTAAGCGGAAAGGGTACTGTGCGTCTATACTATTTTGAGTGCTTTACTGAAATTCAAGGCAAGACAAATAACGTAAGAACCGATCGCTCTCTTGATTTTACAAAGGAAATGTATGACGAGGTTACAGTTGACGGTGAGGCTATATTTGAGCCGTTTTGGTTTAGATGCTTCCGATTTATAAAGCCTGAATTTACAGGTGATGTAAGCGTTGAGCTTATAAATATGACAGAGGTTAACTATCCTATGTTCCCTCGTACGGACTACGACTTTGGGAACAAAAAGGACAACAAGCTATGGAAAATCAGCGTTCGTACACTTCAACGCTGTATGCACGAAACATATGAGGACTGTCCTTTCTATGAACAGCTGCAATACTGTATGGACACCTCTACTCAAATGGTTTTCAACTATCAATTAACTGACGACGACCGCCTTGCAAGAAAGGCTATGGATGATTTTGCATCAGCACAGCTTGCAAATGGTCTAATGCCATCAAGAACTCCTTCTGTTGGAGACCAACATATTCCAACCTTCCAATTCTACTTTATCTTTATGGTTTATGCTCACTATACTCGCTTTGGTGATTGTGAGCTTGTTAGAAAGCATTTGAGAGCAATTGATGGAGTTTGTGAGTGGTTTGCAAACCATATAAACGACGATGGAGTTGTTGGCCAAAGCAAATATTGGAACTTTGTCGATTGGGCAACGCCTTGGGGCTATGTTGAAAACGAAAACGACGGTGGTGTTCCTGTTGGCATACACGGTGGCGTTATTGGTCTATACAATCCTATGATGGCATATTTCCTTCAATGTGCAGCAAAATTAAACTATGTTTGTGGCAGAGTCGATGTTGCAAACGAGTATCTTGCGGCAGCCGAGATGCTAAAGAAAAACACAGAAAAGTATTTTTATGACAAGGAAAAAGGCTTGTATGCTGACAACCTTGAGCATACAAAATACTCACAGCATATGCAAACTTGGTGCGTTTTAAGTGGCACTGCAACAGGCAAAAAAGCAAAGAAAATAATGAAAAATGCTCTTACCCTTGAGGCAAAAGCAACATATGCATTTGCATACTTCTACTTTAGAGCCCTTGAGGTTTGCCATATGTATGACAAGACAAAGGAAATGATGGACTCGTATAGAGGACTACTTAAGCTAAACTGCACAACCGTTCCCGAAACGCCAACATATTCTCGTAGTGATTGTCATGCTTGGGGTGCACTTGCAATCTATGAATTCAGTGCAACAGTGCTAGGCGTACGTACATACGATGTAAATGAAAAATCCGTTGCGATTAAGCCTTATATAAAGGGCAGAAAATATGCACACGGCACAGTTTCATCAATTGCAGGAGATATAACAGTTTCTTGGAAAAAGGATGGGGACGTGTTTAAAATTGACATTGAAAGCAAAAATGACAAGGTTAAAAAATATATCACTCTACCAAATGGTGAAACAGTAGTAACAAGCAAAAAGAAAGCAACATATAAGTGCAAAATTTAAGAGGTACAAAATGAAAATAGCATTAATAGCACACGATAAGAAAAAGAGCGATATGATTGAGCTTGCAATTAAGTATAAGGACACTCTTGCTAAGCACGTTCTATACGCAACAGGCACAACAGGAACTCTTGTTATGGGCGAGACAGGACTCGCTATCAACCGTATGAAGAGCGGTCCTCTCGGTGGTGACCAACAAATCGGCTCTATGGTAGCCGAGGGTAAGCTCGACCTTATAGTTTTCCTACGCGACCCACTAACATCTCAACCACACGAGCCTGACGTAAGTGCTCTTCTCCGTCTTTGCGACGTGCAATCAATTCCACTTGCAACAAACGTAAAGAGCGCCGAGATTATGCTTAACGCATTATCTAAAAACGAGATTTAACTACATAAAACAAAAAAGCCACCGTTTTGGTGGCTTTTTATTATTTTTTTGAGATTTTTGGAATTGGCAAGAGCTTTCTTGTCTCTTTCTTATATTCTAAAAAGCCTTCCTTTTTAGATTGTCTTTTGTCTGCCATAGGTATGCTGACAACTAAGAAAAGAATTGTGTTTGCAAGTGCACCGGCAAGTAAATACCACGCACTAGGCTCGGCACAAACAACACAAAGTCCTACCCCCCACCACATTAAAATTTCTCCAAGATAGTTTGGATGACGAGAATACTTCCAAAGTCCACGTCTTATAAAGGTGCCGTCTCTGTGCTTTCTAAAGCTGTGCATTTGTATGTCTGCTGTGCCCTGCAACACTACTGCAAGAACGGAGATGACAATAAAAATAACCGACACCGTGTTTAATTTTAGGTCATTTTCAAACGCATATACCGCCGGCAAGGTGCATCCGTAAACTATAAGCGTCGGCACCATATGTATGCCTGTGAAATTGACAAAGAAATAGAATTTTCCTGTCTTTTCCTTTAGCATTGTGTAACGCCAATCCTGATGGTTAAGCGACTTAAAGGTGTATGCCCAGTTTACAGTTAGCCTTATTCCCCAGAAAAAGATAGCAATAAATAAAAGTATGCATAAAGGATTAAAGCCTCTTGCTATTGCAAAGGTGCCAACTATTACAAGTGGTTGTACGCTCCAATAAGGATCGTAAACCGATGCGTTTTTAAAAAACAAGCTACATATAAATGTAAAGATTGTAGCGACAACATCTGCCAAAAGCAGATTTAACCACCAGCTAAACGGTAACGAAATATATAAGCCGATGCCAAGTATCGACGCAAGTACATAAACTACGCCAATCACTATAAAGCCGGCTACTCTGTTTTTCTTAAGCTTTTCCACAATCACTGTTCCTTTTTATTTTGTCTTATATGGTACTCTTGCTGACGGGACTGTTGCTTGGGCACGGTCGGTATGTACCTTTTGGTCGTCAAAAAAGATGTTTGCGCCAAAGGATTTTAGTATTTCCGTTTTATCTATACCGCCGAGGAAAAATGCCTCGTCAATTCTTACCTTCCAAGCACGTAAGGTTCTTATCACTCTTTCGTGCGATGGTGAGTTTCTCGCTGTTACAAGCGCTGTTCTGATTGGAGCATTCTCTTTACTTCCAAACTGCTCTTGAATTAATGATATAGTTTTTAGCAGCTTTGCAAACGGCCCCTCGGGAAGAGGCTTTTTTGCGTTTTCTCTTTCGTGCTCGGCAAAAGCCTTTAGTCCCTTTTCTTGATATATTCTCTCCGCCTCGTCGGAGAAGATAACGGCATCTCCATCGAAAGCAATTCTAATCTCGGGAATTGGCTGATTTGGATCAATAGGCAAATTAGCGTGTGAGCAGATAATTCCTGCGGCAAATCCGGAGTTTATTGCCTCCTGTACATCCTCCTCGTTTGCTGAAAGAAATAAGTCGGTTTTAAATGTCTCAAGATATGGCGAGATGCTGTTGCCACCAACCAAGGCTGCACGTGAAATATCAAGCCCGTAATGCTTAATAGAGTTAAAAATACGCAAGCTAGTGTCTGCACTATTCTTTGACATAATTATAATTTCTGTCATTTGCTTGTCCCCACAATTAAGGTTGTGCAGTGCCTTTACAAGTGGGAACGCAGTTCCCGGCTTTAGTATATCATCCTCATGCTCAAGCTGATACTCCGAGTATGCCTCAAGCCCCTTTTCCTCATATAGCTTGTTTTCCTCCTCGAGATCAAAAAGTGCACGAGAGGAGATTCCAACTACTAATTTATCGTCAAGTGTATGAGCCATAATGCCCTCCTTAAAGCTTTAGTTGCTTTTATTATATCATTTATATAATATAAAATCAACTTTTTTATAAGCTCCCTTACCAAAGGTCGCTTTTTTGCGACAAAAAGGAGCAGAAATCTGCTCCTTTTTTATTATTAGCCACTTGAACCCCAAATTGGATCTCTTGACATTCCATAATCCCACATGCTATCCCAAGTAGATGGACGGCTAGTTACCTCACAATGCACATAACCTGCACATTGGAAGAATACCGCATATCCCATATTTGTAACACTTCTTGGTATTACAAATTTTTCGATACGAGCACAGCTCTCAAAGGCATGATACTCAATTTTCTTAAGAGAGCTTGGGAATACATCTATTGATCGTATAGTGCCATAGTCCCTAAATGCATAAGCGCGAATTGTTTCAAGCTTACTCTTTTCCTCAAATGAAACCTTGGTAATATATGCACTGCCTCCCCTACCAAATACATTAGCAGGGATTTCATTTACTGAGTTTGCAATAATTGCCTCAGCTCCACCTGTTTTTGTGCCTACATTTAAGTAAGCTGACTCTCCAGTTGAATCAACACTATAAGGGCAATAAAGTATTTTTGTTACATTTACGCAGTTTGTAAATGCATATGCTCCTATCTTTGATATGTTTTTAGGTATAACTATATTTGTAAGTGAGCTTATGTTCATAAAGGCATTTTCACCAAGTGAGCTTGCCTCCCTTATGTCCATAGTAACAAGCTTTGGAGTCATAGGTGTCTCTGTGCTTGTGCTTGGATAGAACATATTTGCAGGTATTAATGCAGTGGATTTTTCGCTCTTTAAGGTTACTCCCACACCATCAATTCCTAAGTTAGCAAATATTAGGTTGTCAGCCTCAAAGTCAGCAAGTGGTGCATTATGAATTAGTGTTGTTACATTTTTGCAATCCATAAACGCGCCTGTGCCAAGGTATTCAACCTTTGAGCTTAGAGTTATATGAGTAATTCCAGAGCCGGCAAACGCATAGCTACCAACATTTATCTTCTCATCTAAATCCCACGCAAATATTACTGTACCAAGCAAAGGCAAATCTCTAAATGATTCTGTGCCGACGGTAGATAAGGTATCGTTTTCATCAAGCACTAATGATACACAGCCCTTGAATGCATACGGACCTACATTTGTTGCGTTTAATTTAATAGTAGAAAGTGCAAAACAGCCACTAAAGGCGCTTTCGCCAATTGTGCCAACGCTTGAGCTTTCATTGTTCACCGCTGTAAGCGATGTACAACCATAGAATGCAACTCTTGCAATATCTTTAAGATATGGGGCGTCTATGCTTTGAAGTGAGGTGCAGTTATAAAATGCTTGTTCACCTACTGTTGTTAGTGTATCAAATTGCAAGGTTGTAAGTGATGCGCAATCCGAAAAGGCAGATGAGCCTATTTCATTTACAAGCACTCCGTTTGTTACACTGTTAAGCGCTGTACACTTATAGAACGCCATTTGATCTATTTTAGTAATATTTTCAGAAAGGACAACACTTTCAAGTGCGGTACAGCCTTGGAAGGTTGAGTATTCAATCACGGTTATATCACTTGGGAAGGTAAAGCTTTTAAGAGCGGTGCAACGAACAAACGCAGACTCACCTATTGAACCTAGAGTTGAATCCATAGTTATGGTGGTTAGCTCCTTGCACTCATAGAATGCATCCTTTTCTATTGCTTTTACACCTGTTAATATAACACTTTGTATGCTGGAATTTTTAAAGGCGGACTGACTGATTATTTCAACCGCTCCGTTTGTATTAACAGATGTAGCAGATGACTCTCTAAACATACCCTCTACTAGCTGATATGCTCTGCCCTGATAATTTGCTGGCAAGGTAATTTCCTTATTGCTTCCACGGTAATCAACTAAATAAACAGCATCATCAAGCACTAAGAAAACAAAGCCATTTATGTCCTCGACCATCTTGCTTTCTGCATCAATGGTGTTATATACCTTTGCGTATCTATTAATGTAGCTATTATGTACTGTAAGAAAATCAAATGAAGCATAGTTATATGCCTCTACTAGCTTTAGTGAATCACAGAAGGAGTCATATCCAAGTGTTGTAAGTCCGCTGTTTAGTGTTGCTGAGGTTAGATTTGGACATCCATAAAAGGCATTTTTTGATATAGTTTCAAGTGTGCTTGGAGCAACAAAGGTCTCTATGCCACTTTCTCTAAATGCGTCTATTCCTATGGTCTTAAGTCCGTCATTAAAGGTAACCTCTCGTAGCGATTTGCACTTACGGAATGCACCGTCCAAAATAGTTTCTATATTGCTAGGAATATTTATGCTTGTTATCTTATCGCAGCCGTAAAATGCACCAGCATAAATTGTAGTAATATTGGTTGGCAATACAACCGCTCCGCTTATCTCCTCGCCGTTAATATATAGCGGTGCGCCATATATTAAGGATGCGCTTTCGTTTGCAAAATTGATGCTTAACCACTTATCAAGGCTAGATACTGATACCTTACCTATTTGTGAGCCCTCAAATGCTTTTTCCTTGACACTTACAAGGGAATCTGGCACTGTTAGCTCAACAAGCGACTTGCAGTTATAAAATGCTTTTTCACCAATTTCCGTAATGCCTGAGTTAAGATTTACCTCTTGTAGCGCTTCACAGCCATAGAACGACATAGGCTCTATTACCTCTATGTCGCTTGGAAGAGTGATTTTTGTTATATTATAGCAATCGTCAAACGCACCATAGTTAAGTGTTCCACCTGTTATAGTTACAGTCTTTATTGATGTTGGTATGGCATATTTCTTATAGCTACTACTTGTGTAGTTTTGGGAAACGCCGTCTTCTGAGTTGCTTACAGCACCAAAGATGTGGCCAAATACACTTTGCTCTGTGTTCTTTGTTGTTAGACTATAGCCTATAAATGGCAGAGTAATGCTTTCAATACCATTACACTTATAAAAGGCTCCGTCCTCAATTGCTACAACGTCATCTAATACGACAATATTCTTTATTGTTGTACAGTTATTAAATGCAAATCCCTTTATTGTTCCCTCTCTTATAGTAACGGTATCTAAAGAGGCTGGTAGGTAATATGCTGTGCCGATATAGTCATAGCGCAATCTTTGTTGTGTTTTTACGCTTCCCTCATATTCGTCAACGCCAAAAATATATCCAAGACGTATATTGCTATTTCTTGTTTCACCTGTAAAAGGCAAGCTTGCAGTTTTAATAGAGCTACAACCAGAGAATGCACCACTGCCAACGCTTTCTACACTGCTTGGTAAATATAGATTTACAATAGATTTGCAGTTTTTAAACGCATATTCCTCTATTGTGGTCAGTCCGTCGTTTAAAACAACATCAGCCGTTGAATCTAAAAATGCATATTCCTTTATGGTTTTTATTGTGCTTGGTAGTGTTATTTTTTCTCCCTTGTAGCCAGAGAATGCATAGCTACCAATTGTTTCACCACCAAAGGCGACATCAAAGGTAATTTCAGCACCTGTGCCAGAGAACGAATAGCTACCAAATGATTCTATTCCCTCTGGGATGGTGATTTTTTCAAGCTTAGGGGAAGCAATAAATGCTCTATCTCCTATTGATGTAAGTCCCAAGTCGCTTGGAATTTGGGAGCTATTGCTACCAAGAATCAATGATTTCTTGCTTATATCTATTAAGCAGTTATTTATGCCTTGATATGTCTCGTTTTCGCTGTCAACCTCTATCTCGTCAATAGATGTTCCCTCAAATGCACTTGTATCAATTGCTGTAATTGTATTTGGAATAGATATTTTTGTAATAGCGCTATCCTTAAATGCACCCGCCATAATCCTTGTAACAGGCTTGCCAAAAAGCTCACTCGGTACTATCGCCTCGGTCAATTCCATATTGCTTGTGCCTGTTAAATAGTATTCGCTATAATCCTCTGATAGCTCATATACAAAGCCGTCAGTCGCTGTAAGCTGATACTTGCAAACCGTACAGGTGTTTGTTATATCTAAGGTGTGCTCCTCTTCCTCTATTTTTACATCACAGCTACAAAAATTATATCTCCAGTGGCTAAAATTATCGTACTTGTAAGAATAGTTACTATATTTATGCGGTACCTTTGCAAGAGGCGCTTCTCTTGTTAAATTACATTTTGAGCATCTTTGCTCAACAAGTCCCTCGGTTGCACAGGTTGACCTTATTATTATATCGTCGTCATACCAGCTATGTGGAATTTTTTCCTCAAGCTCATGACAGCCACAGCTGTACGCGTACCAGTGATAGTCCTCGTCGCGTGAAAGAGTAGTATCTATTTTGTGATCAATTTTCTCGATTATATCAATCTTTGTTGCATCACAGTCAGTGCACTCGTATCTACCAGTGCCCTCCTTGCTACAGCTTGTCTCTTCTATTACTTCCTCTAGTCGCCAATAGTGCTTGTTTTTAAGCTCATATCCACAATCGCAGGTGTAGTTATACCAATGGCACTCCTCGTCATATAGAATGGCGTCGTATGGATGGTCCAACATACCTAGCATTCTTGGTTTTGCATATCCGCAAACAGTACAATAAGTCTCTCCCTCTCCAAGGCTACTGCAGGTTGGAGCTACTATTATTCTTTCTTCAAAGGTATGGTCGCCCTTATCCTTAGCAAAATTACTTTCACAGCAGATGGTAGCACGGTAGTGAAAATCCTTAGTGTATGTAAATTCGTCGCTAAAAACGTGCTCTCCCTTTAAATATTTTCCGCATATATCACAGGCGTGGTCGGCGGTCTCGTTTATATGAGTGTGCGTGGTTTCGGTGTTTGTGGTTTTCCCACCACAAGCAGAAAAAGCTAGTATTATGCTAAGTAAAATCATTGTTGCTATAATTAATTTTTTCATAAGACAAGCTCCTTTTTTGATATAGTTATTTTTAGAAATATTTCTCTATTTTAATTTTAACATTATATTATTTATATGTCAAGATTTCTTTTCCTTGGTAATTTTTGCATAAAAAAGACGGCTATGAAGTGAACCCCGTTTAGTTCACTATTGCCGTCTTTTTATTATTTGTTGTTATTGTTTCTTTTCTTGTTTTCACAAGTGATAACAATCTTACGGTTGTCATCATAGCCAACTGAGTGAGTTGATACTCCCTCGATTGATTGAATCTCTGAGTGAATAATCATTCTCTCATATGGATTCATTGGCTCAAGGAGTACGTTTCTTTGATATTTAAGAGCCTTAGACGCCATTCTTCTTGCAAGTGCACGAAGTGTCTCTTCTCTCTTTTCTCTGTAATTTTCAATATCAATAATAACTCTTACATATTCCTTGTGCTCACCCTCGCTCTTACGAGCTAAGCAGAGGTTTGAGAGGTATTGAAGTGCGTCAAGCATTTCTCCTCTATGACCGATAAGGCTTGGCGCGTCCTCGCCCTCAATTGTGATAAGGCGTGGTACAAAGCCATTCTCGTTTACTGTCATATCGCCCTTAACCTCACAGTTGAAGCCGATATCACGGATAAAGCCCTTTAAGAAGTTAATTGCTAACTCCTTTTCTTGAAGAGTTACATTGATTGACTCTTCCTTTTCTTGCATTGTTGGAATCTTTTCCTGAGTGGTCTGAGCCTTCTTCTCTTGCTTTGGCTGTGGCTTTGGCTCAGCCTTCTTTTCTTGCTTTGGCTCAGCCTTCTTTTCCTGCTTTGGCTCTGGCTTTTTCTCAGCCTTTGGTTGTTGTGGCTTGTTTTCAACCTTTGGTTGAGGCTTGTTTTCCGGTTGCTTCTTTGGTTTGATTTCCGGTTTGCCGTCGTCAACAATAACCTTGATTTCTGCAAGAACTCTACCAATTCCCAAAAAGCCCTTTTTGCCGGGATTTATAACCTCAATAGAAATATCTCCAAGTGAGGAATATATGTCATTTGCCTTAGCATATGCTTCCTCAACTGTTTTCGCTTGTAGTGTAAATTCGGTTTTCATATTTATTAAATTGTTCCTTATTAATTATTATTCGTCGTCATCAATGTGATGAAGAGATCTGTATGGCTTTGGCTCACCTGTGTTGTATACGATGTCCGGCTTGCCCGCTCTCTTTTTAGCTTCCTTCATTTCCTTTTCGATTCTCTTTAAGTCCTCTTCAGTATACTTAGGAATCTTAATAATTCTTGAAATTATGAATTGCTGTAGCATTGAAAGAAGTGTTCTGAATATCCAGTAAATACCAATAGCACCTGCGAACATAAATGTGAAGAAGAATGTCATAAGAGGCATTGTCCACATCATTATCTTCATTGAGTTGAGCATACCTCCGCCGGCTTGTTGTTGCTGAGCTTCTTGCATTGGTTGTGGATTTAATTTTCTTGAAATGAACTGTGATAGGTACATAAGACCTAAGTTGATTACCGGGATAAATAGTAAGAACCAAAGCCCCTTGAAGTCAGAAAACGCATCGAATGGTGTTGCACCAAGGTCAAATCCAAAGATTTCCAAGCTTGGAATAAACTTTAGGTCGTCTGTTACATTTAATACACTATTTAATGCTTCCTTTGCTGCATTAGCCTTTTCTGCGTCAATAGCCTCCAGAATCACCTTGTCGCCCTCTTTAACCTCATCCCACGCCTTGAAAATACTATCAAAGTTGTCTCTGTTTTGTAGGATAAGTCCTGAAAGGCTAACCTCTTTTGCTCTATTGTTAATTGTTGAACCAAAATGTCTAAAGCAGGTTTCAATTGTACCAATTACTCCTGTGCTAAGACCGGCTAGGTGAGTAAGTGGGTAAATTACAACATTATAAAGAGGGAAAATGATAACAAGCTGAAGTAGCATCGGGAGACAACCGGCAAGTGGGCTGTAGCCCTCCTTTTGGTAAAGCTCCATTATCTCATTTTGCATCTTTTGTTGAGTTGCACGGTCAGTTCTACCTGCGTACTTTTTACGAATTAGGTATTCCATTGGACGCATTTTTGCTTGCTTTTGTGAGTTCCTTTGTTGGATAAATCCAAATGGACAAAGAAGAATTTGCATAAGTAAAGCAAAAAGCAAAAGCGCGATAACATAGTTGCCCTCGCCACCGAATAGTCCGGTGAACCAATAGCAAGCTCTCATTACCCAGGCAAACGGCCAAGCCAATGTGTTCATTATTCCTGTCATATTTCGCTATTTTCTCCTATATAGTTTTCATTAAGACCATTCTCTACACCTTGGCAAAGATAGTCTTGTCTTTTAAAGGTAAATTTATCCGGCACAGGATCGTAGCCACCACGACAAAACGGGTTGCACCTTAGCAGTCTATATGATGCCAGCATAGTTCCCTTTATAGCGCCGTGCTTTTCAAGAGCCTCCATTGCATACTCCGAACAGGTTGGAGTAAAGCGACAAGCCTTTGGTAAATACGGCGATATGCCATTTTTGTATACCTTCAAGAAAAATATTAGTATTTTTTTCATATTTTAATCATATTAAGAGCTTTAAATGCTCTTTCAATATCGAGTGCTATGTCAACACTTTTAGCAAGAGTCGCACTGTTTCTTGCAACAAGAACTATTAAAAATCCCTTGTTTGTGTCGTATTTCTTTTCGGTTTGTCTTAATCCCTCACGCAAAATTCTTTTCACCCTGTTTCTTGTATGGGCCTTGCCGATTTTTTTAGAAACCGTAAGTCCAACACGATTAACATACTGCTTTTGTGGGTGGGCAAGCATAAGCCTTTTAGCCTTTAAGTCTCGCAAAATGTAAACTATTACATTCTTGCCAACAAACTTTTGTCCCTTTGCATAGGTTTTCGAGTATAGATGATTTTCTCCGATTGCTATATGCTTCATAACCGCTTCCTTCCTTGCAGGCTAGCCCCTGCACTTTTTTCCATCACGATTACCACGACATTTGGTCAACTGTTTTCGACCTGCCCTGCCGTTTAGGCTTTTCTTTAGTCTTGACAATAAATTGTCAAAAATACCAAGATATGAAAAATCGGGACTTGCACAATAGATGCAGTCCCGAATCTAAAGCATGCGCAATTTCAATTAGTAAGTTAGTCTTGCTCTGCCCTTAGCGCGTCTTCTCTTTAAAACCTTTCTGCCGTCAGCAGTTCTCATTCTCTTTCTGAAGCCGTGCTCTTTTTTTCTTTGGCGTTTCTTAGGTTGGTAAGTTCTTAACATTTTAGCACCTCCTTATTTCAAATTGGAAGTCGTATTAGCTACGCAATCTGAAATTTCTATCTCGATTGATTTTAAGACAAGTTATATTATACACACGAAAAAATGGTTTGTCAAGTGTTTTTTTCGGCAAATGTAGTTTTTTGGCTCTCGAGCCGACCTCTTACCCTTGATTATTTCCTTCCCTTTTTGCTGTTTTGCTTAGGGGAGTGTCCGTTTTTTGTGGTTTTTACTGTTTTTTTATCGTTTTGTTTTTTTGTTAAATTCCCTGAAAAATTCTTTCCTTTTTTGCTTGAAGGAGGGGTGTTTTTTGCATTTTTCTTAGAATTTTTTGTGTTTTTTGTATTTCCCTGCTTTGACCTTACTTGCTGATTTGCTTGATAGTATTCACTGCCTACTCGCATATCAGGCTTGACTAAGCAATCAGCGGAAAAGCCTATTAAGTCCTCTCTGTCGGCTAACTTCAACGCCTCTCTTACAAGATTCCTGTTCTCCGGCTTTTTATATTGCAAAAGTGCCCTTTGCATAAGCTTTTCTCGGTAGTCGGTAGGACAATAAACGCTTTTGCCGTCAAGCGGATTTATTCCTGTGTAGTACATAACCGTAGATGCCGTGCCCGGTGTTGGATAGAAATCCTGCACCTGCTCCGGATTTAGCCCTAAATCCTTTAGATAAAGCGAAAGCTCAACCGCATCACAAACCGTGCTACCCGGATGTGATGACATTAAATATGGAACTAAATATTGCTCAAGGTTATATTCCTTGCAGAGAGCAAAATACTTCTCTCTAAATTTATCGTAAACCTTGACATCAGGCTTGCCCATATATTTAAGCACATTCGAGGAGCAATGCTCCGGTGCTACCTTTAGTTGTCCGCTGACGTGGTCCTTAACTAGCTTTCTAAAGAATGCATCGCTCTTATCATAAATCATATAGTCAAAGCGAATACCCGAGCGAATGAACACCTTTTTAACCTTTGGAAGAGATTCTATCTTAGATAAAAGCTCAATATATTCCGTGTGGTCAACCTCTAAATTTGGACACGGGGTAGGGGCTAAGCACTTTCTGTTAGTACAAACTCCGTCCTTTAGCTGCTTTTTACAAGCAGGATATCTAAAGTTGGCAGTAGGGCCGCCTACATCGTGTATGTAACCCTTAAAGTCGCTCATTTCTGTTATAATTTTTGCTTCTCTTAAGACACTTTCTATACTTCTTGAGCGTACGCTACGTCCTTGGTGAAAAGCAAGAGCACAGAAATTACATCCGCCAAAGCAACCACGGTTGTGAGTTATAGAAAACTTAACCTCGGCTATTGCCGGTACGCCTCCGTCCTTTTCATAGCTTGTATGGTATGTCCTTGCATATGGAAGTGCGTAAACCTTGTCAAGCTCCTCTCTTTCGAGCGGATATGCCGGTGGGTTTTGCACTAGCTTTTTGTTGTCATAATATTCAACTATTGCCTTGCCGTTTATTGCATCTTGGTTTTTATACTGTATGCCGAATGCACGAGCATATTCCTTTTTATTTTCCTTAATTACGTTATAATCAAACTCTGCACCGACAGGAAAATGCACCTCATCCTCCGGCTTGCAAAGGTAAACACAGCCTCGCTCAGCACGTATTTTTTTAATTGGCACACCCTTGTCAAGAAGCTGAGCAAGTCTTAGAATAATGCTTTCTCCCATACCATAGGTTAAAATATCGGCACGAGAGTCGACCAAAATCGAACGCCTGATTTTATTATCCCAATAATCATAGTGAGCAAAGCGTCTAAGTGATGCTTCAAGTCCGCCGATAATGATAGGCACATCTCCATAAGCCTCTCTTATTCTGTTGCAGTAAACTATTACTGCTCGGTCAGGACGTTTACCCATCTTGCCACCGGCAGAATAATAGTCGTATGAGCGTTTTTTCTTTGATGCTGTGTAGTGTGCCACCATTGAGTCAATGTTTCCCGCACTAACCAAAAAGCCAAGTCGTGGCTTGCCGAATCTTTTAAAATCTTCACAAGACTTATAGTCGGGCTGTGCTAAAATTGCTACTCTAAAGCCTTCGTTTTCCAAAACTCTAGTTATAATAGCCGTGCCAAAGGAAGGGTGATCGACATAGGCATCACCGCTTACATATACAAAGTCAACACTATCCCAGCCGAGTGATTCTACCTCTTTTTTGCTTATCGGCAAAAACTTGTTTTCCATAGCCCTTTCCTCTCTTTTTAGACACAGAGTCCACTATTTTTTAATTTAGCCCCCCGTTTTGGGAGGCTAAAATCTTATTCCTCGTCGAAATTCTCATCGAGCATTGACAAAACCTCGTTTGCAACAAGCTCATTATCAACATATGTTAGTGAGTCCTGCTCCTCGTCGATAAAGAATACATAAGCCTCGCCCTCTTCGGTGTTTTCATCAACCAAAACCGCATAACAGCCATGCTCTGTTTCCACAACTGCAATTTGCTCCAGCTTATATGTTTTGCCATCCTCACCAACGATTTCGATTGGCTCGAAGTTGTCCTCGTCAAAGAGTCTGTCTATATATCTTTCGTAATCCTTTTTCATATTTACCTCTTAATAATTTGGCTCCTCAGTCAAATTTTCCTCAAGTGAGGAGAACTTTGTATATTGACCCAGCCAGCTCATTTGAACTGTACCAAGGCCACCATGACGGTTTTTCGCTATAATAACGTCAACAAGGTTCGCCTTGTCCGGATCGTTGCCATAGTAATCGCGAGATAGGAAAATAACCATATCTGCGTCCTGCTCAATAGAACCGGAGTCACGTAGGTCTGACAGCATAGGCTTTCTTTCCTTTTCCTTTTCAGTTCCACGAGAGAGCTGTGAGCAGGTTATAACAGGAACATTAAGCTCCTTTGCTAAAATCTTAAGACCTCTTGAAATTTCTGCAATTTCGTTTACACGAGAGCCGTCCTTACGTCCCTTTTCGGATTCCATAAGCTGTAGATAGTCGACTACAACTAAGCCAAGATTCTTAACTCTGCGTAGCTTAGCCTTCATAGCAGTTATAGAAATGTTTGTTGTATCATCTATGTAAATATTTGTTTCGGAAAGCTGAGAGGTTGCGTTGGCAATGTTTTCCCAGTCTCTGTTCTCCAGCTTACCGGTTCTTAGCTTATATGAGTCAACGAGTGCCTCTGATGCGATAATTCTTGAAACAAGCTGCTCGTTTGACATTTCGAGCGAGAAGATACAAACGCTCTTGCCGGATTTCTTTGCTATATTTGTAGCTAGGTTAAGACAGAACGATGTCTTACCCACACCCGGACGAGCTCCGACAATAACAAGGTCGCCCTTTCCAAAGCCAACAACAACCTTATCAAGGTCGCTATACCCTGTTTTTAGTCCAAGCTTATCATCGCTATCGTCGTTTTGTAGCTCACTAAGACGATTATATGTTTCCAAAATAACGTCCTTGATATGTACAAAATCACGCTTTTCGTTGTTTGCAGCAATTTCAAAAATCCTCTGCTCTGCAACGTCAACAATATTTTCAACCTTATCGCCCTCTGAATATGCATCCTTTTGGATAGCATCAGATGCCTCAATCAGTCGTCTTAAAACGCTCTTGTCAAAGACAATCTTTGCGTAGTCCTTCACGTTTGTGCTTGACGGAATAATATCAACAAGCAATTTTATATATGAGCGAGCAGACGATTCGTCATCGTAAACGCCATTTGATACAAGCGAGTTTACAAGAGTAATCACGTCAAGAGGCTTACTGTGTAGCTTAAACTCAAGCATTGCACCATAAATTTCACGGTGAAGCTCAAGATAAAAGTCGTCCTCCTTGATTATCTGTGCAACCTCGTCAAAGCACTCAGGGTCTATGATAATAGAGCCCAAAACACTCTGCTCTGCATCAAGAGAGTAAGGCATTTTCTTTTGTAATATGTCCATTTTATTTCTCCAATACTGAAACAGTTACTTTGCCTGTAATTTCTTGATATAGCTTAATGTCTACTTTGTATGAGCCAAACGCCTTAATAGGTGCATCAAGCGCAATCTTTCTTTTGTCAACCTCAACACCAAATTGGCTCTTTAGAGCCTCTGCGATATCCTTTGAGGTAACAGCGCCATAAAACTTGCCGTCCTTACCTGCCTCGGCAACAATTTTTACAGTGGTTTCATTTAATCTTTCGGCAATTTCCTTTGATTTTTCTCTTTCAACCTCTATCTTGTGTGCCTCAGAGCTCTTTTTGTTTTTTATATCATTAATCGCCTTGGCATCAGCCACAATTGCAAGTTTCTTTGGGAAAAGAAAATTTCTTGCATATCCCTCTGAAACCTCTACAATATCATTCTTTTTGCCTTGTGCCTTAACGTCCTGCAATAATACTACCTTCATAATTAAACCTCCGGACTAATGTAGTCATCAATTGCTTCCTTTAAGCTGAATAGAGCATCAGCAATATTGGAGCCCTTAACCTGCGCTCCTGCTGCGTCGTAACGTCCGCCACCATTTAGCTTTTCAAGTATAAGCTGTACGTTTATTGTTCCGTTTGAACGTGCGGAAATGTGAACCGTGCTATCAATTTGAACAAGAACGAATGATGCTGAAACATCCTCAAGACTGAGTAGATTGTCAGCTACCTTAGCAGCCATAATTCTATCTCCGTTATCCTTGCCGTGTGGATTTAGTGCAATTGCCATACAGTTACGATAAATCTCTATCTTTTCGCCAAAGGATGCTTCCTTTTTATAATCGTTAATATTTGATTTAAATAGGTCTTGAACATTTTCGTAGGATGCACCATTATCCTTTAAATACATAGCGGCTGCGTGTGTCTTTGTTCCCGCGCCCTTCATAAAGTGCTTAGTGTCAAGCAAAATACCTGCATAAAGAGCGTTAGCCTCCTCGTTTAAGATGCCCTTAACAGGGAGTGATTGCTCCAAAATTTCAGAAACGATTTCACTCGCACTGGATGCCGATGTTTCAATGTATGAAATGATTGGCTCCTTTTCAAACTCTGCCGTTTGACGATGGTGGTCAATAATTATAATATCATCAACGGCTCTGGCTAAGTCCTTGGACTCAACCATATTCATATTATTTACGTCAACAATAACCAAAAGTGAATCAGAGCGTACAAGATCAAGCCCTTTAGATGCATCAACAAATACATTTCTGTATTCATCAATCTCGTCAAAGTGCTTTAGCATTTTTGTTACGTTAATATCCTTAAGGTTTGTAACTATATTTACTCTTGCACCACAGAATTTAGCCAAACGAGCAATACCGATAGATGCAGCTATTGCATCGTAGTCGGGGTTTGCATGTCCCATAATTAAAACATTTGATGCTTTTGCCATACGGTTAGCAAGCTCGTTTGCTACAACACGTGCACGTACCTTTGTTCTCTTTTGTACTGCGTTTGTACGACCGCCATAGAAGACAACCTCTTCCTCCAGCTTAAGCACCGCTTGGTCGCCACCACGTTGTAATGCCATATCAAGCGCAATGTGTGCCAGTTTTTCCTTTTCTGCAAGAGATGCATCTGCCTTCTTTGCAATTCCTATTGAAAGAGTAACAGGGATAGCACCAATACGAATATCTCTTACCTTGTCAAGAATAGAAAATCCATCCTCGATAAACTTGTCAAGATCCTCCATATTAAAAATGAAGATGTATTTATCCTTTTCGTATTCCTTGATAATACCGTTTACACTCTCCGCCCAGGAACGAAGAATCTTTTCAACCTTAGCAGCCGTTTCACGATACTTTTCTTGCTCGAATTGTAAAAGTGCCTCAAGGTTATCAACCACAACGTATGCAATAATCTTTTCCTTATCTCTCTCAAGCTGTTCAAGCTCTGTTTGTCTTGTAACGTTGCGTAGATAAAGTAGATAATAAGTCTCGTTTAGCGTATTAATTTGTGTTTCCTCAACAATATAATTGTTGCCATCTAAAATAACCTTTACGTCCTTAGTTCTTTTTATTGGACTTTCTCCGGCAAATTCATACGGAAAGAGCTGATTAATATTAGTTCCCAAAATCTTCTTTGTAGAAAGATTTCCACTTGCAAAACGGTTAGACCAAATTATTTTGTGGTTTATGTCGCAGATAAACACAGGCTCGCTTGCATAGTTGATTTTATCGTACATTACATTGCCGAGCACAGGTCCTTTTTTGATTGCGTGTTCCTTTTTGTTCTTTGATGACGAGGAGGAGAGTGCCCCTACAACAATCACAACTGCAACGTACAAGGAAGCACAAGCAATTATAATCGGCACAACCCTATCGCTGAACTTAAAAGAAAGTATACCGGCAAGAACAACGTCGCCCACGGCAAGTATTGGCAATATAATTGCAAACCAAACGCCTCTTGCTCCCAATTTTTTATTTTTCATAAGAATACCTCCAATTTGGTATATATCTCATTAATCTTTAAATTAATATATAATATTATAACAGATAAACTAAATTTTGTAAAGTATTTTATTATAATAATATTTTTCACTTGCATGTGGAAAACTTTTGTGCTATACTTTAAAAAGAAATATGCGCCCGTTACAAAAACGGGCTTATCGTCATTTATTGAAAGGAAAATTATGGCTAACATTTTTGATTTATTTAAGAAAATTGAGAAGAAAGAGCCAAGCGTACCTATAACTCACATTATAGTTGGTCTTGGCAACCCGGGTGAAAAATATACCTTTACTCGTCATAATGCAGGATTTTTAGCAGTAGACTATATTAGCCAAAAGTATGGCTTTAAGGTTGACAGGCTAAAGTTTAAGGCTCTTTGCGGTGAGGCTACAATTAATGGTGTACGTGCTCTTGTTATGAAGCCTCAAACATTTATGAACCTCTCAGGCGAAGCAATACAAGAGGCTGCTAATTTTTATAAAATCGCACCCGAAAACATAATTGTAATTTCAGACGATGCGTCCTTTGACGTTGGCAAATTAAGAATACGCAAAAACGGCAGTGCCGGTGGGCACAATGGACTAAAAAGTGTCATAGAGTGTCTGAATTCCGACAAATTCCCTCGCATAAAGCTAGGTGTTGGACAAAAGCCAAATCCTGATTACGACATTGCCGATTGGGTACTTGCAAGGCTACCTAAGGAAGAGGAGCCAACCTTCTTTAGTGTGCTTGAATGTATGCCCGATGTTCTTTCCCTTATGCTAAAGGGCGAATATGATAAGGCAATGTGTGATTTCAACGGTATTTCAAAGTAAAAGGAAAATATGGATACAAAAATTTTAAATAGTGCAATTACTCTGAGCCCTAAATATAAATCGCTAATTAACAGATTTAAGGAGTTGAGGGCTGAAGACTCCCGTCTACCGCTTTTGGTTGACGGAGTTAGCGACGGAGCTATGTATTCCTTGCTTTATTCCTTAACAAAGGACATAAAGGAGGAAAGTGGCAAGGTATCACTCATATTAGTAGGCGAGGAGCGACGTGCCAGCAAGCTGAACGATTTTTTAAAAAAGAGTGGTATTAAAAGCGAGTTTTATCCCGTTCGTGATTTCAATTTTTATGATATTACAGCCTCCCGTGACCTTGAGCACGAGAGGCTTAAGGTGCTTTTTGGAGTTCTTTTTGAATCGCTTGATGTTGTAGTAACAACTCCGGATGCTCTTTTGCAATATACTATGCCTAAGGACGTATTAAAATCGTCCTCTGTTAGCATAAACTTAGACACGTCCCTCGATGTTTCCTCTTTTTCAAGCAGTTTATACAATATGGGCTACTCCCCTGCTGAAAAGGTTGAAGGCCCCGGACAATATGCCGTTCGCGGTGGAATTATTGATGTTTTTCCAACTAAATGTGAGTACACTATTGGCAAAAAGCACCTAACCGAGCAAAAGCCTATAAGAATAGAGCTTTTTGGCGACGAAATCGACCGTATAGCAACCTTTGACATTGAGAGTCAGCGTATGTGCGACAAGGTTACATCCTTTGCCATTACTCCATCAAGAGAAATCGTTGCAAACGACGAGAATTTAAAGCAAATCGAGGCTGAAATAGAGTCGCTCCTTTCCTGTGCAACAAGCGAGGACTCACTCAAGCAGCTCAGCCGTGAGCTAACAAGCGTAAGAGCCGGTGGCTACTCACATTCCTTCTTTGATAAATATATTTCTCTTATCTATCCGCAAAAAAATTGTCTTGCCGATTATTTTGACAATAGCTCTGCCCTTATTATTTGCGACACAAATGCAGTATCAAACAAGATAAAGGGTGCAAAGGAAATAGAAAACGAGATGGCAAAATCTCTTATTGAGAGCTTTCTTGTGCCATCGAAATATGCCGACTTTTCAGCTCCGATTTCTTTAATTGACAAGCTATCGAGCTCACTACAAGCAATCAACATTGACACATATTTAATGTCAAGACTTGATGAGCTTGGCGGAATATATCATTTCAACACAAGGGGCACATCCTTTGCTAACCACTCATTAAACGTAGTAACCGACGAGCTACGCTATTTTGCCGAAAACAAATACAGAGTCGTGCTGGTTTGTCAAACAACAACCGAGGCAAAAAGCTCGGTTAAAACCTTAAACGAGCTTGAGATTCCTGCTACATTAATCAAAAGCAACGAGAAGGACATAGAATCCCTTGAATGTGGCGTCATTAGTGTAACAAGCGACTCTTTCCCTGACGGCTTTGAGATTCCCGACTCTAAATTTGCATTAGTTGTCCTCTCCTCTCGTCAAGCCAAGGAAAAGAAAAAATCCTTCAAAAACAAGCCGTTTGCTAAAAACGCAGGTGAGAAAATTCTATCCTCAGCTGACTTAAACGTTGGAGACTATGTTGTTCACGTCAGCTATGGAATCGGTAGATATCTTGGCATACAAAACCTTTGTGTTATGGGTGCTTATCGTGATTATATCACTATTCAATATGCCGGTACTGACAAGCTATACCTGCCCGTTGACCAACTTGATATGGTTGCAAAATATATAGGTGCCGGTTCTCTTGATGGCGATGTAAGGCTGTCAAAGATGGGTGGCGGAGAGTGGAAAAAATCCACTCAAAGAGCAAAAAGTGCCGCTAAGGATATGGCAAAGGAGCTAATAGATCTTTATGCAAGACGCACAAGAATAAACGGCTTTGCATTTGAGCCAAACTCTCTTATGGAAGAAGAATTTGCCTCATCCTTTGAATATGAGGAAACCGAGTCTCAAGCAGTTGCAATTGATGAAATTTCAAGCGATATGCAAAAGCCTTACCCTATGGACAGAGTTCTATGTGGCGACGTTGGTTATGGAAAAACCGAGGTTGCCTTCCGTGCCGCTATGAAGGCTGTTGCTAACAACAAGCAGGTAGCAATGCTTGTACCTACAACAATTTTGGCAATGCAACACTACCAAACTGCTCTTGCTCGTTTTGCGGGAACAGGCGTTAACATCGGTATGATTTCTCGCTTTAGAACCACAAAGGAGCAAAATGCAACAATCCGATCCTTGCGTCGTGGCGACCTTGATATTATAATCGGCACACACAAGCTTCTTTCAAAGAATATCGAATTCAAGGACCTTGGTCTATTAATAATAGACGAGGAGCAGCGTTTTGGAGTTGGTCAAAAGGAAAAAATCAAACAGGCTTGGCCGGATGTCGATGTCCTTACTCTTTCAGCTACACCTATTCCAAGAACCCTTAGCATGGCAATGGGAGGAATACGTGATCTTTCCGTGCTTGATGAAGCTCCCGAGGGACGTGTTGGCGTTCAATCCTACGTTTTGGAGCACGACAAAAATATAATCAACGATGCAATTAGACGTGAGCTACACCGTGGTGGACAGGTATTCTACCTCCACAACGACACAAGCAAGATTTATCACACAGCATCTGAGCTGCAAAGAGAGTTTCCAAACGCAGTTATTGCCGTTGGACACGGTCAAATGGACAGAGATAGCCTAGAGAAAATTTGGCATAGTCTTGTCATTGGCGAAATTGATATTTTGGTTAGCACAACTATTATAGAAACAGGAATCGATATTCCTAACGCAAACACATTAATCATTGAAAACGCAGACAGAATGGGGCTTTCTCAGCTCCATCAAATAAGAGGTCGTGTTGGTAGAAGCCATCGTCGTGCTTACGCATTCTTTACCTATCGCCGTGGCAAGGAAATAAGCGAAATTGCATCAAAAAGACTCAATGCCATAAGAGATTTCTGTGAGTTTGGTGCCGGCTTTAAAATCGCTATGCGAGACCTTGAAATACGTGGTGCCGGCAATCTGCTTGGAAGCGAACAGCACGGACATCTTGATGCTGTCGGCTATGATTTATATATCAAGCTTCTTAACGAGGCGGTGCTCGAGGAAAAGGGCGTTACGGTGGAAGAACGATTTGAGACAAAAATCAACACCGTTGATGACGCATTTATCCCCGAAAGATATATAAAATCCTCAAGCCAACGAATGGAAATATACAAAAAAATCGCCCATATTGAAACCGAGGACGATAGATGTGATATAATAAACGAGCTAAACGATCGCTTTGGCAAAATCCCTAAGGAAACCGAAACATTAATCTCGGTAGCTTTAATAAAAGCATATGCTTCAAAGGCGAAATTTAAAAAAGTCGAGCATCTAAAGGGAGAAATCCGTCTATATCTAGATGTTGTAAGCCTGCCGACTCTTGTTGAGGTATCAAAATACGACAGAAAAATGGTGCAGGTTTGCGGAGTTGGCAAGGTGCCTTACATCTGTGTAAAGCTTGAGGCGGGTGAGCCTATACACGAGCGATGCTGTGATGTTATAAAATTTTATACACAAAAATTTAACGAAAACATCTAACAATTCTCACATATCTGTGGTATAATTAGATATAATTACTCAAAAACAAGGAGAAAACAACTTGAAAAAAACAATTTGTCGCACCCTGTGTCTGATTTTGCTAATTGTTTTAGTCATTCCATTTGTTAGCTCTTGTAAGAAAAATAAGATTTTTTATGAGCTTGGCGACTATTCAATTACCAAAAAAGAATACATTTATTTAAGCGGAATGTTCAAAAAGAAGGTTATGGTATCACTTGACCCTGACCTTACCGACGCCGACCTTTCTTACGAAATGGAAAATGGCGTAACAATAAACGATTATATTGAAGCAACCTATCGTGAGGGCTTTGAGCAAAGTGTTTTATCGCTTTTATATGCTCAATCTATGTTTGATACTCTTGGTCTTTCCCTCACCGACACGGAAAAATCCAACATAAGAGCAACAGCTAGTGCGATTGCCGCCTACTACGGAAACTACGATATGGATGCTTTTAATAAAATCGCCGAGGAATACGGATTTGATTACGATACACTACTCTCCGTTTATGAAAAGCAGTACAAGGAAAACAAGGTAAGACAGTACCTACTCGGTGAAAACAATGAAAAAATCACCGAAAAGCAAAAAAATGACTATTACGAGGAAAACTATCTTCGTTATCAAACAATTGTCATCAACACAATGTACAAGATTCACACCGACTCTTTTGGTGAATCCACCGTGCTCCCTCTAAACGAGGACGAAAAAGCCGAAAAGGAGTTGCTTGTAACCGAGCTCAAGGAGCTACTCATTAACAAGAATATGGATTATGACTATATTCTTTTGAAGGACAAGCTAAGTTGGACATACGAAGAGCTTTGGGAGGAATACGATGACGACAGCAGAACCGATGGTCACTACAAAAACGGATGCTATCAAACCTCTAAGCCAACTCTTTCTCAGCTACAATCAAACAATGTTTTGTCCGCCGCATACGTTAGCCGTGAGGGTGAAATAAAAAATGTTGTTGCGCACAGATATTTTGGTGGCGACACACCTTTGAAAACAGAGGATGGCGAAACAATAAACCCCGGCGATTACTTTGAATATGGCACAGTTTTTGTAAAGCGTCTGCCTCTTGATGACAAAGCGTATGAAAACGAGGAAAACAAGCTATTCTTCAGCTCGTTTATGCCGGGCTTATCAAACTACGTTTACTATCAAGCACTTATGGAGCACGAAAAGTCGTTGCCATACTCAACAATGGTTAGCGAAAAGGTATCCGACTATCTTTTCAAGGACGTCAAAGCAAACGAGCTCGACTATTACTACATTTACGAGCAATAATTAAAATCAAAAAGCTATCGCTGTGCGATAGCTTTTTTTATTATCTATTGTTGCTTCCAATCGTATGGAGTTACCTGATATACATAATAGTTTAACCAATTTGAATAGATTAAGTTTGCTACTGAATACCAATTAGGCACGACCTTTGTCTTTTCCTCATCCTTGAAGTAATTTTCAGGTGGCTCAATAGGTAGACCCTTGTTAAGGTCGCGATAATACTCATTTTTAAGAGTGTCCTTATCATATTCCATATGTCCCATGAGGAAAATACGTCTGCCGTTCTTTGAACGTAAAACCGATGCTCCAATTTTATCCGAGCCTGCCAAAATCATTAAATCGTCAACCTTTTTTATATCCTCAAGATCAACAGTTGTGTGCCTTGAGTGAGGCATATAGAACTCCTCGTCTGTGCCTTTTAAAAGAGGGTCGAAATTAACAAATTTCTTGTGCTTAAATACACCAAAGAGCTTTTTATCAAGAACTCTCTTATTAAGTCCATAATAATAATGCAGTGCCGCCTGTGCTCCCCAACATATAAAGATAGTGCTTTGAACATTAGTGTCGGCAAAATCCAATATCTCTGTTAGCTCTCGCCAATACTTAACCTCGTTAAACTCCATCATTTCAACAGGAGCTCCTGTAATAATCATACCATCAAAGTGTTGATTTTTAACCTCGGAGAAGGTTTTATAAAATCTTTGCAGATGTCCAAGAGGTGTATGCTTTCCAACATAGCTCTCCGTACCTATCAAGGTTACTCTGATTTGAAGCGGTGAGTTAGACAAAAGTCTGATTAGCTGTGTCTCCGTTTCAATTTTTGTAGGCATTAGATTGAGAATAGCAATTTCAATAGGACGGATGTCCTGTGCCATAGCTCTTTCGTGATTCATAACAAAGATATTTTCGCCAAGCAAAGTTGAATATGCAGGAATGTCCTTAGGAATTATAATGGGCATTTCTTTCTCCTTTTATCGAGCAAAAAGCTCGACCACGTGTCTGAATTTCAATATTTTATACTCTATCGAGTGCTCGTTTCAAATCGTCAATAATATCATCGCTGTTTTCTATACCAACAGAGAGACGAACCAAATTATCTTTAATTCCAATCGCCTCAAGGTCAGCACTTGATAATTGACGATGAGTTGTTGATGCAGGATGCAATACACAGCTACGGCTATCTGCTACGTGAGTAACAATAGCAATCATTTCAAGCCCTTCCATAAATTTAGAAGCCTTTTCGCAACCGCCCTTAACACCAAAGCTCATCATACCGCCTTGTCCGTTTGGCATATATTTATTCGCTAGTGCGTGATATTTATTGTCAGTAAGAGATGGATGCAACACCCACTCAACCTTTGGATGGTTACTTAGAAACTCTGCAACCTTTTTAGCATTTTGACAGTGTCTTTCCATTCTTAGTGCAAGTGTTTCCATACCAAGGTTTGTCAAAAATGCGTTCTCCGGGCTCATAATAGCGCCAAGGTCTCTCATCATTTGAACCCTGCATTTTACACCAAATGCAGTTTTGCCAAGGTCAGCATAAACAAGACCATGATAGCTCTCGTCAGGTCTTAAAAACTCCTCGTATCTGTTGGTTGACTTGAAATCAAAGTTGCCACCGTCAATGATACAGCCACCAAGTGCAACTGCGTGTCCGTCAAGATATTTTGATGATGAATAAATAACAACATTCGCACCAAAATCAAGCGGACGGCAAAGAACAGGTGTTACAAGAGTGTTGTCAACCATAAATAGAACCTTATGCTTCTTTGCAATATTAGCTAGCTTTTCAAAATCAAGAACTACAATTGTTGGATTGGCAATAGTTTCTGCAAAAATAACCTTTGTCTTGTCATCAACAAGCTTTTCAATGTCCTCAGCACAGTCGTCCGGATCGAAAAATCTACATTCAATGCCATATTTTGGAAGAGTTACAGAGAAAAGATTGTAGCTTCCGCCATAAATTGCACGTGAAACAACCAAGTTATCACCGGCACCTGCAATATTAAGTATAGCAAGCAATGTTGCACTCATTCCGGAGGCAGTTGCAATACCAAGTACACCGCCGTCAAGCTCTGCAAGCTTTTTCTCAAATGCATCAACCGTTGGATTTGCAAGTCTTGTATAGAAATAGCCCTCGCTCTTTAAATCAAAGAGGTCTGCCATTTCTCCGGCCTTCTCATAATAATATGTTGTGCTTTGTACTATTGGCACTACTCTTGGTTCGCCGCTTTTTGGCTTGTAGCCACCTTGTACACAAATTGTATCTAACTTTTTCATATATATTCTCCTCTTTACTCTTTGTATGCGTAAAAATATGTAATTTACGACACAGGGTTGAGTGTTTTAGTTTCTCAAGCTGTGGATTGGAGCAGGGATTCTGCCACCTCTTTTGATAAATTCCTCGCTTGAATAGTTATTAAGCTTCATAATAGGAGCATGTCCTAAAAGTCCGCCAAACTCAACGCTCTCGCCAACGCCCTTGCCATAAACAGGGATTAGACGAACAGCAGTTGTTTTGTTATTGATAACACCGATAGCTATCTCGTCGGCAATGATTCCCGAAAGAGTAGATGCACTTGTATCACCCGGCACGGCTATCATATCAAGACCAACAGAGCAAACGGCTGTCATAGCCTCAAGCTTTTCGATGTTGAGTGCGCCAAGCTCTGCCGCCTCAATCATACCTGCATCCTCAGAAACAGGAATGAAAGCTCCGCTAAGACCACCAACGTGTGAGGATGCCATAACTCCACCCTTCTTAACAGCGTCATTAAGCATAGCAAGTGCCGCAGTTGTACCGTGTGTACCGCATCTTTCAAGTCCCATATTCTCAAGAATTCTTGCAACTGAGTCACCAACCGCAGGAGTAGGAGCAAGAGACAAATCAATTATACCATATTGAGTATTGAGCTTTTTAGACGCCTCATATGCGATTAACTGACCAACTCTTGTAATTTTAAATGCTGTTTTCTTGATAACATCAGCAAGATGCGAAAAATCGCAAAAGCCTTCTCTTTTTATAGCAGAAGCCACAACACCAGGACCGGAAACGCCAACATTGATTACTGTGTCCGGCTCACCCATACCGTGTATTGCACCGGCCATAAATGGGTTATCATCAGGAATATTTGCGAAAACAACGAGCTTAGCACATCCAATAGAGTCATTATCTCTTGTTAAATATGCAGCCTCCTTCATAATTTCGCCCATACGTGCGACAGCATCCATATTAATACCGGTCTTTGTACTAGCAACATTTACACTAGAGCAAACCTTACTTGTTGTAGCAAGTGCCTCAGGGATTGCATCAATTAAGTTAGATGCCCCCTTTGTCATTCCCTTTTGAACAAGAGCACCAAATCCACCTATAAAATTGACTCCAACCTCATTCGCTGCCTTTTCAAGAACGTGAGCAAGACGAACATAACCGTCTCTGTCTGCACATGCACCAACTAATGAAATAGGAGTAACTGATATTCTCTTGTTAATAATTGGAATACCATATGTTGACTCAAGCTCGTTAGCTGTTGAGACAAGGTTTTCTGCACTCTTTGTTATTTTATCATAAATTTTAGCTTCAAGTCTTTTTTGGTCATCGCTTATGCAATCAAAAAGTGAAATACCCATAGTAATTGTACGGATATCCAAATTTTCTTGCTTTATCATATTGACCGTTTCAAGTATATCGTTAATATTTACCATAAGTACCTCTTATATGCGATGCATTGAATTGAAAATGTCCTCGTGCATAACACGAATGTCAAGTCCCTTTTTCTCGCCAAGAATAGCAAGCTCCTTTTGGAAAATTGCAAATTCTGTTTCCATTTTTTCTATTTCAACAAGCATAATCATAGCAAAATAGTCTTTTAAAACGCTTTGTGTTATATCAACAATATTTGCGTTGTGCTTAGCACACTCAAGGCTAACGTCTGCGATAATTCCTACTGAGTCTTTTCCTATTACGGTTACTACTGCTTTCATATTATGTCTCCTAATAAATAAATTTATAATATTATAACACCTGCATATGAAGATGTCAAGGCTACTTAGATCAAAAAAGCTTTAAAAAGCAAAAAGTGTACCGCTCCGTACCGGTTTTTTTATGCAATAATTGAGGTGCAAGGAAGAAAGGAGGAAAATTTGGAAAGAAAATTTACAGTTAAGACACTGACTGCTAAACGTCGAGAGCTTTGGGAGAAGCATCATAGCATTTCCCTTGACAGTGAGCTGGTTGAAGCAATAGCTGACAAGATTTTGGACAATGAAAATTTACGAAACGAGATAATGAATAACCCACCGCTTTTAATCGAGTCTTGCTTCACAATTGTTGACAAGAAAAAAAGGAGTGTTCCGTTCTTTTTCAACGAGGTACAGCGTGACTTTATAGGCAAAATTCATACACAGGGTTGGCAAAAACCGTATTTTATTCTAAAAGGAAGACAGCAAGGCTTCACCACCCTTATCTCTGCTTTAATGCTCTCTTTTGCAATAGTTAAAAGAAATTTTTCAGGCTTTACATTGGCCGACAGAGACGACAATACAAAGGCAATTTTTATTGACAAGGCTAAGTTTATGTACTCGTCCCTGCCCGAGAGATTAAAGCCAACCGAAAAGTTTAACTCTGTAAATGAATTGTTTTTTGACAAGCTGAATTCGTCTTGGAGAATAGCCTCTGCCACCTCAAACGTAGGCAGAAGCCGAACTCTATCATTTATTCACTATTCCGAGGTAGCTTTTTTTAAATGCCCCTTGGCAGATTTGCAAAAATCAATTTCAGAGGCAGCAACCGAGGAAGCTCTTTGCATTTATGAAACCACAGCTAATGGCTATAATGATGCAAAGGCTCTTTGGGATAGTGGAAGCTGCTACAACCTTTTTTATGAGTGGTGGCGTACGAGCGAGTATACTTCTCAGGAGTACGAGTATTTAAACACAAGCGACTCTTGGTTAAAAAACAGGCTTAAATCCTTGGAATTACGAGGGCTTTCCAAGGAACAGCTATCTTGGTATGCAAAAAAGTATCATTCTTATATTGACAAAAGCTCTATAAAGCAGGAATACCCCTGCTCAGCCGAGGAAGCGTTTTTGACCTCCGGCGAATGTATGTTTGATAAGGAGAAGATATCAAACTACCTAAGCAGCTTTAGTGTCAAATCAAAAAGAGGATATTTTAAATACAAGCTAGTTCCCAAGCCCATTTTCTCCCCAAGCGGAGGCTTATCCGCATATGAAACAACAATTGAGGATATAACCTTTGTCGAAGCAGATGACGGTTACATTTCTATCGTTGAAGAGCCGTACTCTGTGCAAGTCGGTGCCGTTTCAAAGAACAAGCCGTATGTTATCGGTGCGGATACAGCAGGGAGCGGCGAGGACTTTTTCTCTGCCAAGGTTATAGACAACACATGCTCTCGTTGTGTAGCAACGCTACATATAAAAAACATCGACGAGGATCTCTTTGCTCATCAGTTATATTGCTTAGGTAAATACTATTTAGACGCTTTAATAGGCGTTGAGACAAACTTTTCCACTCACCCTGTGCGTGTTCTCAAAGCCTTAAAATACAAAAATCTATATGTATCAAAAGCAATCGGCACATATCAAGATAAGCCGGAAAGGAATTACGGCTTTATGACAACAGCAGTTTCAAGGCCTATAATTGTTTCAAATCTAGTCGCTGTTATGCGAGAAAATATATATCTTGAAACAGACAGGGAAACTCTCTTTGAAATGTCAACCTTTATTAAAGGAAGAAATATGCGTGGTGAGGGAGCAAGCGGAACGCACGACGATTTAGTAATGGCAAGTGCTATCGCTCATTTCATAGGAATAGACTATACGCACTCTTTTATAATAATTGACAAATCAAACGATTTTATAAAATCAAATTTCTCTTCTCTTCCCTTGCAAGAAGAAAACTACTTGGAGTGGTAAAATGACAAAAAACAAGAAAAAACTTATTGAACTTGAAAATAGAATCGCTTTGCTTGAAGAAAAACTCAAAAATGCAAACTTTTCAAAAACAAGCGACCCTGTGGATGAAATCTCATACAAAGAGGTGGTTGAAGAATGGCTAAATGGCAAGAAAAATTAAATCCTGACGAAACATTTCTTTGGCAAGATTATCAAAATGCTCTAGACTATCAGGCAAGAACAGGCTTACGCAACAAAATCCCATCTTTCGTTGATTTTTACGAGGGCAGACAGTGGCCATTGCCCACCGAGAGCACAAAGAATCTACCACGTCCTGTGGTGAACATTATTAAAATGATTTGCAGAAGCAAAAAGGGAGCTATTTTATCAACACCTGTCAAGGTCTTATATAAAAGCTTTTCTCCCTACACGGATGTCGAGCGTTTTAACGACTTTGCTACCTGTCTTTTCAAGGAAATTGGTCAAGACGATCTTGATAGATGCGGAATTGACGATGCAATCAAAAAAGGATCCTGCTTTTTCCATTATTATTGGGACTCAGCTGCTGTTTCCTCTGTTGACGGAGAGGAAGGAAGCGTGAGATGTGAGCTAATTGATCCTTTAAATATCTTCTTTGCCAACCCTTGTGAGTATAACGAGCAGAAGCAAGATTGGATTATTATCAGCTCTCGCAAGGAATTATCGAAAATCTGTGCTCTTGCCGACAGAGATTTAAAGATAAGCGACTTAGTAAGCGACGAGCTTGATGATACCTACAACGTCGACAGCCCTTCTCTTCTTGGCAAAGCAACTTTGCTTACAAGATATTTCAAGCAAAACGGCGAGGTTTGGTGCGAAAGAGCAACAAAAACACATATAATCAGCAAGCCTTTCAGGATTGTGCCTGAGCTAGACGACGAAGAAATCAACTCGTTTGGAAAAAAAAGAGGCATCTATCCCCACAAATTTTCTATGAGTCAGCTTCACTCAAGCGAGCTTTATCCCATTGCGTGTGGCTACTATGAAAGAAAAGAGGGGTCTATATATGGGTTGGGAGAGGTTGAGGGCTTAATTCCAAACCAAAAAGCCATCAATTTCAACATCGCAATGAGCCTGCTAAATGCTCAACAATGTGCTTGGGGCAAATATATTGCTTTGCCAAATGCGCTAAACGGTCAAAAGATTTCAAACGTGCCGGGGCAAATACTTATTGACTATTCAGGCACGGGTGAAGGAATAAAAAAACTACCGGAGCTTGAGCTTTCAAGAGTACCAATGGAGCTCGTTTCAACACTAAACGATTTAACAAGAAGTGTAAGCGGAGCAAGTGAGGTAATGACCGGCGAAGCATATGCAAGTACGTTATCCGGTGCAGCGATTGCGTACCTACAAGCACAGGCACAGGTGCCTATTGAGGAGTTAAAAAACAACTTTTGGTCATTAAAGAAAAAGCAAGGCTTAATTTTGGCACAGTTTCTTAAAAATTATTTTTGGAAGAGAAAATATTTAAGAAAGTTAAGAGACGAAAGCGGAAAGCAATACGAGGAAATTGACGATTTCTATTCTTATGATTACCAAAATTCTCTCTTTGAGGTTACTGTTGAGGCAGTTGGCGGCACAAAGGCAAGTATTGCATCCGACATTTCTCTGCTTGATTCTTGCCTAAAGAACGGAAAAATCTCACTTGAGACATATATCCGAGCTTATCCGGAGTCAGCAATTACCAATAAGGAAGAAATTTTAAAGCAAATTGAAGCTGAAAAAAGGTCGGAAATAGAGATTTTACGCAAAGAAATTGCAAATTTAAAAGAAAACAGCAACCAAAAATCAGCAAACACAGGCGAGGTGTAACAAAGAATGATAACAAAATTAAGTCAAAACTCAGACAATGGTTCAACAAATTTAGATTTTTCTACAACAAATACGGCAAATATCACCGAAAACGATATGATTAATGAAAAAAATATCGAAAATCAACAAGCAACTTGCAAAAACGAGCCGTTTTTTGACACGAATTCTTATAGAAACGATAGCATAACGGAGCCTAGACCCGACCACGTGTCTGACAATGAAGTCAATTTGCTTGTTAAAAATGACGACTGTTTTTCTGATGATTCTTCTCTTGAAGAAGAAAACGAGTCATTTTCAAGACTTTTCCCCGGTGTTTCTAAAGAAAATGTCGAAAACGACCGTGTTTTCAAGCTTTTCAGAGAAATAAACACAAGCACTAAGCCGTTTTGTGAGCTTTACAGTGATTACTTATCTCTTTATTCAGTAATCAGTAAAGAATTAAAAATTAAGAATAATATATTATATAAAGCTCAACAAGCATCGCCCGGCTCTCTTTGTTCAGGCGAATCCTATGACGACGGTTTTTTCACGAAAGATCAAGTTTTGAGAATGAGCAAGGAGCAAATAGCTAAAAACTACGAAAAAATCAGAAAAAGCCAACAAAAATGGTAGCCGAGTCAATCGTTGGCTGAAACATCGCCAAATCGACTATTCTATTTTCGTTTTAATCGTTTATCGGTTCTCGCTCCTATTTGTCTAATAAGAATCATGACAAGGCTAAAAAGATGGCTCTTTAAGCCGAAAAGGACAAAGTAGCAAGGTCATCTCTTCTCCTTCGCCTTCGCAAAAGCAGTAAGGAGATTTATTATGGCATATACAAACTTTATCCCATCAGTATGGGCAGAATCAATCAATAGAGAGCTCGAAAGAGCTTGTGTGTTCGCCGAGGACTGTAACAGACAATACGAGGGTCTTGTCTCAAGCAAGGGCGACAGCGTTCATATTCTCGGTGTGGGCAAGCCGACAATCCGTTCACTAGACCGTGAAAACGCAAGTGGCGAAATCGCCGACGCAGAAGAAATTGCTGACACATCAACAATTTTGAACATCAACCAAATCAGATACTTCAATTACAAGGTTGGCGACATTGACAAGGCACAAGCAATCGGTGGTCTTATGGATTCACTTTCACAAGAAACAAGCGAAGGACTAGCAAACGAAATCGACAAATACATCGCAAATATGGTAACCGGCAGCGACGTTGTAAAACTAACTGAAAATGCTACTCTTGTAACAAAGGAAAATGTACTCGGCGTAATTGACGATGCAATCCAAGCATTGCAAGAAAATGACGTCAACATGTCAAGCGGTGTTACTATCACAGTTTCTCCTCGCTTCTACAAGCTATTCAAGCAAGCATACACATCAAACGACACAAACAACAGCGAGATGCTCAAAAACGGCAGGGTAGCAACCTATGGCAATGTAGCTGTCAAGCTTTCAAACAATGTTGCCAAGACAGAGGACGGAGCGGTTGATAACATTATGATCAGAACAAAGCGTGCAATTGCGTTTGTTAATCCTCTAACTCACACAGAGGCATATCGCCCTGAAAAGTCATTTGCCGACGCAGTGAAGGGATACGCCCTTTTTGACGGCAAAGTTGTAAGACCTAGTGAGATTATCAACATCAACGTAAAATACGCTTAAAACGGCTTATTTTAGCTCTCACGCGGATCCAAAGCAAGAATCGCAAGTGTAGATTTACAATCCAAGTCAGAAGCCCAGCCCAATCGGCCGGACTTCTGACTTCTGCACGCGGTTGTATATTTATGCAATATATGAGTATATTGATTTATAATTATGCACCTGCACGTATCTAAGTTTAGTTTTTTGCTTGACCGAGTGTCTGAGTTTAGATTTTATAATAATTCAACAAACCTTATAATTATTCGCGAATTATTCATAAAATTTGCCAAGAAACCAAAGCAAAAACCTTTTTAGCCAGCGCCTTTTTACGCCATTTTCCCGGCTTAAGCTCCGGTTTGCGCAGATTTATATATAAACCCGTAGAAAGCGTCAAAACAAGCCTAAATTCGTCTGATTTTACGTCTATTTTTCACCATTTCTCGCAAGGCGTATATGTTAATATATTTTTAGGCACAAAAGTGCCAAAATCAAAGCCAAATAAAAAGAAAAGGAGTGTAAAATGGAAGAAAAAGAGCAAGAGGTATTATGTGGAAGGGTTTTTTCTATTGATGTTGCCAAAATCGTGCCAAATCCAAACCAGCCAAGGAAATATTTCACCGAGGAGGCAATTATCAAGCTCGCCGACAGTATACGGCAATATGGAATAATG
>JAGAMD010000033.1 GCA_017624905.1 Clostridia bacterium | reverse complement strand
TTCATTAGGCGATTTATTCCTAAAGGTGTAAAAATGGAAAGCTATACGCAAAAGCAAATTGATGAAATAACTAAGTTTATAAATACATACCCACGTGAGATACTTAATTTCAAAAATTCAGAGTGCTTATTTGTTGAAGAATTACAAAAAATAGGCTTTTTTAAATGAAAATCAAAATTTTTTCAATTTTTTTGAAAAAAATCACAAATAGGGGTTGACATTTGCCATTTTCTTATATGCTCGGTGCACTTAAGCCATTTACTTTTTGAATACGTGTTGAGGCGAAAAAGCCTTGTCCATACACTCCCTCGCATATTTTTTTGTGATTTTTGGCTGATTTCTTCAAAAAAATGTGCCAATACGTGTACGATTTTTTTGATTTTTTTGTTAAAATACATTGACAAAAATAAATTACTACTGTATAATTAGAATATCAAAATATTTATAGTCGGAGGGACAAAATGGAAATTGTAAACACAATTTTATTTAGCGCTGGACTAAACATCTTTAACCAAAGTCCTTTGGTTTGGGGTGTTGTTTGTGCACTTTGCGTTCTTGGTGCAATCCTTGCGCTCACAATTCGCTGCCAAGTTGTTTATGTTGACAACGAGGGCGATTACGAAATCGGATACGAGCAAAAGCCTTGGCTTTCTAAAGCAGTTATTCGTCCTGCTAGTAAGGAAGGAAAGGTTTTCGTTGGCTGGAGCCTTGATCCGGAAGGCGAGAGTATGCTTGCAGAGAGTGAGCTTCTTCTTACTCACACAGTAGTTCTCTATGCTGTTTGGGCTGATGAAAATGAGCTTGCAGCTGCTAACGAAAAGACTGAAGGTATCTATGTTCAGCTCAACTATATGGATGCTGAAACAAATGGTATTCTTTCAACAACATCACTCAAGGTTAACACCATTCTCCCGGAAAATCAAGATGTTCCTGTAGCTGTTAAGGGTTGGAGCTTTGAGCAAGGTGGCGATGTTGTTATTGAGGGCACAAGCCTAAATGCAGTATTTGCTATCAACCTATACCCTATATTTGATGATAGCGTTAAGGAAGGCACAGCTGAGTTTAACGGCTCAAGCGTTGTTGAGCTTCTCTTTACAGATAGCGCAACAGGTGCATTTATTTACAAGGAATCACATTATTCAGATGCACAAGCTCCTGAAAATTACAATGCTAACCCATCATTCGTTGGTTGGGGTGTTGAGCCAGACGGCGACGCTGTAATTGAAAGAGGCGACAATGATGCTGTATTTACAATCCAACTCTACTCCGTTAATGAAGAAATAGAAGAGGCTACCGAAGAGGTTTACGAGGAGCCTGTAGCTGAAGAGGTTTACGAAGAGCCTGTAGCCGAAGAGGTAGTTGAGGAAGCTCCTGTTGAAGAAACAGTTGAGGAAGCAGCTGAAGAAGTAGTTGAAGAAGCTCCTGTTGAGCCAGTTGCCGAAGAGGTTGTTGCTCCAGCTCCTACTATCGTTCCTACATACATTGACAATGAAGGTAATGTAATTGAAATCAAGTACAGCCGTAGCTTTGCTGCTAACCTAATCCAAAGCGACGACACAGTTAAAGCATACTACAGTGAGCTTAAGAACCACATCCACTCATACAAGGGTGTTAAATCTAAGATTAGCTGGAAGTTTGATAGCTACAACAAAGGCAGAGATCAGCTCTTCAAGATTAAGCTCCGTGGTAAGACAATTTGTGTATACTGCGCACTTGATCCTGAGGAATATGACAAGTCCAAGTACCACCACGATGCAATCAATGCTAAGATATTTGCTGAGGTTCCAATGCTACTCAAGATTAAGAGTGGTCTAGGCCTAAGAAAAGCAAAGGAAATCGTTGATATTGTAATGGCTAAGTTCGGTATCGAAAAGGATCCAAAGGCTAAGACAGTTGACTATGTTGCAGAGTATCCATATGCTGAGACAGAGGAGCTACTTGCTAAGAAGCTTGTTAAGGCACTTGAGGCTGATGCATTCACAGTTGTTAAGTCTTCTAAGGCTAAGGACGAGGACGACGAATAATCAAATAATAAAAGCACTCCAATCGGAGTGCTTTTTTATAGCTCTACAAATATAGGTGTGTGCTTTGTGGCGGGTAAGTATTTTTCTAAAAGGTCCTCTTTCTTGATTTTTAAGCTTGATGTATTTATGCAAGGATGACAACCGATAAAGTCCGGCTTTAATACATCCTTGTCGATAGCAAGCTGTACCTTACATTCAGTATCGTTTATTAGTCCCATTATACTGACCGAGCCCGGAGTTACATCGAGATATTTTGCCATATCGTCCTCGTCGGCAAAGGAAAGGCGAGATGAATTTACAAGTGGTGAAAAGTCTTTGGTTTTAAAGACCTTGTCCCCCGGCATCATAAGAAGATAAAATGCGGTTTTTTGTCTGTTGCAAAGAAAGAGGTTTTTGCAAATTACTGTATTTAGCTCCTTCTCTATTTTCTCACAAGCCTCCATTGTGCCTGCCTCGTTGTGGTCTACTCGGTAGTATTCCACTCCAAGCTTATCTAAAAAATCATATACTCTTATTTCCTTTGGAAGTCGTCCCTCGCTAAGAAGCGGACGTCCTATATATACTTGCATTTTTGCTCCCTTTCTAAGATAATTTTCAACTGTCTAAATTAAGCGACTTTTAGTGGATTGCTTCCGTTTTTGCGTTGACACAAAAGTCCTTTTGATTTAAAATATAAGTGTACTTAGGAAAGCTTGTATGCCCCGTGTTGGCAAAAACAAATTCCCCGTTATTTTTTGTCAATTTTACAATTTTTTTCAGAGCCTCGACAGGCTTTGACAAATTTTTTCTTGAGTATATTATATAATTACATACGGAAAAAGTCAAGGGCTTCTCCACCTTGATTTGTCGCACAGGTACTTTTGTTTACGGGAATTTAATATGAAGGCAGAAGAGGTAAAAAAGGATTTAAAGAGCTTAAAAAATTATACACTAGCAATAAACAAGCTAAGAGAAACGCAGGAAACTCATATTATGCGTATCAAAATGCTTGAAAAAATGCAAAAATCAGAAAAAATCAACAGTATTATCGAGCGAGAAAGAAAGCTACTTAGCGACCTGGATATCGCAACTAAAATAAGCGAAGCACAAGAGATAGAGGAAAAATATATGAAGACAATTCTCTCACTTTCCCCTCTTGACCGCTCAATTATTTTAGACGCCTACATAAACGGTCAAGCATATTGGAAAATCGGCGTTGCCATCGGCTACAGCGAGGAAGGTGTTAGAAAAAAGATTTCTAAAATAATTAAAAATATCGCTTTATCTATATAAAACAGAAAAGCCCACCGATTTCGGTGGGCTTTTCTGTTCTTCGTGCTCGGCTTCTGCCTTGTGTCTTTTTTACAAGCCCCTTGTCAGGGGAGAAATTGTGGAAAGGGTAGTTTTATTGAAATTTTCTCTCCCTCTGTCTTGCCACAAGGTGTGCCTCACTTTATGCAAAGGCTTTAGCCGCATCCACAGGGCGTAAATGTGCTTTCTGTGGATGGGCTTGGATTTTCGGGATTAACAAATTCAACCGTTTGTTTGATTTTAGGCGTTTGTCTATTTAGAGTTGAATTTGCAAAGCAGGAACAACGCCACAGCTAGTCTCGCGGAGGTCGCGGTTGATGAGGCCGCCATCAATGTAGACAAAGTGCGCGCCGGTACTAACGCTATAGAGAGGAGAACGGAGCCACCAAGGGCCGTTACCAAAGTATGATGAGGATGTGCTATACGCACCTTGTGACTGGGCGTAATCAGTTGTTTTCTTCATTCTTGATGCATTGGTTGTCAGATATGTTGTCAACTCCTTGTAGCTGAGTAAAAATACCTTATCCTCTGTGTCCTCACATGCGTATTGGTTCCATGAGTAGCCTGTGCTTGCTGCACTATTATCTACCGTAGTTGTCAAGATAATTTCCTTTTGTAGCTCATCAAAGGCTGTGTTATAGAAATTATCGTTGAGCCATGCTCTTATTGTGCTCTCTGCGTAGTCATTATAATAGCTTCCGTTTTCATAATCAAACTGTTGGCTATCTATTATCATATCGCAGAGAATTAAAGCTGTGTCATTATTCTCGTTTAGAATAGTCCAAGAGATTGGTTCATACTTGAACCAATAGATATTGCTTGTTGTATAGCCGTTATCGTCTTGAAATGTGTGGCTTGATGAGTCGCTATTATCGCAGGAATTTGGACGGTATGAGGGAAAGTATACGCCTCTGTACCTTTCTTCGCCATTCTCTACGTCTATATACCACATATAGTTGCTTACAGAACCACTTATATAATAGCCATATGATGTCCAATTATATGCATTAAAGCTTGTCGGCTTTGTGCCTGCAAGACTGTTCAGAGTTGTCTTTAAGGTACTGTCAGTTACCTCTGTTTGCGGATATTTGCCAAAGTGAATTGTGTCTTCGTCTATTCTTTCGTACAACGGCTTTTGCTGTCCGCATACTGTGCAGTAGCCATCTACATATTCATGGCTGATTTGTGGCAACACTGTAATTTCACCGTCACCCAGTCCACACGCTGAGCAAGCATAACACTCATATCCGCTACTTGTACAAGTAGGCTCCTCTCTTATCTTTTCAAATAAATGTACACTCATATCATCAGGATTTGGAGATATAAAATTAGTATGCTCGATCCAGCCACAATACTCACACATAGATATATCATATCCCTCTTCTACACACGTTGGCTGAACTACATCCGTACAATTCATATTGTGTGATGCTTCTCGTTCTTCTCCGCAGCTGTTGCAGGTTGAGTCACATGGATAATCGTACAAATGATTACAAATATTCTCATTACTATCATTGTTTGTGTCGTTATTTGGTTTTTCATCAGTATTAGTGTTTGAACTGTTATGGTTGTGTCCACCACTTTCATTAGTGTCTGTGCTTATATGTGTACTATCTCCGAGTGCAATATTTATTGCCTCTTGGCTTGTTCCTACAAGCAACACGCTACCCTCTATATGATAGGTAATATTCGACCAGTCCTCGTCATAAAAGCTATCGTCTATTGCTCTTCTCAAAAGTTCCGCATGATCCTCAATAGCACATTCAAAGGCTACTACGCACCACCATTCGCCGTCTCCCTCGTTTTCGCAATATATGCCTTTATACAAGGATCCGTTATATTGACTTTCCACCTCATTGTCGAAGCACTCGCTAAGCAGAGCTCTCGTTTCTTCTTCGCCCTCTACCATATCAAGCTCAATATCCTCTGCTGCTATTTTCTCAAGGTTGACATAAATTTCTTCAAATGACTTTTGTGGCTCATCAAAATAGCCTTTTATCTCGCTAAAAAGCTCCTCAAAAAGCTCCGGAATGTCGTCCATAAAGAATTCTTCAAGGTCTTCCATATTAAACACGTCAAAATAGATTAACGCGCCTACTGTGGCTGTCGCACCGCCTACCAAAAGCACTCCTACAAGACCAATTGCAGCGCCTACTGTTACCGTTGCCAAAATTGCGAGTACAAGCACAATAGACACTATAATTATTGCTGTCTTTGCTCGCTTTGGCATTTTCTTTTTTTGTTTTTCTTTTGTTTGTTCCATTTTTTATTTCTCCTTTTAAATAATAAGCTTTTTCGATCCTTCGGCTACGCTCAGGATGACGGGTGTGTATGAGTCCCTATCGCTTTAGGATGACAGAGTGCAGGTGAGTACCTATCGCTATCTCTCTAGATAGTTTTCTTAAAAATTCTCTCCTTCCGTCTTTTCCAAGCAAAAGCCACCTCCCTCGTCAGATGGAGGCTATAAAAAAGCCATTTGGAGCAAGCGAAAAATCGCCCGTTTCAAATGGCTTTAATTTTTTTGCGTGACAAAATTACAGAGTTATAGCTCTGTCTGTCTGTCT
>JAGAMD010000032.1 GCA_017624905.1 Clostridia bacterium | reverse complement strand
TTGGGTTGATGGTCTTGACGGAGACTATCGTGTTACACTTTCAAAAGCACCGGGGGAGCTTGCGTACAATCCAAATGTACACGAGGCGACCAACAATAAAAGAAATATAGAAATTGAGCTTTACGATGTTATAAAAACAACAGGCAAGGGCGCAAAGCTATATGAAGAAATCGAAATTAATAAAACAGGTGTTTATCAAGTAACACTAAAGAGTAAAACACATACGGTTTATTATGAGTTCAGACCAAGAGAGACCGGAATGTACACGGTTGAGAGCTGGATGGACACAACAGCCGAGCTATATAATCCATATTGTGAATCCTATACAGGTCAAGCAGTTGGCGCTCTATATCATACCGGCACAATTGATGGTGGTGGAGCAGAAGGCATCTATACAAAGAACTTTAAAAACGGAATAGATGTAAACAAGGAATTGCTCGGCAACGTATTGGTTTATGGTGTTCACGTTGATGCCAAAAACGAGGAAAGCTATCCTGTAACCGTTACCTTTGCTCTTACCTTAAATGGCGAGTTTGACAAGGTGCTCAACACTCAAGGCGATATGTATGTGCCAAAAGAGGATATGAGCGACTATTGGGAAACTAACCACGAGTATGGCTCGGACTATGAGCTTGTAGGAGCTGAAATGCCAATTAAGGGCAGAGAAAATGCGTATATTTATGATGAAACAAACTACCGTCTATGGAAAAAGGAAGATGGTGGCGATGGCTTTTATCATTTATATGACAAGGAAAAATATGCAGATACAGACGGCTATGGCCCAATCCTGTATGCCCATATTTACTCATCAACACAATATTTTGACAGCCCAATTTCAAATATGGAGGCGGCTGGAAACAAATGCCTAACTATCACACTTAATGGCGAAAAAATCAATTATAAGCACTTTATTGAGGGATATTCAAAGCTTTCGACAAGAAACGAGGCAGAATATAACGGCGGTAGCTATTACTGTGACGAATATTGTCCTTGTCACGAGGGCAAGTCAACCGGTCTTGCTTGTACAAGTGAGTGCCAAAAGTGTATTCCCGACTGTCGCAGAATAAAGGAAGAGCTGATTGGAAACGAGGGACTAAAACGCTATCAAAACTCTGACGGCGTGGTTGCCGTTACCGAGGAGGTAAGAGAGTTTTTGTTCAAATTCAGTGTAAACAGTAGGTATTTTGCTGATGGCGAGGGCAACTGCGAGCTACTCGGTCTTACCAAGATAATAGACGGCAAAGAGGTTGCTTGTACCATAGATTCCGATGATGAATCACAATGGCTTTTTGCTTGTTCATATTATAAAAAAGCAAATTAAAATTAAAAATATTATAAAAATATATAGACAAAATGGAAATTTATGTGTTATAATGTAGATTACCATAATATATTTTAAAATTTTTTATACTAAAGATTTCAATTTTGAAATATATAATTTATTTTTAAGGAGGTCCTTTCTTATGAAAAGGAAACTAACACTGCTCGTATGTGTAGTTCTTGTTATGACAATGGTATTTACCTTTGCTTCCTGTAACGGAAACAAGAACAATGCTGACCATACACATACTTTCAGCCAAGAGTGGTCTAGTGATGCTACAGCACACTGGCATGAGTCCGCTTGTGGACATGCTGATGTGAAGGCAAACTATTCAGCTCACGTTGACGCAGACAATGATGCAAAGTGTGACATCTGTGGTAGATGTGACCACAACCTTGCAACAGATTGGTCAAGCGATGCAACACATCACTGGAACGCATCAACATGTAATGACCACAAGGATTACAAGGGTAACCTTGAGGCTCACGTGGATGCAAACAACGATGCAAAATGTGATGTTTGTAAGTATTGCGCACACTCATATTCAAACGAGTGGTCAAGTGATTTAACAGGTCACTGGCACGAGGCAAACTGTGGATGTATAGGTCTTGATGTTAAAGACTTTGCAGCTCACGTTGATGAAGCAGGCGACGGCGTATGTGACGTTTGTCAATATGTAATCTGCGCACACGCTGACGAAAACGGCGATGGCGTTTGTGATGATTGCCAATACGTACTCTGCGACCACGATCCAGAAGAAAGCTGGACATTTGACGCAGAAAATCACTGGAACAAAACAACCTGTGAAGATCACCCAGACTTCAAGGTAAATGTTGGCGCTCACGTAGATGCTAACGAAAACGGTCTTTGCGATACTTGTTCATACTTTATGAGCACAGTTGCTGAGGTTGTTGGTAAGATTGATGCTGAGGCAGTTACAAAGATTAATTCTGCAGTAATAGACTACTACAAGAAAACAGTATCAGGTGGCTATGAAGCGTTAACAGACATCGTAGCTTCAGTTAAGTACTACGATAACTACGCTGTATATACAACAGTAGATAACTACACATTCTACTGCTCATATTATGGCGAGGCAGAGGCTCTCTTCGTTGTATGTGTTGACCCATGGGGCGAAATATACAGAGAAGAAAACCTAACTGAGTACCCAACAGGTACAAGAGTAAATCTTTATGATGTAGCTATTGCATCTACATACGAAGAGTATGTAACTGGACTTTACAATGTAGCAAGTAAGGTAGGCTTTGTTGAGGGCTATAACCAAGAGACAGGTATGCTTTACTTCTCATACGCAGTAGTTGACGAGCTCGTATATGTAGTAAATGTAGAATTTATTCTTGACGAAACAACAAACGGCGTTAAAACAGCAAACATTACAATCGACGGTTACTCAGTAGCTGATGTAACAATCGATACAGAAAACAATACATACACAGTAGCAGAAAATGCTGCAAAGGCACAAGAGTGTGTATTTGCAATCGCACAAACATATGGCGATCCTATGGATTCAACAGAAAATCCAAATCCATACTCAGCTGAGAACAGCATAGTAACAGACGACTTCACCGTTGTAACAAAGGATGAAGAAGGCAATGTTACAGCTACATATGGCGAAGAGGATACAATTAAGATCATCGCTGGTCAAGATTATATTCTTTACTTCGATGCAGAAACAGCAGAGCTTGTTAAGCTAAGCAGTGTTACAGCAAGCAACGATGGCAACAGTGCTTTAAACTGCTATGTAATGTATGGTACACAAAACCAACAAATCAAGATTAAGTCAAACAAGGCAGGAACATACACATGTACAATTACTGCTGAGGATGTTGTTCTCAACCTTAACATTGAGGTTGAATACAAGCCAACAACTTCAGTTTCAGCAGGTGTGCCTGATGATTGGGACAACCTAACAAGCACAGATTCAACAAACCTATATGTTGGTAACACACTTGTTATCGGCGCAATTGTTGGCACAGGCGAAAACCCACAAGTAACAGTAGCTGTTACAGAGGGCAATGCTGACAAGGTTACATTCACAGCAAATGGCGACAGATTCAATGTAGTTGCTCAAGAAGCTGGTACATATGTAATCACACTAACATCAGTTTCAAATACAGAAATTAGCGATACAATCACAGTAGAGGTTTCTCCAGCTCCTTCTGTAGCAGACCTACTAAATGGTAGCTACGAGTATGAAAGCTATGACTGGGAAGAGGGAACAGTTGTATTCACTCCAACTAGCGAGGGCGCAACAACTGGTACAGTTGTAATCACATACGCAAAGCCAGGCAACTATTACAGCGAAGCTAAGAACTTCACAACAACATACACATATGCATATGACGAGACAAACGGCGTTGTTCTTACTTATGTAGAGGGCGACGATGTTGGATTCGGTATTCAAATCTCTGATACATTTGAGGTGATTCTAACATACCCACCATATGGTAAGGATACAGGCGGTGTATATCTTTCTGAATTCACACTTGAAAAGCAAGAAACATCTGGTGGCGAAGAGCCAGAGCAACCAACAGGTGCTACACAAAGCCCAATCAGTGCTACAATGACAGGTGAGCATACATATGGCTATAACTATGAGTTCACATTCGTAGCTGGCGCAGCTGGTAACTATACATTTACAGCTCCAGCAGGCTTCGGTGTTATAAGCAAGGATGCACTTGAAAACTTTGGCAATCCATATGTTGACTTCTATGACGAAGGCGGAACATTTACACTTGAGCTCGGTGCAGGCGAAACAATCGATCTTTTCTTTGGCTCACTAGAGGCAAAAACATATGAGCTTACATTCACATATGAAGCTAACATTACTACACCTGCTTCAGGTAGTGGTACAAAAGCTGATCCATTTGTAATTACAGAAAGCGGAGACTATGTATGTAATTATGATGGAACAGGCTCATACACATATTTCATTTTCTATGCATATACAGCAACTACAGATGGAAATGTAACATTTACATTTACAGGCTCTGATGCAAGATACTACCTAATTTATGGCGAAAATCTCGATCTTCCAGAACAATTAGATAGTGATTTGACCAACACAATTACAATTCCGGTAACAGAAGGTCAAACAATTTACTTTGGCGTACAAGAGTATGACGGTAACCCAATTGACATTCCATTCTCAATTCTACTTCCAGTAGCACAACAGGGTGGTGGCAACGAGGGTGAAACTACAGTTAAGGACGCAAATGGTCTTGGTGGTGAATACTCATTCACATTCGTAATGCCATACACACTTACATTCGAGCCAGCAAGCGAGGGCGCAACTAGTGGTATTCTTACAGTAGTTGACCCAATCAACACTCAATATTCAGGCGATTATGCTTACACAATCGTAGATGGATCATATGTATTCGAATCTATAAATGCATCTATTACAACAGGTCTTGACGGTAACTGGTACTTCCAAAACCCAGGCATGATGCAACCACAAATGTTTGCTGAGGCTTCAACAGGTGAAGGTGGATCAGGCGAAGGCGGAGAAACAGAAAACAACTATAAGGACGCAAATGGTCTTGGTGGTGAATACTCATTCACATTTGTAATGTCATACACACTTACATTCAAGCCAGCAAGCGAGGGCGCAACTAGTGGTATTCTTACAGTAGTTGACCCAATCAACACTCAATACTCAGGCGATTATGCTTACACAATCGTAGATGGATCATATGTATTCGAATCTACAAATGCATCTATTACAACAGGTCTTGACGGCAACTGGTACTTCCAAAACCCAGGCATGATGCAACCACAAATGTTTGCTGAGGCTTCAACAGGTGAAGGTGGATCAGGTGAAGGCGGAGAAACAGGTACAATGGATAACCCAACAGAACTTGATACACTTCCAGGTTCACTTACATTCGTTTCTGATGCGACAAATAAGATATATTACAAATTTACAGCAACGGAATCGGGCGTATTGACAATCACATGGCCAACAGCTGGTGATTCATGGGCAGACCTTTATGCATGGGCAAACAATGAGTGGGATGGCCAAAACTCACAAAGCTCCTTCGGCAACGATACAGTAGAATTCGATATTGTAGCTGGAACAACATACAGACTTGGTATCAGCGCATGGAATACAACTGGTGAAGTAACAGTAACACTATCCGTTGGTGAAGGTTCAGGCTCAGGCGAAGGTGGAGAAGGCGGCGAACAAACTGCAGCTCCTGGCACAGAGGAAAACCCAATTGTAATTGAAACACTTGGCGATTATACAGCTAATGCTCAAAAGGGATATTATCCTGTATATTACAATTACACAGCAACAGAAAGTGGCTATGTAACAGTAACATCAACATTTGCTACTTCTTGGATTGGTATTGGTGAAACTATTTATGCAATAGAATCTAATTGCTCCGACCAAGGAACTATAAGCCTATATGTAACAGCAGGCACAACACTATGGATTGGCGTTCGTTCATACGAAATGGATCAAGATACATTTGAATATCTTGCAGCAGATGTACCATTCACAGTTTCTTTCAGAGCATTTGTATCTGAATCATACGAAAAGATAGCAGGTACATGGAGTGCAACAGTACCAGGCATGGATGCTGATAGAAAATACACATTAACTGTAAATGCAGATGGAACAGGTACACTTTCATATGACCCATTCTTTGGTGACACTCCAGTTGTAGAGACAATTACATTTGTTCTTATTGACGGAACAAGCGTAGTAATCAAGACTGTGGACCCATATGATTATGCTCAAACATATAACTTTACATATGATGAAACAGCATTAACTCTTACAGAAACACAAGATCTCGTACCTACACTTACTAAAGAAGCGGTATCAGAATAATCTCACAGTTTAAGGAAACATCCTAAAACATAAAAGAGAACACACCGAGGCAACTCGGTGTGTTTTTCTTTCATTATATAAATATAAAAGGCTCACGATTGTGAGCCTTTTAGCTATAAAATTCATCTGTTTCCCAGTTAATTTATAAATATTTTTCGTCGCTTGATATTTTAGCCAACCAACAAATGATGTTATCTTTTGGGTAATTCTTTATCCATATTTATTCTTTTTTATCTTCTTTCTTTTCTTGAGGGTTTTCAGGCTTTAGAATTTTTTCTGCTCACAGCCTCCATCTGACGAGGGAGGTGGCAACGTAGTTGACGGAGGGAGAGATTCTTGTACAATAGAATCAATATATCTACAAACACCCGAAAAATTTTTAAAAACTTCTGTGTTTGGTATTCTTAGAACGGAAAGATACATTTTTTCAAGCTCATAAGTGCGGTCATTGTCTTTAAGAATCTGCATTTCTGTATAATGCCCGCTTCCGTCAAGCTCAATTATGAGTTTAGCTTTAGCACAATAAAAATCTGCAATATAATTGCCAATAGCTTTTTGTCTTTGAAATCTTATAGGATAGTTGCGTAAAAAATCATACCAAAGCTTCTTTTCGTGCTTAGTCATATTTTTTCGTAGAACCTTGGCAAGTTCAATGTTTGATTTGTTATATTCTTTCATAATCTCTCCCTCAGTCACAAAAGTGACAGCTCCCCCGTCAGGAGGAGCCATATTTATTCTTTTTTATCTTCTTTCTTTTCTTGAGGGCTTTCAGGCTTTAGAATTTTTTCTGCTTTGAATTCAAACCAAAAGGTTGAGCCCTTGCCGACCTCACTTGACACGCCAAAGCGTGAGCCGTGGAGAAGAAGAATATTCTTAACGATGGAAAGACCAAGTCCTGTGCCCAAAATAGCACGTTTATGCACCTTGTCAATCTTGTAGTATCTATCCCAAATTAAAGGTAAATTTTCCTCGCTGATTCCTTCGCCGGTATCTATAACTGATATTCTAACCACATCACCGTCGAGCGTTTGCTTTACAGTAACGGTTTTGTCATCACCTGTGTAGTTTATGGCGTTGTTAATAAGGTTATAAACTACTTGAAGTAGCCTTGTTTCATCGGCTACAATAAATACCTCACAGTCGCTTTCAAGCTTGATTTTGTATTCCTTGTGTTCAAGTAGCTTTTCGTATCTTTTTACAGTTGCACTTACCGCATTTGTCAATGAAATGGTCTTTAAATCCATAACCTGTGTGCCCGATTGTAGCTTAGATACGGTAAGTAAGTCATTAACAAGAGAGTTTAGTCTTGCTGTTTCATCAATGATAACCTGCATATTTTCAGGTGAGCGTTCATCAGGGAAGTCACGCATAACCTCACTATAACCGGAAATCATAGTAAGAGGAGTACGTAGATCGTGAGAGATGTTAGCAATAAGCTCCTTTTGTGTTACGCTAAGGTTTTTAAGCTCAGCAGTGGCTGAATTCAACGCCTCACCAAGCTCACAAATTTCCTTCGGTCCCTTTTCGTCAAAGGTAACCTCGTAATCATAAAGAGAGAGGTTTTTTGCTTTCTTGCTCATTTTTTCAACAGGCTTCGATATGCTTTTTGATAAGAAATAAGCAACAACAACGGCAAATACAATAAATATAATGGAAAGAACAGTGTGCATAGCACGAACTGCCATTACAGTACCACTTGGTGGTGAAATTGTGGTGTTTAAAATCAGCATATACCACATTGGCTCATTGTCGCCGGCGAGTTGCTTGCTGCTTAGCTTTACGCAAACGAGCTCCTTGCCCGAGTCCTCGGTAGTTATATGCTCATAGCCTTCCGCTTCGTAAGCGGATTTAAACCAAGATTGAAGCAATGCTTCATTCCCTTCCATAGTTGTAATGCTTGAGCCTTCTTGAGAATGGATGTCAATTATTTCACCGTCGTTTGTAAACTTAAAAATTGCAATCGAAACATCCTGCTTTTCTGCAAGTATGTCTATATGCTCCTTAAAGTCGGCGTGGTCCAAATTCTCCAAAACCAACTCGGTAGCTCTATCTACAGCGTTTTCCTTAACGTTTTTAAAAATCAAATTAAGAAAGGAGAGCTGAAATACCCAAGTCAAAACAATGAACATAAGGGTTAATGCGAGCATACCTATAAATATTTGCCAAATTATAGATAGTCTTGGCTTTTTATTTTCTTTACTCATTTTTCCTCAAAGCGATAGCCCATACCACGAATTGTAACGATAAAATCGCTGTATTTTCCTAGGCTCTTTCTCAAAATTTTAATATGTGTGTCAAGAGTTCTATCATCACCAAAGAAATCATAGCCCCAAACGTCAGAGAGTAGCTTGTCACGGGACAGAGCAATATTTTTGTTCTTTAGCATATAGAAAAATAGCTCATATTCTTTAGGTGACATATCAATTCTTTGTCCGTCTATGTATACAATTCTTGCGGTTAAGTCGGCAACTAAGCCACCGTTTGCTAAGGAAATAATCTCGTTTTTGCTTTCTTCCTTCTTTGGTGCGTGCTTAGAGCGTTTCATAATAGCCTCAACACGGAGCATTAGCTCCTTCGGTGAAAATGGCTTAACAACATAATCGTCAATTCCAATTTCAAAGCCGTTTATTTTATCATATTCCTCGCCTCTTGCAGAGAGCATAATGATAGGAACAGATGAGGTTTCTCTAATTTTACGGCTAGCAGAAAAGCCGTCCAGCTCCGGCATCATAATGTCCATAATAATAAGGTCAAACTCGCCTTTTGAAAATTTGTTAACAGCATCCATACCGTCAACAGCCTCAGTAACTGAGAAGCCCTCAAACTCTGCATATTTGCGTATGAGCTTTCTTATCATTTCCTCATCATCAACTATTAAAATGTTGTACATACATATCACCTCTATTTTATTGTATCATATAATATTTTAAATTTCAATATAAAGATATTGAACTGAAAAACGCACCGTCTTCAAAAGAATAGGTGCGTTTTTCAGTTATTTTGAAGGAGAGTAGATAGAGTCAATTTTGAAAGGCTTTATTGTGGGAAACAAAGCCGGTTAATACGCACTCGTGCGTATCATTGTTCTAACACGCAAAAATGCTATTTGATTTTTGCAATCCCCAAAGGGGCTATTTGCAAGAATAGGTGTTAGGTTAATATTTTGAAGGAGAGTAGATAGAGTCGATTTTATATAATCTCACCTTTTTGATTGGTTTTGCCTAGGTCGCACTCTTTGGCGACCATAGGCAAAATTTATAAGGAGAGAGGATGTAGTCTATTTTGAATACTCGTATACGGTGATTTTTATAATAATCTCACGATAGCCTCTTTGAATCTTAAGCTCAAAGCTATCATCAATTTCCATATTGTTGAGTATTTCTTGTAGTGATTGTGCTGTTACAGTAACAAAGCCCTCGTTTTCGTTTACCTTGATTTCTTTAATTATATCGCCTACTTGTAGAGCGGATTTGCTATCTGTCTCGTAAACTACGATTTTGTTTTTATCTGTTACAAAGCTGGCACCGATTGTTGGTCTGCCTTTAACATAGCCGTATTGAACAAGCTCAATGAATATATCATATGCTTCTGTATACGGGATTGCAAAGCCGATGCCCTCAACCTCGGTATCAACAATTTTTGCATTTACAATGCCGATTAGCTCACCCTTTGCGTTGAAAAGACCACCACCGGAGTTGCCACGGTTAACTGCAGCATCAAATTGTAAAAGCTTCATTTTGTTGCCGCTAACAGAGATTTCACGGCTAAGAGCACTTAAGTGTCCAACAGTAACAGTACCACCAAGCTCACCTAAAGGATTGCCGATAGCAACAACCTGTTCGCCAAGCTGTAATTCTGACTTAGAGTTTGCCCAAGTAGCAACACAAAGAGTCTTGTTTGGCTCTTTAATTTTTAATATTGCAATATCGCTCTTTGCATCAAACTCGCAAAGCTCAGTTGCGTAAGCTGTGCCGTCGGTCAAAACAACCTTTACAGGTATATACATATTTGTATATTCGCCTTGAACAACGTGAGCGTTTGTCATAATGTAGTAGCATCTTTCACCATAGGAAATCCCTTCCGGTGGGCCACCAACGATAACACCACTGCCGAGACCTGCACCGTTAGCTACGGACTTGATTTCAACAACGCTGTCTTTAACATTTTTTATAGTTCCGGTTAGGCTTCCGCTGCTTGAAAGCATGCTTGCATCTGTATCAGCATTTGACTCGGAGCCATTATTTATTTGAATAACAGGGACATTATTTTTTGCAACCTTAGAGGCTACAAAATTGAAAACGCCACCGGCAAGGAACATAAGTCCAGAAAAAACAATTAGAACAGTGCAAACAATAAGAGTAACAGGTGTACGCTTTTTTTGTTGACCTGTATATATAACGTTTATATGCTCAGGACCTTGATCCTCAAAATTATCGTTATAAATATAATTCGACATAATTCCTTTACAGCCGAAAATCGGCATATACATAACTCAAATTTCGCTAAAAATATCGCAAGGATACTCAAGCTTACGATATTATTCTACACTACGAATGTGAAAACTGTATGAAGACACAGAAAAAAATAATTGAAAAAATAACAAAATTATCTTGCTTTTACAGGTTTTTTATGTTACAATACCGAATGTAAGTCGGTTTTAGACTTGAAATGCAGTGATGAAGCCAGCATTTGTTCAATTTCCATTCACAGAGATAGCACCCCTTGGCTGAAAGGTGCTTAATGGTCGGACAAGGTGCATTTCCCTTCGGAGCAGGTTTTCTGAAAAAGAGTAGGAAAGCTCGGGCGGTCCCGTTACAGACTGAAAAGAGTGTTAGCTCTTAAAGTGCCGTTTTTACGGAATTTGGGTGGTACCACGGACTTTTGTTCGTCCCTTGCATTTGCAAAGGGGCGTTTTTTGTTTTTTATAGTAGAAAAATCCAAAATAGGAGATTTTATAAATGAAAGAAAAGTTAAATCAAATCAGACAAGAGGCACTTAAGCTACTTGAAAGTGAAAATGTAAGTGTCGAAGAGGTAAGAATTAAGTACCTCGGCAAAAAGGGAGAATTAACAGGGGTTCTCCGTATGATGGGACAGCTTTCCCCTGAGGAGCGTCCGGTTATGGGACAACTCGCAAACGAGGTTAGAGCTGAGATTGAAGGTAAAATTGCTGAAATGGCTGAGGCTAACAAGGCAAAGGAGCTTGAAAAATCACTTGTAAGCGAGAAAATTGACGTAACTGCTTACGGCAAGGAGCAAAAAATTGGTAAGCTCCATCCACTAACACAGGTACAAAGAAAGATGGAGGACATCTTTATCGGTATGGGATTTTCTATCGCTGAGGGACCGGAGGTTGAGTACGATTACTATAACTTCAAAGCTCTTAACATTCCGGAAAACCATCCTGCAAGAGATACACAAGATACATTTTATATTACAGATAATATCTTGCTCCGTTCACAAACATCACCTGTACAAGCAAGAGTAATGGAAAAGACTCAACCACCTATTAGAATTATATCACCGGGTCGTGTTTATCGTTCTGACGAGGTTGACGGCTCTCACTCACCACTTTTCCATCAGCTTGAGGGACTTGTAGTTGATAAGGGCATCACAATGGGCAACCTACGTGGTATGCTTGAAACATTTGCAAAGACAATGTTTGGTGAAAAGACAAAAATCCGTTTCCGTCCTCACCACTTCCCATTTACTGAGCCAAGTGCAGAGGTTGACGTTTCTTGCTTCGTTTGTGGTGGCAAGGGCTGTCGTCTATGTAAGGGCGAGGGTTGGATTGAAATTCTCGGCGCCGGTATGGTTCATCCAAATGTACTTCGCACCTGTGGTATTGACCCTGAGGTATATAGTGGCTTTGCATTCGGTATGGGTATTGAAAGAATTACAATGTGTCAATACGGCATTGACGATATGAGACTTCTTTACGAGAACAATATTAAGTTCTTAAAGCAGTTCTAAGGAGGTAGTTAGCGGTATGAATTTATCTAGAAAATGGTTAACTGATTACGTTGACGTAACAGAAGTAAATAACAAGGACTATTGCGATAGAATGACCGACACAGGCTCTAAGGTAGAGGGCTTTGAGGTGCTAGGTAGCGACATTGAAAACGTAGTAGTTGGTAAAATCACAAAAATTTCAAAGCACGAAAACTCTGACCACCTTCAAATTTGTATGCTTGATGTTGGCGAGGAGAATGATATTCAAATCGTAACAGGCGCTCAAAATGTGTTTGAGGGTGCAGTTGTTCCTGTTGCTAAGGCACCTGCAAAATTGCCGGGTGATATTGTCATAAAGGCAGGTAAATTAAGAGGCGTTGAGTCTAACGGTATGCTTTGCTCAATTGCCGAGCTAGGTCTTACAACTCACGATATGCCAACAGCAGTTGAAGATGGTATCTTTATTCTTAATGAGCTAGACGAGGCTGTAAACTTCACACTCGGTATGGACATTAAGGAAGCTCTTATGCTTAGCGACGATGTTGTTGAGTTTGAAATTACGCCTAACCGTCCTGACTGCTTGTCTGTTATTGGCTTAGCAAGAGAAAGTGCAGCTTCCTTTGAAAAGGAGCTTACAATTCCTACCCCCCAAGTTAAGGGTGCAAACGACGGCGACAAGGTTGAAAACTACGTTAAGGTTGATATTGAGTCAACACTTTGCAAAAGATATGCTGCAAGAGTAGTAAAGAATGTTAAAATAGAGCCATCACCTATGTGGCTAAGAATGAGACTACGTGCATCAGGCGTACGTCCAATTAATAATATAGTAGATATTACAAACTACGTTATGCTTGAATACGGTCAGCCAATGCACGCATTTGACTACAAATGTCTTGACGGCTCACATATTATTGTAAGAGAAGCAAACGAAAACGAAACCTTTAAATCCCTTGACGATATTGACCATACATTAAAGAGCGGCATGCTCGTTATCTCTGATGAGAAAAAGGCAGTAGCATTAGCCGGTGTTATGGGTGGTGCTAACAGTGAAATCACAGATGATACAAAGACAGTAGTTTTTGAAAGTGCTAACTTTGACGGACCAAGCGTTCGTGTAACATCTCGTGCTCTCGGTATGAGAACAGAGTCAAGTGCCAGATTTGAAAAGGGAATAGACGAGGAAACAGTTATTCCTGCTATTGAGCGTGCTTGCGAGCTTGTTGAATTACTTGGCGCAGGTGATGTAGTTGACGGAATGATTGATGTTTATCCAAATCCAAAGAAGGTAAGAGAAATTCCTCTAAATGCTGAAAGAATCAACGCATTCCTCGGCACAAATATTGCAAAAGAGGAAATGGTAAGAATTTTAACCTCACTTACATTCAAGGTTGAAAATGATACAGTTTATGTTCCATCATATCGTGATGATGTTGAGGGAATGCAGGATGTAGCTGAGGAAATTGCAAGAATTTACGGCTATAATGAGATTGAAACAACAAATGTTGTAGCATCACTTACACAAGGTGAAAGAACACCTCGTCAAGCATATGATGTTAAGGTTAAGGACACTCTTTGTGCTATGGGACTTTATGAGATTAACACATTCTCATTTATCAGCCCGAAATATTATGACAAAATTAATCTCCCAGAGGGCGATACCAGACGCAACTCAGTTGTAATCTCCAACCCGCTTGGCGAGGATACAAGCGTTATGCGTACAACCTCTATCCCATCAATGCTTGAGGTGCTAAATAAGAATAGCAACCTAAAGAATGAAGAGGCTATGCTATATGAGGTAGCAACAATCTACCTACCAAACGAGGATAAAACAAAGCTCCCAAGTGAGCCAAAGGAAATCTCAATCGGTATGTATGGCTCAGTTGACTTCTATGATTTAAAGGGAGTAATCGAAGGACTATTTACTGCTTGCGGTATTAATGACTACGAGGTTAAGGCTAAAACAGATGATCCAACCTTCCACCCCGGCAGATGTGCTGAAATTTATGTAAATGGCGACACTTGTCTCGGTATTTTTGGCGAAATTCATCCACTTGTCGCAGGAAATTACTCATTTAACAAGAGAGTATATGTTGCTCGTCTTGACTTTGAGGCTATGTTTGATTGCCACACAGCTGAAGCAAAATATAAGCCATTACCAAAGTTCCCAGCACTCACTCGTGACTTCTCATTTGTATGTGATGAAGCACTTGAGGTTGGTACAATTGAAAAGACAATTAAAAAGTCCGGTGTTAAATTGCTTGAAAGCGTTAAGCTATTCGATATCTATCGTGGCGCACAGGTAGGCGAGAACAAGAAGAGCGTATCATTCTCAGTTTCTCTCCGTGCATCTGATAGAACTCTTAACGACGAGGAAGCAGATAGTGCAGTTAAGAAGATTCTTAAGACGCTTGAAAAAGAGCTTGGTATTACACTAAGAGCATAAAGATAAAAGACCGATTTTACATCGGTCTTTTTCATATATTAGAATGAATTAATTATTTTAGTTTTTCGAGATCGTTTTGAATTTTACGGATCAATTTTGCTCGATTAGGATCCAAGGTGTTGTCAAAAGGGATCCTTCCCACGAGATAATCTATTGATACGTTAAAAAAGTCGGCAAGCTTTATAAGAGCATCACTATCAGGATTAGTTTTTCCTGTTTCATAGTTTGATATGGTTCTTTGGTCAATACCCGTTGCTTCTGCTAAATCCGATTGTCTTAAATCTCTATCTTCTCTTAAATCTTTTATTCTATTTTGCATATCGTACCTCTTTACTAATTCATTTCTATGATACCATAAAATTGGTAATATATATTGACATACTAATAATGTTCTGATATAATAGAAATATACTAATATTTTGGTAAAAAAGGAGAGAGAAAATGGCAGATTGTAAAAAATGTTCATACTTTGATATAAACGCTTTTGTGTGCAAAAACAAAAACGTTTCCGAGCAACATCGTATAGGAAGTGCATCGTGTTCATATTTTTCTGGACAAACTTGTTCTACCTGCAGATATGCTGAGTATGGAAATACTTTATTCACTAGAAGCACTTTGTGGTGTGTAAGAGCAAAGAATACTTCTTTTTTTGCTGACACAACTTATCCGAAAACAAGTCCTTCGTCGTCTTGTGCACATTGGACAAAGAAAGGCTAATAAAAATAGAGGGGAGAGTGCCCCTCTATTTTTATTATATATATATTGAAATATGTGGCTTTTAATGTTAAAATATCTATATACACTTTTCGGAGGTAACCTATGGAAATTAAAGAATGTATAGAAACACGCAGAAGCACAAGAAAATATAAATATGAGCCAATTTCAAAAGAGGTAATTGAGGACATAGTTAAAAAAGGTCAGCTTGCTCCATCTTGGAAAAACTCACAAACTCCAAGATATTATGTCGCGCTTTCAAGCGAATCAATAGAAAAGGTAAATTCACTGCTTCCGGACTTTAATAAGGAAAGGACACAGGGCGTTGGCGCTTATGTTGTAACAACAGCTAAAAAGGGACTTAGTGGTTGTAATGCAGAGGGTGAATATTTTAGCCATCTCGGCAACGGATATGAGTGCTTTGACAACGGACTAGCCGTTGAAAATATGGCACTTTACGCACACTCCCTCGGCTATTCTACACTTATTATGGGACTTTTTGACGAGGCAGGGCTACGCTCATACCTAGGTGTACCTGATGACGAGGACATAGTAATTGTTTTGGCACTCGGTAAAAAGGACATAGAACCAAAAATGCCGGAAAGAAAAAGAATTGACGAGGTATTAAAAATATTCTAAGGAGTTAAAAATGAAAGCATCAAAAAAGACACTAAAAAAGTTTATCAAGGGCGCAATCAATATTAGAGAAGAGGGCGCATATCTTTGCCCACTAAAATATGAGGAGGGTCAAATTGAGGAGTTTAGAAAAGCAGACAAGGGATGGGTTTGGCGTTCACAGTTCAGCTCAGGTACAAGAATTGAGCTATATACCGATGCTACCGAAATCCGTCTTGACTACTACGCAACAGAATTTTCCTCATCTGATAACACCTTTGACCTCTATGTTGACGGAGTTTTAAACTGCGTACATAAGGTTAAAAAGTTTAATTTTGACAGAGCTATTTATAATGTACGAGAGGGCTGGAAGCTAGTACAAATTTACTTACCAACTGATTGCCATATAGGTATTAAAAATTTCAATATCAATGGTGCATATAAGTCGGTTAAGGACAAGGGACAAAAGGTGCTTATAATCGGCGACTCAATTACTCAAGGCTATGGCACATTTATGTCCGGTGCATCCTATGCAAACGTGCTACAAAGAAAAACAGGCTACAATATTTTGGCGCAGGGCATAGGCGGACTGCCATTTAAGGAATGTGCGCTTTATAAGGGAGAATATGAGCCTGATAAAATTATAGTTTCCCTTGGTACGAACTATTATGATGCTGTTGACGTTTATGACTACGAAAAAGAAACAAAAGATTTCTTTAAAAAGCTAAATACACTTTGGGGCGACAAGGAAATTATATACATTTCACCTCTGTGGCGAGATAATGATGTAATTTGGGATAGATTTTTGTGGTGCCGTGAGGTAGCAACAAACGAAGCACTAAAGTACGAAAACATAACAGTCATTGACGGCTTTGACCTAGTCCCACATGTAGAGGGATGCTTCCATGATAAAATCCATCCAAACGCATATGGATGTGAGTTAATGGCTAATAATTTAGCGTTTATTTTCAAGGAATTAAGCTTCTAAAATAGACACAGGGTGAGCAATTTTGCTCACCCTGTGTTATTATGAAATCGTTGTAGGGACAGGCGGGGACGCCCGTCCCTACACTTAAAAAACATACACAACGGAAAAGGGTGCACTGTAAAAGTACACCCTTAAATATTCTTGCTATAACGCAACAGTCCATTACTTAGTATGGTAGTGGTCCTTTACAAAGGAAGCGTTCATATCAACTGTGCCAACCTTTTTAACCGCGGTTCTTCTCTTTGAGGTTTTAATACGCTTTGATAGCTCCTCGTAGAATAACTCATCATCAAACTCGGAAAGTATGATTTCCTTGCCAAGCCAAGAGGAGAGGTGCATTGCGTTAGAGATAGTAAGACCGTTTATGCCCTCTTCACCACGGGCAACTAGCTCACCGCCATTTAGTATAGCATCAGCAAATGCGTTTAGTACACCTGAGTGCTGTGGATTTTCACCATCTGTCTCAACCTCAATTTCTTCAAAGCCGGGACGAGCAAATGGGTTGTCGTTCACCTTTGAAAATTCAGGCTCACTCATTTCGTTTTTCCACATTGTGAGCTTGTTGTTTTCTGCAATTAGCTTGCCCTTTTCAAATGTGATTTCAAAGCGGTTTGTACCGGGAGTATCGCCTGTTGTAGTAACAAAAACACCGGTTGCACCGTTTGCGTATTCACAGTATGCGCTAACGTCGTCCTCAACCTCAATGTTGTGCCACTTTCCGTAGTGTAATTTTGCCTCAATTTTAGTTGGCATACCGCAAATCCATTGCCATAAATCAAGGTTGTGTGGGCATTGGTTGAGCAAAACTCCACCGCCCTCGCCGGACCATGTAGCACGCCAATCACCTGAATCATAGTAAATTTGTGGGCGATACCAGTCGGTGATAATTAGGTTAGTACGCTTAATTTCACCAAGCTCACCACTCTTTACAATCTCACGCATTTTGCGATAGATACAGTTTGTTCTTTGGTTCATCATAATTCCAAAAACAACGTCGCATTCCTTTGCTACTGCGTTCATTTCCTTAACCTGCTTTGTATAAACACCGGCAGGCTTTTCAATTAGAGTATGGATGCCGTTTTGCATAGCCATAATTGCATATTTTGGATGGTCGTAGTGTGGCACAGCTACTAAAATTGCGTTGATTTTGCCACTTTTTATCATTTCTTCAGCGTCGGTAAATGTAGCAAGAGTTGGCACCTTTTCGGTAGCCTCGTCAAGTCTTGCTTGCTTTAAATCACAAACGGCAGTAAGCTCTACCTGAGGGCATTTACCCGATACAATATTATCTGTATGCACCTTGCCAATATTACCAAAACCAAGTATACCAAGCTTAATCTTTTCCATATTATAGTCCCATCGCTTTCAAGTTTTTATAGCTTCTCTTTAAGCATTCAAACGGACACTCTCCGTGTGTGTCGTCTTGCTCAATAAGTAGGTGCTTAGTACCTGCTTTCTCAAAAAGAGGCATAAGCTTTTCAAAATTGATATTGCCCTCGCCGACAACCGCCATCGATGGAGCATTGTCAACAACTGCTAAATCCTTTAGGTGTACGCACTCAAGACGACCATTTAGCTTAGGAATTAAATCGGAAATTTCAATTCCCGCAAGAGCAGCCCAATATGTATCAAGAGTGATGCTTAATTCGTCCGGTGAAAAAGCATTTAAAATTTTGTCAAAGTAATATTCGCCATCCGGACAACGACTAAATTCAAATGCGTGATTGTGATAAAAGAACTTTGCACCGTTTTCCTTAATTAGCTTAGCAGGTTCTTTAAAATCACGAGCAAATGCAACATAGTTTTCCCAGCTTACCCAACCCGGCATAACACCAATGCCGATGTTATCACAGCCGAAAATCTTGTGCTTTTTAATAACCTCAAGTGTGTTATCTCGTAAATCCTCAGCACCCCAGTGTGTTAAAACGCACTTAAGTCCGTTTTTCTTAAGCTCATCTCTTAGCCATTCCGGCTCGTAAGAGCAAACACCGGAAATTTGCACCTCGCGAAAACCAATGTCGGCAATACGAGCAAGTGCTTCGCTAAAATCCTTGATGCAGGTGCATTTATCTCTTAAGGTATAAAATTGTGCTCCTATTTCCATTTTTTATCTCCTTAATATTGTAAATTCAATTTATCAAGTGTTGATTTAAGTGCGTTCATACCGCTGTCAAATGCAACATTTGTATCACTATAAATAGGTGTCATTGATAAGCTTTCGCCATTTTCAAGGTCGCTAAGCCCACAAAATTCCATTAGGTGAGGCTCAAGAGTTAATACCTTGCCACCCTTTTTTGCATACTCGCCAATTAGGTATTCAAGATTGCCAATGCCCATACCACAAGGAACAACTACCTTGCTTTTTTGTGCGTCCTTTATGTGCATATAATCAACATACATATTTAAGTTAGCCCAAGCCTCCTTTGTATCAACGCCACATTGTACAAAGTTAGCAGGATCAAAAACCGACTTAATTTCAGGCAACGCCTTATGTATTTTTTCACAGCTTTGCCACGTATCACCGAAAATGCCCTTTTCATTCTCGTGGCAGAGAACCATACCCTTAGGTGCTACCTTCAAAAATGCTTCGAGCCTGTTTAATGCAAGTCTTTCATCTTTTGTGAAAAAGCTGAACAGTCTAATTCTATCACAGCCGAGTATTTGGGCACTCTCCATAAGATGCTCAAAATCTCTTAATTGAGCGTTAAAATCATTTTCCGGATCGTTCTTTCCCATAGGAGAGCCAAGAGACCAAACCTTAAGTCCGTTTTTGTCTAGCTCGTCCTTGATTTTTTGTATTTTTGTGTGTGAAATATCCTTTATATTTTCGCCATCAACACCACGGATTTCAAGCAGTGTCGCACCATTACGCTTAAGGGCCTCTATTTGACCGCTAAGCTCGTTACTCGCCTCATCGGCAAAAGCACATAATTTCATAATTACCTCTTTAAAAGCTCATTAAATTTTGATATATATACCTGCCAATCATCACGAGAGAGGAAGTGTGAGCCACCTCGTAAATAGAAGCATACATCACCATCTAAATATTTGTCCCCGCAGACAGGCATTTTATTTTCGCAGATAAGTCCGCTTTTTCCATATAGCTCCCAAGCATATGATGAAAGATAAGCTGAGAGAAATTGCCCCTCATTGTCAGCCCAAACATCCTTGTATGCGCCACCAATAACAACTGTCCTTGGCGCTACAAGAGAAACAAGCATATGTTGGTCAAAGGGTAAAGCATTTTCGTTATCTCTGTATTTTAAATAGCTTTCCTTAAACCAAAACGGGAAGGTATCTGTAATTTTTACAATTGTTTCATTTTCGTCGGTTTTGCCACGAGAAAGAGAAGCACCACAGGAGCCACTCTCATTTACACAGGTTAAGACAAATCTTTCGTCGAGTGCTGAGGTTAAAAGTGCAGTTTTACCAAGGCGAGAATGACCTATAATTGCAACATTATTTTTGTCAACCTCGTCTCTTGTTTCAAGGTAGTCCATTAGGCGTGATGCAAAATATGACCAAAGCGAGATTTTGCCCCATTTCTTGCCACCGCCATCAAATAGAGAAGCAAGACCATTTTCAAAATCTCCATCGTCGCTTGTTACATCCTCGTAGTAAAAATGGAAAACACCATATCCGTTGTCGATAATTTCCTCAAGTGGCAAATACTTGTTTGGTATTTCCGCCTTAAAGCCAATGCTGATGAAAACAGGAGCTTTTGCTTTGTCCTTTGGTAAAAGCAGCTCTGCTTTTACAGTATGACTTTTGCCCTGATTCTCAAAGGTGAAGCTTATTGTTTGCCAAGTAACCTTGTCAGCAAAGTTAAGCTCCCCATCCTCTATTTTAATGCTTGGCTCAATTTTAGGTGGCAAAAAGCCGTATTCCTCGGAAAGAAATAAGTCCTTTAAGTAAGGCCTATATTGCTTCCAAGCATTTGCACTGTCAATTTTTTTGCCGTCAATTTCAAAGAAATCGGGCACATTTCTTTTTTCTAGCTCGGTTTTAATCATTTTTTAAAGCACCTCGCATCTAAGCATTTCTTCTTTAATTATAATATAATTATTTTTGCAATACAATTGTATTTTTGACCAAAATACATTGTATTTCTTGCCAACATGTGATAATATAGTAGAGAGGTGATTGTATGGACAAAATAGAGGGCGAGGGCTATATACTTTCTCATATGCTTACAAAAGCACCAAAGGATGATGATTTTGAGCTACATATTCACGATGGATATGAGCTTTTGTGTCTTGTAAAGGGTGATGTCAGCTATATTGTTGAGGGACATATATACAAGCTGACAGCAGGCTCTCTTATGCTTATGCGTTCAAGTGAAACACATAAGCTGGTAGTAGAAAAAAGCACAGAATATGAAAGATATGTATTAAATTTTTCACCAAGCATTATTGCAAAAATGGGACTCTCAAGAGAGCTGCTTTCTCCATTTAAGGAAAGAAAAATCGGTGAAAAAAACTTTTATCTTCCAACGGAATTTAGACACGTCTCTCCAAGCTTTTGCTTTGAAAGAGCATTTTTGGATGCAAACGACCTGCCAAAGAGCGATGTTATGCTTACACTTTTTTCCTCTCTCCTTTGTGAAATAAAATGTGCGTTTGACAGAAAAGAGGAGCATGGTGTTGGCGGTCGCTCGTTAAGTGAAGAAATCATTTCATATGTAAACGAAAACCTTAAAAATGACATTTCAATTAAGAAAATAGCAAATGCACTCCACATAAGTCAAACGGAGGTGTCAAGAGCCTTTAAAAAATCGCTTGGAACATCTATTTATGATTACATCTTAACAAAAAGATTGATTATGTTTAATAAAAAGATAGTAACTGCAAAAAGCACACAGGAATTATCAAGAGAATGTGGCTTTCACGATTACTCATCATTCTATCGTCTTTACAAAAAACGATTTGGCGTCTCTCCCTCTGAATATATAAAAAACAAAGCCCAAGGTTATGCACAAGTCCGTTAAAAAAGGACAATTGAAAAAAACACCCCCTTATGGTAGAATTAAAGAAACTACCATAAGGGGGAATTTTATGTCAAGAGGATATAGAAACATCAAGAAATACGAAAAAGAAATATTGCAGTTGAAG
>JAGAMD010000002.1 GCA_017624905.1 Clostridia bacterium | reverse complement strand
ACTTTTACAACAATGACCGTATTCAATTAAAAACAAAACTGACACCATTAGAAAAACGATGCCAGTTTGCTTCTTAAAATTTAATATTCTACCATAGGGGGTGTTTTTTGTGCTGTCTGCACAAAATGGTTCACTTCAAAAAGCAGAGCATTTTATTTAATTAACTTTAAATAGTGAAAGTGCATCATAAACAGATTCGATAGGAATTAACGACACTCCCTTGGGTGTTTTTATCTTTTCGCTCAGTGATTTTTCCGGTACGGCGATGGTGTCAAAGCCTAGACGATAAGATTCACTAATTCTTTTTTGCAAGTCGTTAATTGATCGGCATTCACCGGCTAAGCCTATTTCTCCCATAGCAAGTACATTTCCGGGTATTGGCACATCATTTATGCTTGAGATTAGAGCAAGAGCAATAGCTAGGTCTACGCTTGGCTCATCTAACTTAAGACCACTAACAACATTAAGATAAATATCGCACTGAGAAAACTTTAGACCAAGCCTTTTTTCAAGCACGGCAAGAATCAAACAAAGACGATTGTAGTCAACGCCGTTTGATGTTCTGCGTGGAGCAGGAAAGGTTGTTGGTGTAACAAGCGCCTGTATTTCTGCAATTATTGGACGTGAGCCCTCCATTACACAAACTGCACAGCTACCGGATACACCTTGAGGTCTGCCCGAAAGAAGCATCTCAGATGGATTAGGCACCTCGCAAAGACCGGTATCGGTCATTTCAAAAACGCCAATTTCATTTGTTGAGCCAAAACGGTTTTTTATAGCTCTTATTATTCTGTATGATTGAATGCGTTCACCCTCAAAGTAAAGCACAGCATCAACCATATGCTCAAGCACCTTAGGTCCGGCAATTGTGCCTTCCTTGTTTACATGTCCAACCAAAATTATTGATATGCCCTTGCTTTTTGCCTTAGCAATAAACTTTACAGCACATTCCTTAACCTGATTTATGCTACCGGGAATTGATGTACAGTTAGGATCAAACATAGTTTGAATAGAGTCGATAATTATAATATCAGGTGATAGCTTATCAACGTGATTAAGTACGGAATCAACATTTGTTTCAGTAAGGAAATAAACATCATCGCCCTTAATTCCAAGTCTTTCGCCTCGTAGCTTTAATTGTCCCTTAGACTCCTCACCGGAAACGTATAAAACACGCTCATTCAAATTAGAGCAGATTTGCATAAGCAAGGTGGATTTACCAATACCGGGCTCACCTGCCATCAAAATAACACTGCCACTTACAATGCCACCACCAAGCACACGGTCAAGCTCACTGGTACCGGTTAATGTGCGTATATATTTTGGCATTTCCATATCGTTAAACAACACAGGCTCACTAGAGTCGGAAATCATAGCTGTGCGTGTGTTTTTTACAACAGGAGTAGGCTGATATGTTTCCTCAACAAAGGTATTCCATTTTTTACAGGATGGACATTGCCCCATCCACTTAGGACTTTGATAGTCGCAAGACTCACAAACATAAACCTTTTTTTCTTTCATTTTTCTCTCCAAATGACTTATTATAATACAAATATTTTATCATAACTGCTTATATTTTGTCAAGGCAAGAGTAGAGTTCTGTGGTCGCAAAAATACGACAAATAGTTAACTCTTGACAAAACTGATTATATATGATAATATATTATTATAGTGCAAATTACAATATTTTGGAGGAAATATGAAAAAGAAGATTGTTTTAATGCTTTCACTTGTTTTTGCTTTTGTATGTATTTTTGCAATTTCAGTAAGTGCACAAGATAGAACAAGCATTAGCTATACTGACTTTGATGGAGTTACACATGATGTTCCGGTTGTTAAGTATGATGTAACAAGAGAAGCGGTAAAGGAAGCGATAGACAAAGCTGACAATTTGAACATTAAAGATGTTTCAGCTATGATGGATGATGGAGCATACACAATTGTTAAAGCAACTGATGGCTCACTAACAGCTTATCCAACATGGTATTTAATTGAGCCGATTGATGGAAGTGCTATAAGTGAAATTAGATATGGCTATCTAAATTCGGTATCTGGTAAGACCTATGAAAGAGGAGCTATAAGATACATAGAGTTCCCGGAGGGAATGACCTATGTTCGTAACAACTCTGTTTTTGGTTTGAAAAATGGTTCAAGTCCTTATGAAAGAAATGTAACTGAATTTGTAATTCCAAGCACTGTAAATGCAATACAGGCAGAAAGCTTTTCCTCAATGCCATATCTTAAAAAAGTATGGATTAAGCCAGACAATACTATTAAAGATATACCAAATACTACATTTTCAAATTCAACTAACTTAGAATATATTCAATTTGAAAATCTAAACAAGCTTGAAGCTATTGGCGGATTAACAAACTGTAATTTGACAGGTGATATTGACCTTTCAAATACTCAATTAAAGACAATTCGTGACACCTGCTTCAAGTACAACCTAAATATGGGTAAAATTACATTGCCTGATACAGTTGAAGTAATTGAGGATGGCGCATTCCAAAATACAGGAAATGCATACCTAGCAAGCTCGTATTTGCCAAAAAATCTTACATCTGTAGGAAAGTTGTTCTTTGCATATAATACCAACCTACTTGACACCTATATTTTTCCAGAGGGCGTAACAGAATTGCCAAACGAACCATTCCAAGATTCCAAGGTTGCTGGTGGACCAGAGGGCAAGGAACTCAATGTTGTATTCCTTGGCGAGGTTACAGGCGTTGTTTATCTAAATGGTAATGGTCACCAAAAGCACGCAGAGAAGGTAACTGTTTATTTTGCTAAAAACTCACTTTCTGATTATAACCAAAACGGATTCTACATCAAGCCATCTGGTAGCTCTGTAACTTCCGTTCCTGGCGCTATTAGAGCAGCATTCTGCGAGGAAACATACCAAAATGTTGATGGCAAAATTACAGGTATTGAGTATATTTACATTACAAATACCGCAGGAACAAGCTATACAGCTGATATGGTAAATGATGCCGAAAATGGCTTTGACTTTGCAAACCACAAGCACTTTGGTACAAGGGAAATTACAAAGGAAACCTGTGGCAAGGATGGCTTTGTTGGCACAAACTGCTTTATTTGTGACTTGCAAATAGGCGAGGTAATTCCGGCAACAGGCAACCATACAACAACTGACGACCACGATTGCACAACTGACCTTGTATGTGAGGTGTGCGAAAATGTAGTTGTAGAAGCACTCAAGCATATTATAGATACAACATATAACTACGGAAGTGGATATGCACAAAATGGCGAAAAGCGAGTTGGCTGTACAAGAGTGGGCTGTCAGCATGGCACAACAACAGTAATATTACCACTCTTCAATTCATATGGTTATTCCAAGGATGAGGTAGGAGAGGGCGTTTCTTACAAGGTATTCATAAACAAAGAAGCACTTGATGAATACACAGCATATCTTGAAGCTGAAAAGGGCGAAGAAGTATCAGTCGTATATGGTGTAGTTGCCGCTATCTCGGGAGGAGAAGAAAGCAAGCCTGTAAACTCAAATGGTGAAGTTGCTGATGGCTATAGCGCACTAATAGCTGAGGCATCAAAAACAAATTTTGTAATTCTTGAGGTTAAGCTATGCGGAATTACAGAAAAATCATTAGCACTTAATTGCAACGCATATATTATTTTTGACGGTACAGTTTACTATATTAATGGTGACGAAACAAATAGCTACGCAAAAAATATAACCTACAATTCACTATAATGAAAAAGAACCTCTTGTGAGGTTCTTTTTTATATCTCATAATCGCAAATTGACGAAAAGATAATAAGTGCTAGCTTTGCACGATATTCCTCTGATTTCAAAAGATTAAGCTCGTTTTCGTTTGATAAAAAGCCACATTCCACTAAAATAGCAGGATTTTCTATATTGTTAAGAATATAAATTGAAGAGTCAGCACCCTTGATTTGCCTGTTGTTACTTGGTTGAAGATATTCCTTTATGCTTTTAGCCATGCTGGAAGCTATCACATAGCTTTGCGGATTGTTCTTTGAATAATAAATTTGCGTTCCGCTGTATTTTGCTTGAGAAAACTTGTTCATATGTATCCCGATATAGAGTGCGTTTTCGTGCTCCTCGGCTATTTTCAGTCTGTTTTTTAAATCATATATTTTTTTCTTACCGGTGTAGTTTTCCAAATCGTCATAGTAATCATAGAGCAGAGTGTCCTCTGTTCGTGTCATTTTTACTTGGGAGCCATTTAAAATACAGAGAGCCTTTACTAAATTTGCAATTTCTAAATTTAAATCCTTTTCAAGTGTACCATCAGGTGCAACAGAGCCGGGGTCCTCACCACCATGTCCTGCATCAATAACTATTGTAACATTGTCGCTTTTTGCTGACGCAGAAACATCCTCGCTATTCCTTTTTTCGACAATTTTCCCAAATGTAATACTAACTAACATAACAATTAAAACAGTTAAAACAGCACCGAGAAAAAACTTAAATGCATAAGCAATTGGCTTTTCTTCATTCATAAAATCACCTCATAAATATTTTATGAGCATTTTTAATTATTATGTATAAATTTTTGTCGAATTTTGCAAAGATAAAAGCAGGGAAGAGTCCCTGCTTTTATTTAATACCAAAAAATCTTTTTGCATTTTCCATGGTGATTTTTGCAATCTCTTCGGGCGTTTGTCCACGCTGAGCTGCTATTTCTTCACAGGTTAAACGTACATAGCTTGGCATATTAATCTCACCTCTGTGTGGTGTTGGAGCTAAATATGGCGAGTCTGTTTCAATAAGTAGCCTGTCGTTTGGAACAACCTTACAGGCTTCCTTTGGCACTCGTGCATTTTTAAATGTTACAGTGCCGGAAAAAGAAATATACCAACCTAATTTTACAAGCTCACAAGCCATCTCGGGGCTACCACTAAAGCTGTGAAATACACCTTTTACAAGAGGGAATCTTTTTACAACTTCGAGGCAATCGCCGTGTGCCTCGCGATCGTGAATTATAACAGGCATATTTAACCTTTTTGCAAGAGACATCTGCTTTTCAAAATATAGCATTTGTATGTCTCTTGGTACATCATCATAATGATAGTCAAGACCGATTTCGCCAATTGCCACAGCCTTTTCGTCCTTTAGCATTTCTTCAAGCTCGTTCATTACCATATCGACATCATCATATGATAAAACATCACTTGGATGTATTCCACAGGATGCATAAACGCCATTGTGCTTATGCGCAAGCTCTATTGAAGCACGTGAGTTTTCAAGACAAGTGCCGATATTAACGATATGAGTAACACCTTCGCTCATACAATTTTTTATAAGAGCATCTGTGCCACCCTCGTATTCATTTTCGTATCTTGCATCATCACAATGTGCGTGTGTATCGAATAATTCCATAAAAACCTCAAATTTGTATCACTTATAGGTGAACAGATTAAGAGCAGAAATTGGCGAATGCTAGTCGTCGGTGTACACCAGAGTAGCAGTCGCCAATAACAGCCGATTATATTGGAAGAAAAACATAGTTTTTCACTCTCATATTATAACAAACAATTAGGCAAAATCAAAATAGGACAGCCATTATTTTTTTGGTTGTGATTATGCCTTAATGTGATAGCCTTGCGTTAGCGAACTCTTTGTCCGTTTGGAGTATCCTTGTCAAGGAAAACAACTCGAACATCTTCCTCGCCACTTGCTAAAATCATACCATTTGATTCAATTCCACATAGCTTAGCCGGGGAAAGGTTGGCAACAACGATTACCTTCTTACCAACTAACTCCTCAGGCTTGTAGAATTTAGCAATGCCGGACACAACCTGACGCTTTTCATAGCCTAAATCAAGCTGTAACTTAAGTAGCTTCTTCGCCTTTGGAACAGCCTCGCACTCAAGCACCTCAGCTGTACGGAGTTCAACCTCCATAAACTTGTCAATGCCGATAATAGCACAACCCTCAGGCTTTTCAATCTTCTTTTCAGCCTCAGCCATTTTTGCGATTTCAGCTTCAATTTCAGCGAGCATCTTTGCTTCGTCGATTCGTTGGAATAGTACCTTTTGCTCTCCAACCTCTTTACTGCTTTCAAGTGCACCAAATGAGCTTATTGTTTCATAGGTATTGAGCTCTGTGTTAAGCTCCTTGAAAATTTCCTCACAAGTTGCAGGGATAAATGGATAAAGTAAAACAGCACCTATTCTTAGTGTTTCAAGTAGGTTGTAAAGAACAGTGCCAAGACGTTCCTTTTGGCTTTCGTCTTTAGCCAAAATCCAAGGTGTAGTTTCATCAATATATTTATTAGCACGGCTAAGCATATCAAATACACAAGCTGATGCATCTGCGAGCTTAAACTCGTCCATTAAAGCTGTAAATTTAGACACGCATTCGACTGTTTTTGATTTTAGGTCATTGTCAAACTCATTATCAAATACAACATTTTGAGGAATTGTACCGCCAAAATACTTCTTAGTCATAGCGATTGTACGGCTAAGTAGGTTACCTAGGTTATTGGCAAGATCTGTGTTGTAGCGATTGATAATATTTTCATATGTGATAGATCCGTCGTTTGCATAAGGCATTTCGCTAATTGCGTAGTATCTTACACCGTCAACGCCAAATCTTTCTGCTAACTTATCTGCATAAACAACATTTCCCTTTGATTTTGACATTTTGTCAAAGCCAAAATTGAACCAAGGATGACCAAATACCTTCTTTGGTAGCTCAACGCCAAGCGCCATTAACATAATAGGCCAATAAATTGTATGGAATCTTACAATATCCTTGCCTATAATATGAACATCTGCTGGCCAATATTTTTTAAATAGCTCGGGTTGCTCCTCGTTGTCAGGATCGTATCCAAGACCTGTAATATAGTTTGACAGAGCATCAATCCAAACGTAAATTACGTGCTTAGGGTCAAATGTTACGCTAACACCCCAGTTAAATGAGGTACGAGAAACGCAAAGGTCTTGAAGTCCCGGCTTTAAGAAGTTGTTTATCATTTCCTTTTTTCTTGATTCCGGTTGAATAAAGTCAGGATTTTCTTCAATATGCTTCATTAGTCTGTCAGCATATTTGCTCATTTTAAAGAAGTAGGCTTCTTCTTTGGTTTTTGTAACCTCACGACCACAGTCAGGACACTTGCCATTAACTAACTGAGTCTCAGTAAAGAATGACTCGCAAGGAGTACAGTATAGACCTTCATAATAGCCCTTATAAATATCGCCTTGGTCGTATAGCTTTTTGAAAATATGCTCAACAGCAGTTTTATGATACGAGTCTGTTGTTCTTATAAAATAATCTTGGGAAACATTCATTAATTTCCACAAATCCTTGATTTGATTTGAAACATTATCTACATATGCTTGAGGTGTTACACCTGTCTTTTCGGCAAGATTTTGAACCTTTTGTCCGTGCTCGTCAGTACCTGTCATAAAACGTACGTCATAGCCTCTTTGTCTTTTGTATCTTGCTATTGCATCGGTTGCAATAGCTTCATAGGTATTTCCAAAATGTGGCTTACCTGAAGCGTATGCAATAGCGGTAGTTATATAATATTTTTCCTTGCTCATTTTATACCTCTAGCTTTCTTGCACCAATATATACACTTTCAATTTTTGGTGCGTTTTTGTCATTTATTACAATAAAGTCGGCATGATAGCCATTTTTAATTTTTCCAACATCCTTAGCATTAACCATTTTTGCCGGATTAACTGTTGCATATTTGATAGCCTTTTCAAGTGGAATATTTACAAATTTCATTAAATTTGTCATAGCCTTGAACATAGTAAGCGTGCTACCTGCTATTGTTCCGCTTGGTAATATAATAGCACGACCATTTAGAACAGTAACAGGAGAACCGGCAATTGAATAATTACCATCAGGCTCACCGGTTGCAGCCATTGAGTCGGTTATTAAAACCATCTTGCTCTTTGGCTTGGATTTGTAAATCAATTTAACAATTGCAGGATGCAAATGCTCACCATCTGCAATAACCTCTGCATAAGCATTATCATTTGTCATAGCGCATACGGTTGCACCTGGCATTCGATGGTGTACGCTTGTCATAGCATTGAATGTATGAGTAAATGATGTTGCTCCCCAAGAAACAGCAGCCATAGATTCCTCGTAGGTTGCGTTTGTATGAGCAATTCCAACAGTGCCGCCAAGCTTCTTGATTTTCCTTATAAATGCTTCCGCACCATCAAGCTCAGGAGCTAGTGAAAAGTGCATAGGAGTAGGCATCATAACCTTAGTTAACATATCGAGCTCTTCAATAGAAGGATTTGCAAGTAGCCTTTCGTTGTGAGCTCCTTTTTTAGACGGATTTAAGTATCTGCCTTCAATATGGATGCCTAGGATGTTTGCATATCCATCGTAGGCGTATTTATGCTTTTGTGTTTCACAAATATATTTAACTAAATTATCAGGAGTTTCGGATGCAAATGTAGCCATTACTGATGTTGTGCCGAATTTTGCATATGCTTTTCGCATCTTTTCAACCTGCTCTTCAGTTGCAGAATTGAAATCATATCCACCAATGCCGTGTGTATGCACATCGACAAGACCGGGAATTAGATATTTACCATCTAAGTCAACAATCTCAGCATTTTTCGGTATGTCGTCTCCAATGGAAAAAACAAATTCGTTTTCACAAGTTACATTTGTTTTTTCAAAACGTTCGGTATCACTGTTAAAAACATAACCGTTAATAAAAGTAACTAGCATTGTAGTCCTCCTCAAATAATTCTTCAAATATATATTTTAACAGAAAAAACCAAATATATCAATATATATTTTAAATATTTTATTTTTATATTCGACAAAAAAGCACGGAGACAAAAAGCCCCGTGCAAAATATTAATCATTGTTTACAAGCTTGTATATTTCGCTCTTGGAAACGCCCCTGTCCTTAGCAACAGCCTTGATAGCGTCCATTTTTTTCATTTCCTGGGAAATATAAAAATCAACGTGTTCTAGAACTGTCATTTTAGACCAAAACTCACTTGTACTATCAACCGTTGTAGCTCCCTCAACGACCAATACATATTCGCCTCTTGGCGCATTTTCCTTGTAGTATTCAATAGCACTTGACAAGGTAGTTCTTAGAATCTCCTCGTTTAACTTTGTAAGCTCACGACAGAGAGATATTCTTCTTTCTCCAAACACCTCATATATATCATCAAGAGTTTTTGTTAGCTTGTGTGGTGCTTCATAAAAAATAGTTGTGCGTTTATCGTTTTTGATTTCCTCAAGTCTAGAAAAACGTTCGTTTTTATTAGTGCTTAAAAATCCCTCAAAGCAAAATCTACCGGTTGGAAGAGCAGAAAGTGCTAAAGCATTAACGACAGCCGAAGGACCCGGAACAGAGGTAACAGGTATATTGTTTTCGGCACATAAAACCACCAAATCCTCACCTGGGTCGGAAATAGCAGGAGTTCCTGCATCGGTAACCAAAGCACAGCTTTCACCATCTAAAAGTCGCTTTAGAATTACCTCACCACGCTCACGCTTGTTATGCTCAAAATAGCTAACCATAGGCTTGGAAATATCGAAATATGCAAGTAGCTTACCTGTGTTTCGTGTGTCCTCAGCCGCAACAAAATCAACCTCGTTAAGAGTCTTTAATGCACGCTCGGAAATGTCGGAAAGATTGCCAATAGGTGTTGCTACAAGATATAGAGTACCACCAATTATTTTGTTTTTGTCCTCGTGTGAACGATTTCTCGGTTCCTTGTTTCTCATTTTGTCCTCTCAATATTACAGCTTTCGTATATTTTTGCAAACTCGTCTGTGTACTGTGTTGTGCCATCCTCGTAAATATAAATCGGCTTGTCAATCACTAGTCCACTTTTGCCACCCAGCTTTGCAGAAATCAGCAAAAGAGAAGGGGGAGTGTGCGTATTTGAATGTATAAAGGTTAATCTTTTCGGCTCTAAATTGTTGCTTTTTAATGCGTAGATCAAATCGGGTAATCTATCAGGACGATAGACTACATAAAAGTCTCCCCCGTGCTTTAGCAGTCGCTTTGCACAAGCACAAAAATCATTTATCGTGCCAAATATTTCGTGCCTTGAAATATTTTTTTGTGTGTTTTCATTTAGCTTGCCGGAGTCTGCCTTCATATAAGGCGGATTTGAAAAAACAAAGTCAACCTCACCAAAGGTATCATCGCTTTTTACCTCTCTTAAATCCTTGCATATTACTGAAAAGCGGTCGCTGAATCTATTTAGCTCACCGTTTCTTTTGGCTATGTCAGCAATGTCGCCTTGCACCTCGATGCCGTATATAGAGTTGGCTTTTTTACGACTAAGAGCCAGTAAGGAGATAACGCCCGAGCCACAGCCTAGCTCAACACCGATTTTTCCCTTGCTTGGTAAAAAAGCAGAAAGAAGATAAGCATCTGTGCCAAAGGTCAGAGAGTCTTTGTTCTCAATGAGCTTTAAATTTTCATTTATCTCATTTATTCTTTCGTTTTCTTTAATCATATCATATTTTAACCATTTTATATATTTAAAAGAAAGGACCTTTGCGTTTTATAGCAAAAGTCCAAACTAATCGTACTCTTTAAATAAATCTATTGCCTTTTTCACAAGCGATAGATGTTTTATGTACAGTGAATTATTCCTCAACAGGAGCATCAACAGGACAGCTGCCTGCACAAGCACCACAAGAAATACATTCGTCAGCGTTGATAACGTACTTGCCATCACCCTCAGTGATGCATCCGCAAGGACAAGCATCAGCACAAGCACCACAAGCGATGCAATCGTCTGTAATCTTATAAGCCACGGTAAACACCTCCATATAATTTTTACACTTTTATTGTAGCACAAAAAAATCATTTGTCAATAAGGTTCGACAAATTTTTTATGTTAATGCTAAAAAACAAAGGTGCGCATTAAATTATATGCGCACCAAAATTCTTTATTCCTCGTCGTCCTTGCTTTTGTTTTCCTTAGGCTTTGACACAATGCTAACGTCATCACGATGGTATGTTCTTACATTTTCATTTATTTTTACCTTTATAAAGCCTGTAAGTGGAGAAGTTTCAACAACATCACCTGTTCCATCACTGGTTCTTACACAAGAGCCAACTGCAGGTGTTAGCTTAATCTCTTGAACATATGATTCGTGCTCAAAGCGTAGACAACACATAAGTCTGCCACAAGCACCGGAAATTTTTGATGAGTTAAGAGATAAGTTCTGTTCCTTAGCCATCTTGATTGATACTTGGCAAAAGTCGGGCAAGAATGTACTGCAACAGAATGGTCTGCCGCAAATTCCTAAGCCACCCATAAACTTTGTTTCATCACGGATACCAATTTGACGTAGCTCAATTCTTGTCTTAAATGTTCCGGCTAAATCCTTTACAAGATCACGGAAGTCGATTCTGCCATCGGCTGTGAAGTAGAATGTCAGCTTAGAGCTGTCAAAGGTGTATTCAGCCTCAACAAGCTTCATTTCAAGCTCGTGTGAAGCGATTTTGTTTTGACAAATTCTAAGGGCATCGGCTTCCTTCTTCTTTATCTGCTCGTAGAGCTTTTTGTCCTCCTCTGTTGCAATTCTAACAACAGGACGAAGCGGTGGAACAAGCTCACTTTCAGGTACTTGCTTGTTTTCACAAGCAACCTTGCCGAATTCAAGTCCACGAGAGGTCTCAACTACCACGGAGTCTGTGATTTTTGCCTTATTTCCATTAGGCTCAAAGTAATAGGTTTTACCGCTTTCCTTGAAGCGAACACCTATAACCTCAACCATTTTTTCTGTTTCTTTTATTTCTTCAGCCATTTTGTCTGCCTTTCTAATTGCAAGAGGCAAGTATCGAGGTAAGAGTACCGGCAATCGAGGCATTAAAGCCAAGATTGTATAGTCCCTCGTTTATTGCATCTATTAAATCAAGTATTTTCTTAAGTGAATATTTTGAAGCTATTTCTTTTGCTTGCTCCTGTGAAGTATAGAAGCAAAGCGGAGCGTTCTTTGATTTTTTAATTACAGCTAAATCTCTTAAAACCACAAGAGAGGAGGATAGCAGCTCCTTAACTCTTTCTCTTTGCCAAGAAAACATAGAAGAAAGTAAATTGCCTACCCCTGTGTCTAAATTCAGCATAGAAATAACGAATTTTTCGGTAGAAGCACGAGAATCTAAAAGAGCCTGTGACTTCTCGGGATTGAGCATATCAAGAGCATAACCAAGAGAACCATACGATGAGATAACAATTTCCTCAAGAGTGCTGTCCGGAGCTGAGTAGTCAGTGTTTCTTTTTATGTAGCTGATAATTTGCTCCTTTGTTAGTGGCTTTGTCCTTAAAATTTGTGCACGGGAACGGATTGTTTCAAGTAGCATATTTGCATCCTGACAAAGCAAAAAGAATATAACATTTTTTGGTGGCTCTTCTAGTGATAAAAGAAGAGCATTTTGTGCTTGTGGATTCATCTTATGTGCATCGTTTAAAACAAACACCTGATAATCACATTCGGTTGCACTTTCGTAAATTGCCTCCTTTATCTTTCTTACCTCGTCGATCTTGAAGGCATTATAAAAGCGAACATCAGTACAGTTATCATTCAGTATTTTTTGACACAAATTGCACTTTTTACAGGGGAGAGTGTCTGTATTTTGACACATAATCGCGGCGGAAGCAAGTCTTGCAATGGTATGCTTTCCGGAGCCATAAGGCCCTTCAATTATGTAAGCGTGAGAAAACTCACCCTTTAAAATGGCAGAGCCAAGAGTTTTTTTAATATCTTCGTTTCCTATAAGATCCTTAAATATCTCCATAAGCCCCTCCATACATAATACTACAAAATACATTATAACAAAAAACATCTCATATGTCAAACAAAAATGGTATTTAAATAGATTTAATTTAAAGATTTTAGGTAAAATAACCAAAAATCTTCTTATGCGTACACAAAAAAAGAAAAAAATGACAAAATTTAAAAAAATACTTGTATATTTGAGAAAAATAGTATAAAATATGTAGATGGTAGGTATTCTACACAATATAAAAATTCGGAGGAATTTAAAATGTCAGTTAAAGTTGCTATTAACGGCTTCGGCCGTATCGGACGTCTTGCTTTTAGACAAATGTTCGGTGCAGAAGGTTACGAAATTGTAGCCATCAACGATCTTACCAGCCCAAAGATGCTTGCTCATCTTCTAAAGTATGACACAGCACAAGGTAAGTACGCTTACGCAGATACTGTTACAAACACAGAGGACAGCATCACAGTAAACGGCAAAACAATTAAAATCTACGCAGAAAAAGACGCTGCAAACTGCCCATGGGGTGAGCTTGGTGTTGACGTAGTTCTTGAGTGCACAGGTTTCTACTGCTCAAAGGATAAGTCAATGGCTCATATCAATGCAGGTGCAAAGAAGGTAGTTATCTCAGCTCCAGCTGGTAACGACCTTAAGACAATCGTTTACGGCGTTAACGAAAATACACTTGACAAGGACGACGTTATCATTTCCGCTGCTTCTTGTACAACAAACTGCCTAGCTCCAATGGCTAAGGCTCTTAACGACACATACCCAATCCAAAGTGGTATTATGACAACAGTTCACGCTTACACAGGT
>JAGAMD010000031.1 GCA_017624905.1 Clostridia bacterium | reverse complement strand
TGGTATGGGTCTTAACTCATTCTTCTTTGTATCATTCATCTTGCCGGAGGTAATTGCCGGTGATAAGGGCGACGTAATGCAAGGCTACAAGGAAGGTCTCGCCGTTATTTTGCTTTCAGGTATTCTTTTTATGGTTCTTTCACTTACAGGTGCAAGAACATATATAGCAAAGTCTCTACCTGAAAACATTAAGAAAGCTATTTCAGCAGGTATCGGCTTATTCATTGCTCTTCTTGGTCTTAAGAGCGTTAGCTTTGTTCAAATTAACAAATACACATTGGTTCAATTATTCGACTTCAACGGAATTATAGATGTAGCTAAGTATGATACTGTTGGCGATTTAATGCTTGCATACGGAAAAGGCGATGTTTCAGATGCAGTATATAGCTCATACGAGACTTATCTTGAAGCTATAGAGAAAACAGATATTATGAACTTAACTCAAAGAGCTCTTACCGGTTTTGACGCTTGGAGAATAATTGCTCCTGTTGTTATCACTCTTATTGGTCTTTGCGTAATGGGTATTTTGGCAAAGAAAAAGGTTAACGGTGCTGTTATCTACACAATTCTTGGTTCTACTGTTCTTTATTACCTATCAATATGGGATCTACCGGACTTCACACTAGGTGAAATTAAAGATTCCTTTGTTGCCTTTGGAAAAGAGGGTCTGTTTGGTGCTTTCGAGGGCTTTGGAACACTATTCCAAGGAGAATCCGGAGTTACATTTGCAACAATTCTAAGTGCTATAATGCTTGTTATCACATTTACTCTTGTTGATATGTTTGACACAATCGGTACTCTTTACGGTGCTGCTTCACAAGCTAATATGCTTGATGAAAATGGCGACCCAATCAACATGAGGCAATCTATGAACGCTGACTCAATTGCAACTGTTTCAGGTGCTGTTCTCGGTACATCAACATGTACAACATTCGTTGAATCAAGTGCCGGTGTTGGTGCAGGTGGACGCACAGGCTTTGCTTCACTCATCACATCAGTTTGCTTCCTTGCTTGCTTATTCTTAACACCTATCGCTACAATGATTCCTGCTTGTGCTACCGCTCCTGCTCTTATCTACATTGGCGTATTAATGCTTAAGAACTTTGCAAAGATCGATATGGACGATTTAACAAGTGCAATCCCTGCATTTTTAACACTTATTATGATGCCACTCACATACTCAATTTCAAATGGTATCGCAATTGGCGCTATCTCATACGTTCTTATCAGACTCTTTACAGGCAAATATCAAAAGAAGGACATAATTGTTACAGTTATCGCAGTTCTATTCGGACTCCGCTTCTTCTTCATTTCGATGTAATATAAAACAAACAAAAAACCGCACCCTGTGTGCGGTTTTTTGTTATTTATGCAAGAGCTCTTTTTCCTCTTTTGTTGCTTTTTCTTCGTCTTCCGTCTTTGGAATGGGCAAATTCCATTTAAACTTGAAGGCTAGCATTCTAATTACAATCACTATTAGCATTGTGATTATTACGCAGAGCACCTCGTTCATATGCTTGTATGTAAGTGCAAAGAACACCGATGCGATAATTACAGGAATTAAATAAATATGCTTTCTAAATACTGCCGGAATTTCAGCTGAGCAAATATCACGTAAAATTCCTCCGCCAACGCCCGTTATACAACCGGCAAAGGTCAATACAACAAAGCCCTCGTTTCCTGTTTCTCTCGCTATTTCCAAGCCACTAATTACATATGAGGCAAGACCAAGCGAGTCGGTAAATTCGATTATAAAGCTATGCTGATGTCGGTCAGCAAAGCGAGCAATTTTTTTGATAAAGCCCAAGTGATAGCAAATAAGACAAACAACTATCGCTAAAAGAGCTGTTGAGATTAAAACCTTGCTTGATAATATGCTTGGTGGCAGATTGCCAAGTGCTAAATCTCTTATAAATCCTCCACCAAAGCAGGTGAGTAAGGAAAAGACAAGAGCACCTATTATATCTGCTCGCTTATGAATAGCATATATAGTAGCCGACACTGTAAAGGAAACGGCACCTATACATTGAATTATAATTAAAAAGATTTCCACAAAGTTTCTCCGATATTTATATTTTGTGAATTAAAAGTCCACTGCGGAGCTTTGGCTCAAACCAAGTGGATTTTGGTGGCATAACATCGCCATTATCTGCAACTGCCATTAAATCCTCAAGAGAGGTTGGATACATAGAGATTGCCATTTTCATATCCTTATGGCATCTTTCTTCAAGGTATTTTAGTCCTCTTATACCACCTGCAAAGTCAATGCGTTTATCTGTACGTGGGTCGTCGATATCTAGAATTGCTGACAATAGATTTTTTTGTAAAATAGCGCAATCAAGACGGTCAACCGCCTTTTCTTCTCCGCAAATTTCAGGATAGAACTCTACCTTATACCACTTTTCATCAAGGTAAATGCCAACCTCGTGCTTTTTTGTTGGGCGATATGGCTCACTGCCCTTATGCTCGGTTACTTTACCGATTTTTTCCTCAACTATTTTAAGAAAATCCTCAACCCCGTATCCGTTTAAGTCCTTTAATAGACGATTGTAATCAAGAATTTTAAGAGATTTTGATGGGAAAATAACAGATAGGAAATAGTTAAATTCCTCATTACCTGTATAGCCTTTGTTTTCCTCTCTTCTCTTAAGTCCAACTTTAACAGCTGACGCACAACGATGGTGTCCGTCTGCTATATATAATGCATCAAGAGCCAAGAATGCACCCTCGATTTTTGCATCGACCTCGCTATTATCTGTTGTCCATACAGTGTGACGCACGCCATCCTCGCTAACAAAGTCGTAAAGAGGCTCCTTTTTTGTTTGCTCACATATAATAGTATCGAGTGTGTCGCTGTCCTTGTAAGCTAGGAAAATTGGTCCTGTCTGTGCTGAGCAGGTGTCAACGTGGCGTATTCTGTCAACTTCCTTGTCGGCACGTGTAAACTCGTGCTTTTTAATTCTGTTTTCTAAGTAATCGTCAATTGAGGCACAGCCAACAATACCTGTTTGTGATTGTTCACCCATTATTTGACGATAAAAATAATATCTTTTCTCCGTATCGCTTACATAAACACCATCATTTTCAAATTTTTCAAGCATTTCCTTTGCAGTATTGTAAACACGGTCGCTGTAAATATCAACGTCCTTTTCCAAATTTACCTCTGCTCTGTCTATGCGTAAAAATGTATATTCATTGCCCTTTACCATCTCTCTTGCCTCGCTACTTGACATAACGTCATAAGGCAGTGCAGCTACGTCCTTTGCAAGCTCCTTTGTTGGTCTTAAAGCATTAAATGGTTTAACCTTAATCATTGTGCACCTCGCATAATTTTATTAACATTTTAAGTATATCACGATAAATATTTATTGTCAATAATAGATAAATTCTTTTTTATTTATAAAAAAGGGTTGCAAAATAGAATATTTTTTGATATAATGCTTTTTGTTGAGAAATTCTTAACAAAATCTAAATTTAAAAAAGGGGAATTATCATGAGCTTTTTAAAGAAACTTTTTCCAAACGTGTTCAGACTCGAAAAGGGTAATGTAAAACCATTTGTTATTTCAATTGTTATTTACTCAATTCTCATCCTTTTCTTTGGTACAGCAATGGGACTTATGTTCGGTTGGCTTGCTGCTCTCTTAGGAGAACCTCTTGGAACAATTCTCAATATTGTTGTTAGCGTAATCTCTTGCTTAGTATTCGTTTACAGCGTTGCAGGTATCGTTCTCGCTATCCTTAAGTACTGCGAAGTTATCAAGAATCCTGTTGATGACGGTACAACAAGCAAGGCTGATGAAGTAGCTGGCAAAATCGGTGGCATTTTCGACAAGGTTGTTAATGCTACAACAAACGTTGTTGACAAGGTTACAGAAAGAAAGCCTGCTGAAAACAACGAAGAAGCTACAGAAGAAAAGAAAGACGAAGAATAATTCTTTAAGTCATAAAAAAAACCGAGCCACGTGGCTCGGTTTTTTAATTTTCCCATTTTAAATTGTCTGTTGTATTCCTTGCAGCCGCTTTAGAGTGTGCGAAAGGGATAGAAAAGACATAAGCACGAAGCCGTCGCTGTACTTGTGTACAGCAGTGCAAGTGCTCGTGGCTAAAAATAGACATAATGAAAAGAGAACTTGCTATTCGCAAGTTCTCTTCCTTTTTTAATGGACCTTCTTGTCTGTTTTGTTTTATATTCCTTGCAGCCGCTTTAGAGTGTGCGAAAGGGATAGAAAAGACATAAGCACGTAGCCGTCGCTGTACTTGTGTACAGCAGTGTAAGTGCTCGTGGCTAAAAATAGACATAATGAAAAGAGAACTTGCTATTCGCAAGTTCTCTTCCTTTTTTTAATGGACCTTCTTGTCTGTTTTGTTTTATATTCCTTGCAGCCACTCTAATTATAAAATAGCATTGAAAAATTGCTTAGTCCTTGGATTTTGTGGGTTGTCAAACACCTCACTTGGTGTTCCCTGTTCTCCAATTACGCCCTCGTCCATAAAGATAACGCGAGTTGCAACCTCACGGGCAAAGCCCATTTCGTGAGTAACAATTACCATTGTCATACCATCGTCTGCTACCTCTTTAATAAGGTTTAGAACCTCGCCTACCATCTCAGGGTCAAGTGCCGAGGTTGGCTCATCAAAGAGCATTACCTTTGGATTCATAGCCAAGGCTCTTATAATAGCAACTCTCTGCTTTTGTCCGCCTGACAAGGTTGATGGATACTCATTCGCCTTATCCTCAAGACCTATACGACGAAGAAGCGCGTATGCATTATCATTTGACTCTTTGATTATTTCTTTTTTTGTTTTTTCTATTATCAAAAGCTCTTTCTTATTTTTTCTAAAGAAATTTCCTATTTTTATAAAGAAATTCTTTATTTTTTTAGCACGTAGTTCCTTTAAGGCAATATGAGTAGGTGCAAGTGTGATATTTTTCAAAACTGTTTTGTTATTGAACAGATTAAAGTTTTGGAAAACCATTCCTATTTTTCGGCGATGTTTATTTATATCAACCTTCATATCCGCTAGGTTTTCTCCATCGAAAATAATTTCTCCGGAGGTTGGATCCTCAAGGCAATTCAAGCATCTTAAAAATGTAGATTTTCCACATCCCGATGGGCCAAGAATAACAATAACCTCACCCTTGCGTACGGTTAAATCAATTCCATTTAGCACGTGATTGTCAGAAAAACTCTTAGTAATGCCATAAACGTCTAAAACTATTTCGTTTTCATCTTGAATTATTGCTTGTTCATTCATGAGTTCACCTTCTCCTTTGCTTTTTTCTTAGGAGATTCTGCTTTTCTGTCACTCTTTGCAAATATCTTTTCAATTATACGCACAAGTAATGTTATTATAAGCACGAGCACAATGTAAATTAAGCCAAGTATTGTGTATGGAATCAAATACTCATAGTTTCTGTTTGCCTCAGCAATTGTTTTAAATGCTTTAAATAGGTCTGTAACAGTTATAAAGCTTAAAACCGATGTTTCCTTTATAAGAGTTATAAACTCATTACCAAGCGTTGGCATAATATTTTTTATTGCTTGAGGAATAACTATTTTTATCATAGCCGTTCCATATCCAAGTCCAAGTGCTCTTGCCGCCTCAAACTGTCCCTTGTCAACAGAGGTAATTCCTCCACGCATTATCTCGGAAACATATGCGCCGGAGTTAAGTCCAAAGGTTATAATACCAACAATTTCCGCATCTACGCCCTTAATCCCTAGTAAAGGAAGAATTACATAATACGCAAAAAGAAGCTGTACCACCATAGGTGTACCACGGAAAAACGCAGTATATGCTGCACATATTTTATCAAGAATTCGAACAATAAGCTTGTATTTAGGTGCTACCTTTACGGTTGCAACCAAAGTACCGATTATTATACCTATTATAAGACCAAATACTGCTATTTTTACTGTTGTTTTTAGTCCCTTGAAAATTAGAATTATGTATTCCTCGCTAGCCATCTTGCTAACGAAAATTTGCCATTTTACAGCTAAATTCATTAGTTCTCCTTTATAATATTAATTTCCCGCAATAAAAATCACGGGAAATCAATCGTTAATTTATTGGTTGTATGAATTTACAATATCAGCAGCCGGAGCGTTATCAACAATTACAGCATAAAGATTGCCGTTAACAAGGTCATATGTTGCAAGAGCAGCTGTATCATAGCTTACACCCTCGATGTTTTCAAAGCCACCAACATAGTCAACAGCTGTTGTTCCTGTTTGATAACCAATTTTTTTGCCGCTAAGACCGGCTAGAACATTCTCAACATCTTCTCTTGTCTTGCAGTTGTCGAAATCTGTGTTGTCAGCTGCAACGATAACGTTGAGTGATGCATTATAGTATTTGTCTGTAAAGAGGTAACCGGCACGGTCAGCTGTTACTGTCATACCAGCCATACCGATATCTGCATAACCCGCGTCAAGAGCCGGAAGAATTGCATCGAAGTCGATGTTCTTAATTACAAGCTCAAGACCATGCTTTTCAGCATAGCCGGCAGCAATTTCCATATCTACGCCGTAGATTTTACCACCATCAACATATTCAAATGGTGAGAATGGGCAGTTTGTTGCTACAACAAATTTACCCTCGCCTGTTGTACCGTCTGCATTAGCCGCTGAACCATCACCAACATAGCTGTATCCAACCTTTTCGCCCTCGTTTTGGAAATACTTTGCCATAATAGCATCAAATGTGCCGTTTGCCTTGATTTCTGCAAGGTATTCATTGAAGCTTGCTTGAAGCTCTGTGTTATCAAGCTTCATAGCGAATGCGTATTCCTCTTCTGTAAGTCCAATGTTTACAAGCTTTACTTGCTCCTTTGATCCATTACATGAAGCAAAGCAAAAAACGATTGAAGCGAGCATTACAAATGTTAGTGCAATTGAAATAATCTTTTTCATTTTTGTTCTCCTTTAAATTATATATTGTTGTATTTGCCTACTTATTATATACTTGCATTTTGTTTTTGTCAACAGTTTTGTGAATATTTTCGCTTTTTTATGCTAAATATTCATCTTTTCGTGAATATATTCACGTTTTATTCACTTTTTTGCCTTTTTTAGCTTTTATTGAACGGTTATTTCTTGTAAAACGGAAAATAAAAACTGTTCGCTACATTGACTTTTTCTACGATAGATGCAAAAAGGTTCTGTTGCAAATAAAAAGGATGCCGTGTGGCATCCTTTTATTATTCTTCAATTTCCGGAGCTATAAATGAAAGTGTAACCTCACCTGCTTCACCTTCAACAGATATTAAAATACGAGCTGTTGTTCCTAGCTCTTCAGTTACAGTGTGTAGCAACGCACTACCTGTTAAAGTAGCTACGAGTGTCGGCTCACCGTCTGCACTTGTAAGAGTATAAACCTTAACTGTTGCATTTCCATTATCAATAGAAATTTCAGCGCCTTGAACATAGAATGCTGTATACCATTTTGTTGTTCCGTCAAGTGCAACCTTGGTTTCTGTTGTTGTGTCCTCCTCACCGGAAGCAATTAGATATGGATATTCTCGGCTTCCATCTCTTACGTGGTTTATGTAAACTACAAGCTTGGTTTCATCAGCAAATGGAATATATTCCTCTTGTGTTTCATATCCTGCTTGAAGCTTAACCTTTATATAGTAATCAGCTGTTTGTGTTAAGTTATCGAAAATATAGTTACCATCAACATCTGTTGTTGCAGTAAATTTCTTTTCGTATGTACCGTCACCAAGCTTTTCGTATAGCTCAACCGATACACTTTCTTTTTGGTTATCAACTATTGTTGTTATCTCATAGTTAGTCTTTAGAAGCTCATATTCAATTGTCGCTTCAATACTTGCCTCAGGATGAACAATATTGTCGCCCTCTTGTGCTTCGGTATAGAAGCAAATTACAACCTTATCGCCCTCTTTTACAGACTTCTTGAATGGATTGCCATTGATTGTAATTACTGCATTTTCGTTTTCTGTTGCAACGGTTATTGTGCCCTTCATTGTTGCTGTAAAGGTGTAGTAAACCTTACCGTTTTCCTTAACCTCAACCGTCATACCATCGGAAAGTGCCTTATCAATATCAAGCTCGTGAGGTGTTTTCTCTGAGCCCGGCATATATACCTTGCCTGTGATGTTATCGCTACCCTCTGCAAGTGAGGTTGAAAATCTTAGTGCTACACCGCCATCAGCACTTGGCATTAATTCAAACTTAATAATACCATTTTCATCTGCCTTATGGTTGGTTGCAGATTGACGAACAACGGCTGTTTCTGAAGCGATTTCAACAAATTTACCCTCTGCATTTGGAATATAATACCAAACCTGCTCACCTGCGTTTATTGTAACATCAATATCGCCTAAGATAAAGATTGGGTGCTCTCTGTCAATACCGGCTTGAACATCTTCAAGTGTTACTATCTTTGAGGTTTCCTTGTCCTTTTCAAAGGTTGCGGGCTTGATGTAGCAACCATCAATCTCTGCAGTTGCATAGTATGTTCCGTTTACAGCCTTAAAGGTTGCCTTACCTGTTTCATCGGTATTTACTGTTCCTACAACCTCAAAATCCTCATTATATAGCTTTACTTCAACTCCACCAACCTTTGTTTGGTCGCCACTTAGTGTTACTATATAATCAATTTCATCCTCCAAAACAACAAATTGTGCTTGGACATTTTTTGTTTTTTCAAATGTTAGCTTGCCGTCCTCGTTACCTGTCAATACATATGCACTGTTATCGTATGCATTTTTAACTATTGCATAATATTCAGCAGGAGAAACCTTAAATACAGCTCTGCCGTTTTCCTCTGTAACTACGCTTTCTACAAGCTCATCATTTTCAGCATTATAAAGCTCAACTAAGATATTTGGAAGCTTGTTTCCGTGTAAATCTGATGCTGTAACTGTATATGTTTGTTGCTTTTGTACTGTTACAATTGCTGTTGTCTCGCCCTCTGGGAATGGGAAATATTCTTCCTCAGGCTTAATGCAATCATCCGGCACTGTGTTGATTTGTACCTTAAATGGTGCAACCTCAAAGTATTCAAACTTTGCCATACCGTTTGCATCTGTAATTTGTGCTCTTAAGCACAAGCCATCCTTACAAATTTGGACTTCAACTCCCTCAATTGCCTTACCGTTTTGGTCCATTATGTATACAAAATAGTAAACAGGCTCTTCGTCTGTTGAACCACTATCTGTATTAGTATTGCTTTCTGTGTTTGTATTGCTTTCTGTATTAGTGTTGCTTTCTGTATTGGTATTGCTTTCTGTGTTAGTATTAGTGTTGGAGTTAGTATCTGAGTTTTTGTTTCCTCCGCAAGCACTTACTAAGAGCACTGTCAATACTAGTAAGCAAAGCATAACACAAGCAAGAATTTTTCTTGTTTTATTCATTTTTGCCTCCGCAATTAATATATTTTATCCTAGATATGTCATATATGTAAATGTTATGTCCTTATCTTCCTCTGATGTGTTTTCAATAGAAAATTCAATAGGAGTACCGGAGCTCATAACAATTACTATTTGTCCATTTTCATCGGCTGTATATTCTTGTGAATTATATGTAACAACTAAGCCATTAGCATTTTCAACTGTCAAGGTAGCCTTAATTTGTTGACTGGATTTTATAAAAATCTCGCATCCCTTGTCTACTTTTGCATATAATTCCTTCTTTTCGGCTGTGTCAGTTATAACAATTTTGTTTTCTTGTGATCCCTTTGCATTTTCATTCACGTAACAGCAAGCGAACATCCAAGCTACATCCTTGTTTACTTCAAGAGGTGTACCCTCAATAACGTTTCCGTCCTTGTCTGTTGAGCCACCGTCCTTGAATATGGTGTTATCTCCCCACCAGCCCTGTTGCTCTCCTATGTTCTTTATAGCATATTCAAGCTCTTTAGTTAAAGGAACAACACCGGCATCATCACACTTTTCAGCGTATGAATTAATCATCGAGTTGTATATTTCATATCTTATTGGATCGCCGTTATCATCCTTAATTATAGCGAATAGGTTTGTTGTTTCACACATTTCAAAGAATGATGCTATATATTTGCTATGCGATTTAATTCTTACAAGAACAATTGGTCCGTCTTCTGTTTCGTAATGATAAAAGCCGTCATTTTTATTGTAAACAATGGTCAAATTTGGATTTGTAACATCTAAATCAATAAATCCATAGTTAAGATAATTATATTTACAAGTTTCCTTTGGAATTTCCGTTCCTACGTAATCAACACGAGGTGTTTCCGGCTTAGGATCGCTAATTCTTTCAATTACAAGAATACAATTCTTTACAGCTAGCGACTTGACACCTATGGTCATACGTGTTGTTCCGCCACCGTCGTTTGAAACGCTATCATTTAAAACCTCAACCTCAAAAGCTCCATCTACAACATCCGCAATACTGTAATCAAGGACATAGTCTGCTCTACCATAGTAGCCGATTGTCAAAGCTACATCTGAAATATAGCTGAATCTATAAATTCCACCTCTTGTTGGTTGGAAAATATAGTATGACATTTTATCGATATCTACGATTGTTGCACCCTCGGTTACAAATTTTGCCTCATAGGCATATGACTCGCCAAGATTTTCGTCGTATGGATAGATTGTGATAGAATTATCATCGACTGTATCGTAAACTACTACCTCGTTTGTAGGCTTTTTCTCTGTCAAAACGCATTTACTTGCATCTAAAACAGATTTGCCGTCGGCAGTAATTACCTCAAAGGTATATTCGCCCTTTTCTAGTGTGTAGCTAACCTCACCGTTTGAGTTAGCCTTTTTCATTCCACCAACCTCAGTGCCATCCTTGTAGAGCTGAATAAACAGTCCCGAGCTGATTGGTGCACCGTCAAAATCCACAACCCTTACAGTGTATGTAATTTCAGTCGGCTCTGTGTCGGTGTTTGTGCTTGTATTTGTTTGTGTATTGGTGTTTGTTTGACAGGTGGTATTTGTGCTTGTGTCAGTTTTATCACCGCCAAAGCAAGAGCAAAACGCAAGTAAAACAGCTGTCAAAATACAAGCAAGTGAAATCAATTTAATTTTCATCTTTTTCTCCATTAGGATTAACAAGGCGATGCCGAAGCACCGCCTTCTTTATTAATCGGCAGTTTATGCGCCTAGATAATCATAGTAGTAGCAAAGCTTTGTCCAAGAATGCTCAACACCTGCGAATGTGAATTTATCCATTAGCATTTGCAGAGCCTCAGCAAGCTCCTCTGTTACAACAACGCATCCTTGTCTTTCAGGATAGTCCTTTTCATCGAGCTTAAGCTCAACATATTTTTCAATTAGTGCTGTGTAATCTGGTGCTAAAGTTGCATCCTTTGGTATGTCAGGCTTAACCATTGTTACCTCACCGGTAACCGCATCCTCAACATATGTTACACCATATGCAACGTATTTGCCATTGTAGATATATCCGTGATATTTTTCATCGATGATATCGTCCATTTGGTAGTAGTCCCAGTTGTCTTGGAAGTTATCTCCCCAAAGCTCACGAAGTCCTGCTTCTCCATACTTATTTAGGTAAGCAATTGCCTCTTGGTCAACGTCTGTAACAGCAAAGTTAAATGCGCCAACCTCGAGTATATCCTCGATTGATTGAGTTGTAAAAATACCTGTATATTGGTGGAAGTCAGCATAAAGGAGTGATCCCTTTGAGCCATCTGCCAGCTTGTGATAATAGTTGCCGTCCTCACCGAGAACAACGTCTATACCACCTGCTATAATGTCGCCCTGCATCTCATCATCCTCTGTTGTAAAGAGTCCCGGAGATGCTGAAATAAAGTAATTAAATGTTTCACCAAGGTATTTTACATTGAAGGTGAATGTACCATATTGATATTGGTCATAGTACGCAAAGTCAATATAATAATCCTTACCTGCCTCCATATATGCAACCATTGATGCGTTTGTATAGTCGGTTTCAAGCTTGCCGTCGCCATCTAAATCCTTTAGTAGATCCGGACAGAAGCGTTCGCCCTCGTCAGAATATGTATAGAGAATTCTATCTCCGTTTGCTACCCATGTGTCGTGGTCGCCGATAAAGATCCAACCATCAACCTCATATATGCTATTTGTTGTAAAACGATATACACCGCTTACTGTTGGAGTAAATCTATAGAGCAAGCCTCTTGGCATAATTACTCTGTTGTATTCAACTACGTTTGCAATGCTTTCATTCTCGTCATACTTAACCTCGTATGCACTGAATGGAGCAAGTCCCTTGATTGGGTCCTCAAATTGCTTACCATTTGTGCCGTATGCATCATAGTAGTAGCAAAGTGTTAGCCATTGGTTAGGATTGCCCTCACCAACTCCTGTAAATTGGTCAACAAAAGCCTCAAGATACTCCTTAAGCTTTGGCGTTACTGAGCAATATGAATAAATTTGTGAGTTAGATGCGTAGTTACAATATTTGATAAGGTCATTGTAGCAGTCTACGCCATTAACCATAAATTTACCGTCGTTTGAGATTTGTAGTGTAAGTATTATTTCGTCGGAGAAATTTGTATAATCAATGAGATTTGCAAGAAGAATAGGTCCGTCAGCTGTACCAACGTGGTAGTAGCCATCGCTACCCAAAACAACCTCTACATAGTTTTCAAAATCACTACCAAACTCGTTTAAGTCTGTTACCGCTGAACGAGGAATGTATGCTTCAACACCCATTGCATCAAGCTCAGTTGCGTTAACTACTTGGAAGTTCTTTAGGTAAACTGCATCGTCACCCTCGTAGTCTGAAATGTTCTTTAAATATACGAATGTAATATCATATATGCCGTCCTCAAGTGCAACATATGGACAGCATCCCTTCCAGCTATCGCTTTCACCGGAAATGTTATAAATATCCTTGCCGTCAACTAACACATAAAGAACATCATAGCCGTATTCACTTGAAGCGAAGTAGTCGAACACAAATGCTTCACCGGCCTTGAGATTTACCTTTGCGTGTAGTGCAGCAAAGGATGTATCTTGGTCGAAATTCGATGGCTTAATACAATTAACGTTGTTCTTTGTTGTGATTACAAATGGCCATGCATATTCAGCATCGCTTGAATTGGTTTCTGCCTCGTAGGTTACGTCGATTTCACCATTATTAAGAGTAGCCTCAAGCTCCTCTTGGCTTGGCATTTCTACATTTGGCTTTACAGTTGGAGTTAGCTGTGAAATATCGCTGAAAATAGCTTGCTTATAGTCCGGAACTGTGTAGTAGTTAAAGAGTGCATCAAAGTACTTTTCATTTGGAATAGCACCTGTGTGCATAAATGAAATCATACCATAGCGGTCAATAACAATTGTTACAGGGTTACCTGTAATTGCAAACTTGCTTTCAATGTGGTTATTATCCTTAGCCATTGGAAGGTCAAGTGCGAACGAAGCGATTAGCTCCTCTTCTGCGTTTTCAAATACGCTATTCAAGGCTGCCTCGTCATTTGTGTCAGCATCCTTTAGAGCTTTTGCAAAATTAGCAAGTGCTGTCTTTAGCTTTGAATCCTTTTCACTTGCAATAGCTGTTTCAATAGCCTCTGCCATAGCATCCGCTACTGCGTTTTTATCTGTTGCATCTAAAACATCAAGAAGAAGTGAGTCAAATGCCTCGGCAATCTTTGTCTCGCTATATACCTCATAGGAAATAGCATCACCAAGTGCTTTTACAGGTGAATCCTTTGTCTTAAGAGCAGCACGAAGTGTTGCATACTCACCGAATGCATAATAGAATGTTTTCTTAAATGTAACAACGTCATTATCGTTGTCGTCTGTATTGTTGTTGAGTGCGAAAAGTGCAACCTTATCCTTATATTTTGCATAAGAAGCCTCCATATCAGGGAACTCCTCAATACAATATTTACAAGTGGTGAACCAGAAGTTAAGAACAATTGCGTCTTTCTCCTTTAAGATATCCGCAAATGTTTGTGAACCGATTCCATAGTTGTGTATAATGTCACCGAGCTGATAAGAAGCACCGGCACTCTCGCTGCTATCAATTACTGTTGATACAAGTGTAATTGTAGCGCCTGTTGCGGTCATTGGATAGCTATCCTCTACCTTGTAGCCCTTTGGCACATCCTCAAGTGAGATTGTATATCCATCCATTTGTGGTAGCTTAAGAGTAACTGAACCGTTTTGGTCAGTTGTGCCAATACCTTCCTTTTTAATGTTGCCATCCTTGTCAGCAACATAAACCTTAACACCTTGAAGCTTAGTACCACCTGCACTGATAACACTTACAACATAGCTTGTCTCTACACCTGTATTGGTGTTTGTATTGCTTCCTGTATTAGTA
>JAGAMD010000030.1 GCA_017624905.1 Clostridia bacterium | reverse complement strand
GTAGGAGAGAACTAACGTATTAAGTTTTATTTGAACTGCGGAAAACCCTTATAAATCAAGGGATTTAAGGTGGGAGGTTCCAAAGTGACTACAAAATTTCGAGTCAGCCCCGTTATGACCACTTCGATACGCTTGCGTATTTAGTTAGATTGGGAGAAAATCCGTTAGATTTTCCGTTAGATAATGTTTTGAAAATTGAACGACAAGAGGCGATGAAGCCAGATGGCAAAAGGGTTTGCCAAAATGTGGTTTCTGATATTAGCGCACGATTTCGAGTCACGCCTCTTCAACCACTTGAGTAATTCTGCAAATTTATTTGCCTAGTTAGTATATCACAAAAAATTTATCTTTGCAATAGTTTTTATTGACAAATAACTGCCAAGGTGATATAATTGTTTCAGAAAAAATTAAAACTGCCACCGGGTAGCATTTTTATGTATCGTTAGGTCTTAGAAGATACATAGAGATGCTTTTTCTTTTTTGCGGCTGATAAGCATCGCAAATCTGCGTAGCTCCTCGATGGCGACCTCGACAATCACAAAGATTGCCATCGTCCCCCCATCTGTGGTGCGCCTTGTCTTGCTTGCTTCTAAACCACAAAACTAAGGGCTGATAAGCTACGCAACATTTTATTAAAAGAAAGGAGTAAATATGCGTAAAATTAAAAATCCCTTCAAGGACTTAACTATATTTGAGCGTTGCTTGTGGATTACCTCGCTTGTAGTTGTTACAGCATCTTTTTTGTGTGTGCCAAAAAAGGACTACCTTACACTTATTTGCTCATTAATAGGTGTAACTGCTCTTATTTTTGTTGCTAAGGGTTATGTTATAGGACAAATTCTATGCATTGTTTTCGCAGTTTTTTATGGCATTATATCCTTTCATTTTGAATATTACGGTGAGATGATAACATACCTCGGTATGAGTGCCCCTATGGCACTTGCTGCCACTATTTCTTGGATAAGACATCCATACAAGGAGTCAAAGAGCGTTGAGGTGCACAAAATGAAACCATATCAAATCGTTCTTATGATAGTCTTGACAGTAGTAGTTACAGTAGCCTTTTATTTTATACTTTGGGCACTCGACACCGAAAATCTTATCTTCAGCACAATTTCGGTTGCTACAAGCTTTTTGGCAGTTTATATGACCTTTATGCGCTCACCTTATTATGCAATCGGCTATTCTGCAAACGATATAGTATTAATAATTCTTTGGGTTTTAGCATCAATAGAAAACCCATCATACATTCCAATGATAATGTGCTTTGTGATGTTCTTAGCTAACGATATCTATGGCTTTATAAGCTGGAAACGAATGGAGAAAAATCAAAAACAATAAAGGACGAGAAACCTCGTCCTTTTATTATTATACATTTTTAGGTAGTGTATATCTCTTGGAATAAACCTCGTAAAGCTCTTCAAATTGTGCTTTGTTGCCTTTGATTTCACGAACGGATTCGTGGATATTAAGGTTGTCGTTTGCAGTATCAATCATACAAGCAGCAATGTTGGAGCAGTGGTCAGCAGTTCTTTCAAGATTTGTAAGAATATCAGACCAAATAAATCCTGCACTAATTGAGCAATGTCCCTCTTGTAGACGGTAAATATGTCTTGTTCTTAATTCGTCCTTAATGTCGTCAATTACCTCTTCCAGCGGTTCAATTTGTCCTGCTATTGATAAGTCATTCTTAGTAAATGCTTCAAGTGAAAGGAACAAAATCTCGCTAACAGCACCACTTAAAACTGCAATTTCATTACGAGCCTCCTCGGAGAATTCTATATTCTTTTCCTTTAGCTCCTCTGCAGACTCCAAAATATTTACCGAGTGGTCAGAGATTCTTTCAAAGTCGCCAATCAGCTTTAAAAGTCTTGTGCTTTCATCACTTAGCTTGTCGCCGGTTTGGTGACCGCTTAGCTTAACTAAGTATGTACCAATTACATCCTCGTATTGGTCGGTTTTATCTTCCATTTTTCTTATTTCGTCAGCACTTTCCTTGGAATATGTAACCAACGATTGAAGACTTAAATTAAAAGCATTTATAGCATCGTTTGCCATTGTAACAGTTGCATCACGGCAAACACCGAGAGCAACGGCAGGAGTATTTAGAAGTCTTTCATCAAGTACAAGCTTGTTTTGCTTTTCATCCTCGCTAATAGGAAATACCTTGTATGCGATTTTTTCGAGTAGCTTAGATGCAGGGAGAAGGATAAGAGTTGTGGCAAAATTGAATAATGTATGCATTGTTGCGATGGAAAGACCGTTTGCGTTCCAACCAAGGAAGAAGTCGTCTCCAATTACTGAGAATATAATACGAACTATATAGTACGCAACAAGTATTATAGTAGTACCTATAATATTAAAGGAAAGATGAACAACGGCTGTACGCTTGCCATTTCTGTTTGCACCTGCTGAGGATAAAACAGCTGTTATACAGGTACCAATGTTTTGACCCATAATGATAGGGAAGCAGGAGCCTATTGTAATTGCACCGGCAGGAGCATTCAGAGCAAGAGCCTGTAAAATGCCGACTGATGCGGAGGAGGATTGAATAACCGCAGTAAATACAGTACCCGCCAAAACAGCAACTAAAGGAGCAAACCAACCAAGAGGTGAGTCTGTACCAAAGAAACCGAATACTGATGAAATAATATCACGGATTTCTTGGTTGTTAGTTGCGTCTGACATAATATCCATACCAAACATAAGTGTTGCAAAGCCTAAAAGAATTGTGCCAATATCCTTTTTTCTGCTTGATTTTGAGAACATAAAGAGGAGTAAACCAACAAAAGCAAGAATAGGAACAAATGTTTTAGGCTTGAAAAACTCAAGTGCAACACCAACCTCACTTGGTAATGAGTTGAGTGATAAAATCCAAGCTGTAATAGTTGTACCAATGTTAGCACCCATAATAACATTAATCGCTTGTCTTAATGTCATAAGTGATGAGTTTACAAAGCCAACAACCATAACAGTAGTAGCAGATGATGATTGAATAACCGATGTAACAGCTAAGCCTGTTAAAAAGCCTGCCATTTTGTTTGAGGTGAATTTGCCAAGTAATGCTTGCAGCTTGTTTCCGGCTGCACGTTCAAGAGAATCGCCCATTAGGCTCATACCGAACATAAAAAGACAAAGTCCACCAATTAGTGTAAGAATACTAAAAAATAGAGTCATAATTAATCCTTTCAAAATAAATTACACTCATATTTTAACAAAACAATGAAAGTTGAGAAACCATTTGGCAGTAAAAATAATGTAAAAACAATGTAAAAAGCGGTCGCATTTTGCAACCGCTTTAAATGTTACTTTTCGTTTTTCTTGTAGAATGTTACAGTAAATGTTGAGCCAACATCAAGCTCACTTTCAATTTCAAGTGTGCCACCGTAAAGAGCACAAATGTGCTTTACAATAGCAAGGCCAAGGCCTGTGCCACCTGTCTTTTTCGAGCGTGATTTGTCAACACGATAGAAGCGTTGACACAACATAGGAATGTGCTTTTTGTCAATTCCAATGCCTGTGTCGGATACGGAAATTTTCACAAGCGAGTCATTTTCTAAAAGGTCAACAGTGATTTTGCCACCTTCCTTGTTGTAGTTTACCGCATTAGAAGATAAATTTTCTGCAACTTCATATATCTTTCTAGGATCGATGCTGATATTAGCCTCGCCGTTTATTGTATAGGAAATGCGTTTTTCAGCCATTTTCTCGCTGAGCTCGTCAAATACCTCTAAGAAAATATTTCCAAGATTTACATTAACCGGTGTAGTGTCAACATCCTCGCCCTTTTCGAGCTTACTTAATTTAAGCATATCTGATATAAGCGAGCCCAGACGTAAGCTTTCCTTGTGGATTCTTTCAATACGCTTTTTCGCACTATCACTCAAATCCTCGTCAAGCAAAAGCTCTGAAAGTCCTTGCATAACTGTAATAGGAGTTTTTAATTCGTGCGAGGCATTTGCAAAGAACTCACTTTTCTGCCTTGCAACAAGACGCTCGTTTGAAATATCGGTTATTATAATTATTGAAGAAATTTTGATGTCGTCATCAAAAAGTGCTCGAATAGTGATAGATAAATCTCTTTCGCCGTATTTGTATTCAAAAGAATGACTTTCAAATATGTCAGAAGAAATTTTATTGTAAAGGTCAATATCCTTTATTAAATCGAGCAAAATTTTATTATTAGCTGAGCTATTAAACATAGAAACGACACTTTTGTTAGCAAAAACAATTTCACATTTTGAATTTACCGCAATTATACCTTGCGAAATGCTTTCAAGCACCTTGTTTAATTTTGTTCTTTCACGCTCGGTTTCTAAAATGTGTGCGTGAGTGTTTTCGTTTAATTCATTGATTTCACATAACACTGAATAAAATTCAGGCTCGCTTCCGTCTGCCTTTATCGGTGCATATTCGCCCTTGTTAAGACTTTTTAGGCTGTCGCCAACAGCAGTTATTTTTGATGAAATTCCCGCTGAGATAAATCGTGAAATTACAATTGATAATATTATCGCAAAAACGAGCACTAGAACTAAAAGAGGCAAGGCTACTGCCAAATAAGGTGTCATTTCACTACTGCGTAAAGCCAAACGCAAAACAACGGTTTCATTATCAAGCTCTACCTTCATAGCGTAATATATCATTTCGCACCCAAAGGTCTCGGAATATCTTTTTACTGTTTTTGGTTGGTCGTTCAAGGCATTTTGAAATTCAGGACGGTCCTTATGATTTTCTAGAATGTCTCTTGTGTCGCTCTCCAAAAGAACCTCGCCGTCTAAGGCGATAATAGTAACACGGAATTTATCGTTTCCCTCGTATACCTTGAACTCGTCAAATTCCGAACGGTCGTTAAGCAAAAGGGCAACAATTTTTGTTTCCTCAACGAGTCTTTCGGTCATGACCTTTTGTGTGTTCAATCTAACTGCTAAAAAGCCGAAGATAAACATAAGCAGCGTTGAGGCAAGTGTTACTGTGAAAAATCTAAAAAAGAGCTTTCTTTTCATTTTGTATCATAACGATAACCTACACCGCGTACGGTAACTATGTTATCCTCTCCACCAACAGCTTTTATTTTTTCACGCAGTGAGGCAATATGCATATCAATTGTGCGAGTCTCACCAACAAAGCTCTCGCCCCAAACCTCTCTGAATAGCTCCTCACGCTCGATAGTTATGCCGGCTTTTGAAATAAGAAGCTTGAGAAGCAAAAACTCTTTAAGAGTGAGTCCTAGGTCAACATTGTTATAGAGGATTTTGTATGTGTTGTTATCAACTAAGAATCCATCTGCCTTTGTAACATACAAATTAGCTCGTCTTAAATTGGTTTTGACTCTTGCCAAAAGCTCCATTATTGAAAATGGCTTTGCCATATAGTCGTCAGCACCCTTGTTAAGCCCTTTAACAAAGCTTATTTCATCACTTTTTGCACTAACAATTATGACAGGTACACGCTCATCCATTTCACGTATTTTGGAAAGAATGGTGTATCCGTCCATATCAGGGAGCATTATATCTAAAATAACAAGGTCGGGGCGATTTTTAGAAAACACACTGAAAAAATCAGCACCGTTTTCGAAAAATTCAGTTTTGTATAGACCTTCGAATGCACCATCATAAACCTCGCAAACGCCGTCATCGTCTTCTACTATATAAATAAGCTGTTCCATAGAGCCTCCTTTATAAAATCAACTTAATTATATCATATTATAAAGGTCAAATCAATAAATTAATGTCAAGCCTTTGTAAAATTATCGTACATAATATTATATGAACATATTACCATATTTAAATATAATAAAATGGCAACTAAAACCAAGTCAAAATCCATATTGATATGTTGACACAAAAATAATTTTATGATAAAATATATTTGGAGTCTTAGTGACTAAGAAAGGACAATAAAATGGCTAAGGACAAAAACTTTCTAACATTTCAAAACGACGACGGAACCGAAAGCGTTTATGAGGTGATTTCTGAATGTGTAATTGACGGTAGCACATATATCGCTGTTACACCAACAGAATATTATGTTTTAAAAAAGGTATCTTCAAGCAAAAAGGAGGATACATATGTTCCTGTTGAGGGCAAGGAGCTTGATAAGATCTGCCCAATTTTTGATGCAAAGATTAACATAATCGACCACGATGATGAATAAAATTTGCTTATAAAACATAAACTAGCTTTAAACCTGCTATGTTTGTGATAGAGTGATGTATTCGAGCTACACTTATTAAAAGGAGTCTTATATCCTATACCGGTGTGCAGGCCTCCTATCCCCCTCCTCTTAATGAGACGCAAGTCGGACGAGGGAGCGATAGACGTTGGAAGCAGAAAAGGTATTATGCGGACGCCACCTTGTTTAGAACAAGGTTCAAATGGTTACTCTACACGGCACGGTGGGCTAATAATAAAAATAAACCTCTTGCATTTTTGCAAGAGGTTTTTCTTATTCTTCTGTTTTGTTATCGCCGAACTGCTTAACAACAATAATTTCCTTTGTTTTATAAGCCTTTTCAACAAGCTCATCAAATGGTAAGCGATTTTGTTGTTCTATAACCTTTTCAAGCTCCGGACGAGTTCTTGGATGACGAGGTGTAAATACAGTACAACAATCCTCATATGGCAATGTAGATGTATCAAATGTGCCGATATTTCTTGAAATCTTAATGATTTCCTCTTTGTCCATACCGATTAGAGGACGGAAAATTGGAATATCTGTCATTGAGTTGGTAACATTTATCGCCTTCATTGTTTGACTTGCAACCTGACCTAAGCTTTCACCCGTGATAATAGCCTCACAATCATAATCGTGCGCTAATTTAAGGGAAATTGCCATCATATAACGGCGTAACATAAGTGTGAAGTATTCCTCCTCACAGTTATCACGTAAAAGCTCTTGTATTTCAGTAAGTGAAACAACGTGCACACGTAGTCGCATTGTGTAGTTTGTCAGGGTTTTTGCAAGCTCTAGTACCTTTTCCTTAGCTCTTTCGGAGGTATATGGAAAGCTCTCAAAGTGAATAGCCTCAAGCTGAACACCACGTTTAGCCATCATAAATCCGGCAACAGGAGAGTCAATACCACCGGAGAGGAGAAGTAGACCGCGTCCACTTGAGCCATAAGGAATACCGCCGGCTCCCTTTTCTTGCCCTGCGTGAATATAAGCCTCGTTTTCGCGAATTTCAACACGCACAACAACTTCAGGATTTTTAACGTCAACCTTAATTCCTTTAACGCTTGAAAGCACAACTCCACCAACCTCGGCAGAGATGTCAGGAGATGTCATAGGAAACTTTTTGTCTGAACGCTTAGCCTCTGCCTTAAATGTTTTGTAGCCATAAAGACGAGGAGCAAGCTCGTTTCTTACAACATCTAAAATAGTGTCCATGTTTTTCTCACACGCGAACGCACGAGAAACACCAACAAAACCAAATACGTGTTTAGCTTGGTACACCATTTCGTCAATATTATCAATAGCTTCATCATCAAGAGGCTCAATATAAACAGTACTCTGAGAATAGAAAACCTTGTAATTTCCTACACGTCTAGCTCTTTGATGGAGCTGCTTGAGCATTTTAGCCTCAAAATCGGAACGGTTGGCGCCCTTTAAAATGACCTCACCGTACTTACATAAAATTACTTCCTTCACCTTGTTTGTCCCTCACCCTTGATAATATATTTGTGAGTAGTTAGTGCCTCAAGTCCCATAGGGCCACGCACATGCAATTTCTGTGTAGAAATGCCAATTTCAGCACCTAATCCGAACTCGCCACCGTCGGTGAAGCGAGTAGATGCGTTTACATATAGAGCACAGGAGTCAATAGCCTTTGTGAAATAGTCGGCATTTTCCTTGTCGTTTGTGATAATAGCCTCGCTGTGTCCTGTTGAATATTTTCTTATATGCGTTACAGCCTCGAAAACATCATTTACAACCTTAACACTAACAATATAATCGTCGTATTCTGTGTTGTAATCCTCGTCTGTCGCAAGAGAAATACCGTCTAAAATCATACACGTGTCGGCACATCCTCTAAATTCAAGGTTAAATTTGCGTGTTAGCTCATAAAATTTTGGTAAAAATTCATTTGCGACATCCTTGTGTACTAAAAGTGTCTCAATTGCGTTACAAACTGAAGGACGTTGACACTTTGCATTAAGTGCTACATTTAGAGCCATTTCAATATCAGCAGTCTTGTCAACATATAGATGACAGTTGCCGGCACCGGTTTCAATAACAGGTACTGTGGAGTTTTCAACAACATTTTTAATAAGTCCCTTGCCACCACGTGGAATCAATACATCTATATAACCACGCATAGCCATAAGCTCATTGGCACTATCGCGAGTAGTGTTTTCAACTAAAGAAACCGTGCGTCTGTCAAAGCCACAAGCTTCGAGTGTATCGCCAATTATTTTTACCATACATTTGTTTGAGTTGATAGCTTCCTTGCCACCACGCAAAACAACTGCATTTCCACTCTTTAAGCATAGAGTTGCAGCATCAGGTGTTACATTAGGTCTAGCCTCGTAAATCATACCCACAACACCAAGAGGTACTGCGTGTTTTTCAATTACTAATCCGTTGGGACGTGTCGATATTTCGCACTTTTCTAGTGGATCAGGCAAGGTAACAATTTGGCAAATAGCATCAGCTATTGCATATATTCTGTCCTTGTTAAGCATAAGGCGGTCAAGCATAGCGTCCGCTATACCATTTTCCTTTGCCTTGCTTAAATCTATCTTGTTAGCCTCAATAATTAATTCATAATTTTGCTTAATGCTGTCAGCAATAGCTATAAGTAAACTGTTTCTTTCCTCTTTGGTAGCGAGTCCGATTTTTAGTGATGCTTCTTTAGCACCAAGGCATAAAGCAATCATTTCTTCGTGTAGTGTCATATTTTCACCTATTATTTCTTTTTGGCAAAGTATGTTCCAACATGCTTGCCATCTAAAATATCATATAAAATGCGTGGATTTTCACCATTTAAAATTATCATTGGAATACCATTTTCGGTAGCAATTTTTGCTGCGTTTATTTTGGTTAGCATTCCACCTGTGCCTCTTTCACTGCCTGCACCACCGGCATAAGATATTACCTCGTCGGTAATCTCATCAACTCTACTGATTAGCTTAGCATCCTTGTTTTTTCTCGGGTCGCTATCATAAAGTCCATCAATGTCAGAGAGGTTGATGATAATATCAGCATCACAAGCTATTGCAACATAAGCTGAAAGAGTATCGTTTCCACCAAAACGGATACCATCACAGGAAACTGAGTCGTTTTCATTTACGATAGGAACACATCCCATTTTGAGTAGAGTATTAAATGTATTTTTTACATGCTCAAGACGGTGTGAGTCATCAACAACATCCTTAGTCATAAGGATCTGTGCAACTGTGTGTGAGTAGTTTGCAAAAAAGTTCTCATAAATTTTCATAAGCTGACTTTGACCAACGGCGGCACAGGCTTGCTTTTCTTCAAGAGTCTTAGGATATTCGCTAAGTGATAGCTTGGCATAACCGGCACCAACAGCACCGGAGCTAACCACAACAACCTCGTGCCCTGCGTTTTTAAAGTCGGCAATAGTTTGTACCAAAACCTCTATTCTGCGTAGATTTAAAGCACCATTTGGATAGGTAAGAGTAGAAGTGCCGATTTTTATAACAATTCTTTTGCAATCCTTAATCATAATATACTCCAAAAAAATTTAAATTTGACTTGATAAAAAAGTCACTATACTATATAATTAAAATATAAGTTATAATTTATTATAGCCTCTAACATTCAAAATTGCAAGAGGTTTGAAAGGAAAAGGGAATGAAAGAGAAGATTTATGTTGAAATTCACGGCATTAAGCTCGGTATTATTAGCGAGGACGGACGTGAATATGTAGAGGGTGTTGCAAAATCAGTTGAGGATGAAATAACTAATATTCTTAAAAATAAAAAGAATTGCTCACTTATTGAGGCTGCACTTTTCTGTGCTATGAGCCATTGTGGTCAAGGCGGAGAGGACTCAATGAAGGTAAGAAATCTTGAAACTCAAATCGCCCTTTACCAAGCAAATTTAAACAGAATGAGAAAAGAAAACGAGGAACTAAGAAGTCAGCTTGGCTATGAAGAATAAAATTGAAATACTTGCACCTGCAGGCGATATGAAAGCCCTTGTAGGTGCAATTTACGGTGGATGCGACGCTGTATATTTCGGCACAGATGTGTTTAATGCCAGAATACGTGCAACAAACTTCACCTTAGAAGAAGCCGAAAAGGCGATAGCTCTTGCACATGCACATGGTGTAAAGGTATATATAACACTTAATACTTGCTTATATGAGCGTGAGCTAACTAAAATGCTTGGGTATGTGGTAAAGCTACACAATATGGGCACAGATGCCTTTATAGTAGCTGATTTTGGTGTGGCAAGCCTAATAAAAAAGCATTATCCAAGCATAGAGCTACACGCAAGTACACAATGCACAGTGCACAATCTTGACGGTCTTGAATATCTATATAAAACACTTGGTTATTCAAGAGTGGTTTTAGCCCGTGAGCTTGACAAGGAAAACATAAAATATATATCAAAAAATGCACCTTGCGAAACAGAAATGTTTGTGCACGGAGCACATTGTATGTCAGTATCCGGTCAATGTCTTATGAGCTATGCACTAGGTGGAAGAAGTGGTAACCGTGGCGAGTGCGCTCAGCCTTGTCGCTTACCATATACAATTGACGGCAAGACCTCATATCCACTTAGCTTAAAGGATATGACTCTATCAAATCATATAACAGAAATCATAGACTCCGGTGTTACCTCATTAAAAATTGAGGGACGTATGAAGGGTGAGAGCTATGTAAGTGGAGTTGTATCAATTTGGAAAAGGCTAATCAATGAAAAAAGGAATGCGTCAAAGCTTGAAATTAAGACACTTGGTGAGCTTTTTTCACGCCAAGGCTTCACGGATGGCTATTTTATCAAAGATATAAATAGCTCAATGTTGGGAGTGCGCACAGATAAGGATAAGAGTGCATCAAACGAGATAATTACAGATGAAACAGCACTAAACAAGCCAAGCGTCAATATGATAGCTGAGCTATATGAGGGACAAAGAGCAAAGCTAACTGTCGAGCTTCTTGAAAAGAGAGCAGTAGCCTATGGCGACATTGTAGAAAAGGCGATTAATGCCCCTATCTCGGAGGAGGATATAAAAAAGAGCCTCTCTAAGCTAGGAAACACTCCATTATCACTTGGCAAAATCAAAGTCTTGAAGTCAGATGACATAATGGTGAGAGTATCATCACTTAATAATTTAAGGCGTACAGCTATTGCGAGTCTTTTAAGCTCTAATTCTCAGCTTGAAATTAAAGAGTACGAGGGACAAGCATTGCCAAGGGTCCAAAAAATCAAAACATCAACCTTTGTTGATGAAAATCAAATACCAAAGAACAGCGATTATTTTGATGTTATTTTTGTACCACTTGAAAAATATACGGGTAAATCAAACGGTGTACATATGCCCCCTGTTGTTTTTGATAGTGAGTGGGGCGAGATTGACTATCTTTTGAAGAGTGCTAAGGAAAAGGGAGCAAAATGGGCACTTATCTCAAATATAGGTCAAATAGAGCGAGTAAAAAGATATGAATTTAACATCCTGCTTGACTATCGATTCAATGCATTTAATAGACCCTGTGTCGATTATTTGATGAAAACAGGTGCAAAAGGACTAGTCCTATCTCCAGAGTTAAACTTGGCTCAAGCAAGAGATTTTAAATCTTATTCTATGGTTGTATACGGTAAGCTACCGCTTATGACAACGCATAAGTGTATCCTAAAGGATACGGTCGGTTGTGATAAATGCAAAGGCTATATGAATGACCGTCAAGGAGCAAAATTCTTTGCCCGTGGCATATATGGACACAGGAACATCATTTATAATAGTGTTCCAATTTATATGGCTGACAAGCAAAGCGACATCAATGATTTTTCATATCATTTCATTTTCAGCGACGAATCGAGAGATGAGTGTTATGAGATAATAGAAAGCTACAAAAACAAAAAAGCCAAAAACGGCGATTTCAGAAGAGTAAAATGAGGTAAAAATGAAGCTTGTTTTAGCATCAAAATCCCCACGCAGACGTGAAATATTATCAATGGTTACAGCTGATTTTACAGTTAAGATAAGCGATGCTGATGAAACCATTGAAAAGGGATTAGACATATATAAAATTCCCGAGCTGTTAGCTAGGAAAAAGGCAGAAACCATTGAGGCAAAGAACGACGAGATAATTATCGGCTGTGATACAGTTGTAATTTATGAAAATGAAATTCTTGGCAAACCAAAGGACAAGGATGATGCCAAAAGAATGCTTAAGCTGCTTTCCGGCACAACTCACTATGTTGTCAGCGGCCTTGCTGTGAAATGCAGTGGCAGGACATACTCAACAAGCGAAACAACCGCTGTTGTAATGCGTGAGCTTAGTGATAGTGAGATAAATGCATATGTTGAAAAATACAATCCTGTTGATAAAGCAGGAGCATACGGCATTCAAGAGATGGCAGGTGCATTTGTTGAAAAAATCGACGGTGATTTTTACAATGTAGTTGGCTTGCCTCTTTGTAAGCTAGTCAAGGTCTTAAAGGATGAGTTTGGAGTTAATTTAATATAAAAAGTAGAGAGGAGTGTATGATTTTGACTAAAAATGAGAAGAAAAATAAAATAGCCAAGATTGTAAAGCTCCTTAAAAAGCTTTATCCCGAGGCAAAATGCTCACTAGAGTATGAGGGTGATGGTTGGAAGTTACTTGTTATGGGCAGATTAAGTGCCCAATGCACAGACGAAAGAGTAAATATTGTCTGTCGTGAGCTATTTAAAGCATATCCAACCGCAAAGGCTTTGGCTGATGCACCTATTAATGATATTGAACAGATAATCAAGCCTTGTGGCTTATACAGAATGAAAGCAAAAAGCATCAAGGAAGAGAGCCGAAAGCTACACTATGAATACAATGGAGTAGTTCCAAGTGATATGGAAACGCTCCTTACATTTGAGGGCGTTGGCAGAAAAATTGCCAATCTGCTTCTCGGTGACCTTTATGGTATGCCGGCCATTGTGGCAGACACACATTGTATGCGAATTTGTGGTAGATTTGGTATGTATCCCGAGGGACAGAAGGATCCTGTCAAAACCGAGAAGATAATGTCCGAGCTAATTGAACCAAAGGAGCAGAGCGATTTCTGTCATAGAATGGTACTTTTTGGACGAGAATATTGTACTGCAAAAAGTCCAAAATGCGACACGTGTCCCCTAAAAATTGTTTGCAAGGATGAAATTAAGCTTGAAAAATCAGGTGTAGATAAAATAGACGAGTGCCTTGACCTTGTATGGCAGGTTTTCTCTGAATTTGAAGTTCCTGTCTTTCCACCTGAGGGGGGAGCTGAGTACAAAAGAATAATAGAAGAAACCAGAGAAAAAAAGAACATATCATTTTATTCAGCATCACATAACGGTAAGATTGTAGGTGTGCTTGGCATGAGAGAGAATAACCATATAGGATATTTTTATGTCGATAAAAGATACCATCGCTTAGGCATAGGCAAGGATTTATTTAACCTAATGAAAAAGGACTATGACCTAAAGGAATTTACCGTTAATGCAGCACCCTATGGTATTCCAATTTACACTCGGCTAGGCTTTGTTCCAACTGATAAAGAGCAAAATGTAAACGGAGTAATCTTTACGCCAATGAAATACAAAAAATAAAAGGCTACATTTAAGTAGCCTTTATTCTTTTTTATCATCCTTTTGCTTTTCAGCATCAAGCTTTTTTTGTTTGTTTTCGGCACGTTCACGCATTAGCTTTTCGTGGATTGCAACAACAGCAAAATAAACCTTAGTTACAACATCTTTTTTATGCGTATTACAAATAAAGGTGTTGTCAGCAATTGAGATTTGAATACAAGGGTCGTGCTTCAAGAAGCAATAATTGTATTCTGTATGAATGCTATATAAACCACGAGACGGACGGACGATTTTATAGTCCTCACCATTGTAGTGGCCCTCTAAGGTTATGCCGTTTTCAAGCGAGTGAGTTAGCTTACCCTTGCCAAGCTTTATAAATTTCTTTACGTTTGGGAGAGCATAAACATCAACGTCATCCTCAAAATAATAGCGGCCCTCTTCAACCTCACGCCTTACATTTTCCTTTTCCCAATTGTACCAATCAGGAATATGTGAAAACTCGGTCTTGCCACTTGTTGCACGTAATTCACCCAGCTCAGTCATTTCCCATTCCTTGCCACAGCTTACGCACCAAAGCTTATTTCCTTTTGATAACATTCTGTGCTCGGCAAGACAATGAGGGCACTGATAAAGAGCTTTGTGAAGCCCCTCTGCACGCCAAGGCTCGTCAATTATTATATTATTATCCTTTTGCCATTGGTGTTCGTCGTGCCATAGCTCACGGCGGACAACCGCTATGATTTCCTCGCAAGACATTCTTTCAATGTCCTCAGGATCGAGGATTTTTTTCATAGTGGTATAGGTTTTAACCTTTCTTTCCCTTTGCCAATTCCAAAATGGCGCGCGAAGATAATTACCACGATGGACAACAGCAACAACAGGCTTGTTGAACTTTTTGATAAGCTGTGCATACGAATCGGAAATAGGTGAGGTTGTGCCTATGTCTGTATATCTTGCCTCCGGATAAATTGAAAGAATATCGCCGTATTCATTCAAAACAGTGTTACAGGAGGAAACAAGATGTGGGTCAGTAGTAAACTTTCTTTTCGGAATACAGCCAACCTTTTCCATAAGATATGCACGAATACCATAAAAGCCATAGTGCCCCTCAAATGTGGCAATACTATGAAACTTTTCCGGATAGGTAAGTATTGCATTAATTTCAAAGTCGGTAAAGGTTTGGTGATTAGAAAGGAGAATATAAGGTGGCTTCAAGCCCTCCATATTAATCTTTTCCAGCTTTCCGATTTTGCCACGAGTTAGTATTTTACTAACTACCATAGCAACCCACGAAAGAATTTTCCACGACCTTATCGGCTTTTTTGATGTATCAAAGGGCTTTATATGCCTTTTGTACTTGATTTTATTAAGCTCCATATAATCTCCTAACAAATTGTTTTAGGGGATAAGGACAATTTAGCCCTTAGTTGTGCCGTCGCTATTGAAAAGTGGTAGCTCCTCTATGTAATAAATATCATCTCTCTTTATAGCGTCGCCCTCGGCTAAAATAGCCATTCTGCCGGCAACAGTACCACCAGCCTCTTCAATTAGCTTTTCAAGTGCTAAAAGAGATTCACCGGTTGAGATAACATCGTCAATAACAAGTATTTTTTTACCCTTCATAAGCTCAGCATCAGCACCATCAAGATAAAGTGTTTGAACCTTTTCTGTGGTGATAGATTTAACTGAGGACGAAAGAATGTTTGTCATATAAAGCTTAGGACCTTTTCTTGCAAGCATATATTTTTGATTGCCGTTAAGTCTAGCCATTTCGTGAATTAGAGGAATACCCTTAGCCTCTGCAGTAATCATATAGTCAAACTCAGGTGCGTGGGCAAGAAGCTCCTTTGCACAAGCAGTGGTTAATTCCGGGTCGCCAAAAATGACGAAACCCGCAATATATAAATCATCAGTAACACGGCAGATAGGAAGCTGTCTATCAAGCCCTGCAATATTCATCTTGTAATATTTCATATAAAATCCTTATTTAGTGATTTTTGTTTTTCCACCCATATATGGTTGGAGTGCCACAGGAATATTGATTGATCCATCAGCATTCATATTGTTTTCAAGGAATGCAATGAGCATACGAGGTGGAGCAACAACGGTGTTGTTAAGAGTATGTGCAAAATACTTTCCGTCCTTGCCGTTAACTCTGATTCTAAGTCTACGTGCTTGTGCATCGCCTAGGTTAGAGCAAGAGCCAACCTCAAAATATTTCTTTTGTCTTGGGGACCAAGCCTCAACGTCAATTGACTTAACCTTTAAGTCAGCTAGGTCGCCGGAGCAACACTCAAGAGTTCTAACCGGAATATCAAGAGTTCTAAAGAGGTCAACTGTGTTTTGCCATAGCTTGTCAAACCAAACAGGGCTTTCCTCAGGCTTACAAACAACAATCATCTCTTGCTTTTCAAATTGGTGAATTCTATATACACCACGCTCCTCAATGCCGTGTGCACCCTTTTCCTTACGGAAGCAAGGTGAGTATGAGGTTAGTGTATGAGGTAAGCTTTCCTCAGGGACAATTGTATCGATATATTTACCAATCATAGAGTGCTCACTAGTACCGATTAGGTAAAGGTCCTCGCCCTCTATTTTGTACATCATTGCATCCATTTCAGCAAAGGACATAACACCTGTTACAACCTCACTTCTAATCATAAATGGAGGGATGCAATAGGTAAAGCCACGGTCAATCATAAAATCACGTGCGTATGAAATGATAGCAGAGTGTAAACGAGCAATATCACCCATTAAGTAATAGAAGCCGTTACCCGCAACCTTTCTTGCACTTTCAAGGTCAAGACCGCTTAAGTTTTCCATAATCTCAGCATGATATGGAATATCAAAATCAGGAACAACAGGCTCACCATACTTTTGAATCTCAACGTTTTCCGAGTCGTCCTTACCAATTGGAACAGATGGATCAATAATGTTTGGTATAACCATCATTATCTTTTTGATTTTTTCTTGGTATTCAACCTCAAGTTGTTCAAGCTCTGCTAAACGACGAGCATTGTCTGTAACTTGCTTTTTAACAGCCTCAGCCTCTTCACGCTTACCTTGAGCCATAAGCATACCGATTTCCTTTGATAGCTTGTTTCTGCCACCGCGAAGAGAGTCAGCCTCGCCCTTATAAGCACGATATTCACTATCAAGCTTAATTACCTCGTCGACAAGAGGCAATTTAGAATCTTGGAATTTATTCTTGATGTTTTGCTTTACAACATCAGGATTTTCTCTTAAAAATTTAATATCAAGCATAATATTCTCCTATGCGCGTAATATTTTATTAATAAATAGATTATAGCACCAAAAGATGTCAGTGTCAAGTAATAATTGAAGTAAAGGGTGCATAGTCTATAATAAAAAAGCATAAGGAGAGGAATATGGAAAATACAAGCTTTGATACAAATGAGCAAAACAATGTCGATACAGCTATGACAATAAATGGCGATACACAAATTACTCACGAGGCAAGTGAGGAGTTTTCCTTGCCTGATTATGTACCGGAGGTGAGACGAGTTTTACTTGTAAGAGCACAGCCTCTGCCGGAGAGTAAATATCTAGCTGACAACTCGCTTGAATTTAGCGGAATGGTTACATACTCACTGATTTATACAAACGACGAGGGAAAACTCTGTGCACTCCCTTTGAGCACCTCGTATGATGCCAAGGTAGGTGTAAACAGCGACACAGGGTCAACAATTATTACAACAACAGTAGATAGCACCACCTGTCGTGTTATAGCGCCAAGAAAGGTGTCAATTAAAACAAAGCTGAAGAGCAGAGTGATGTCGTTTGCAAATAGTGATATAGGAGAAAAAATTACACCAAGATCAAGTGCCGACGAGCTATACATTGAAAGAAAAAAAGAGAAAATAAACACAATGGAAATAATGAACGCTAATCTGCAAAATATAAGAATTAGCGAAAAGCTTGATATAACAGGTGAAGAAAATATAGTTCCTATTTGGTGTGATGCCGGTGCGATTTTAACAGATGTAAAATCACAGACCGACATTGTAAATGTGCGTGGGGAGATAACAGTAAAGTGCCTATGCACAGGAGAAAACGGCGAGGTAATTTTAACAAAGACTATGCCTCTTTCCGAGATAGTGGAAGCACCAAACGCCGAGCTTGGAGATATGGTAAAGGCGGAAGCAAGAGTGGTATCGCTATCTATTTCAAATGAGCAAACATCTGATAAAAACGAGCTTTTCTTTGATTTAAATCTAGAGCTCGAATGTGAGATAGCAAGAAACGGTGAAATTGAAGTAACAAAGGACGCATATTCAACTAAATATAATATGGAGACAACATATAAAAGCGTAGATGTATTTACCGCTACAAGAGAGCAAAATGCGTCGTTTACAGTTAGTGAGGGACAAAAGAGGAAAGACAAGGAGCTTAGCGAAATAATTTCAGTTATGGCTGACCCTGTGTACGAAAAAAGCGAAATAAAGGGCTCTAAAATCAACCACTTAGGCAAGCTTTTAGTAAATATTTTAGGCAAAAGCACACCCGATGAAAATGGAAAGTGGGAATACCTTAGCCAAAGCTATGAGCTACCAATAAAATATGAGTCGGATGTTGGAAAAATAAGTAAGAATGCTATATCAAATTGCACATTCTCCCTTGGCAACACAAATGTTCGCTTTGATGATGAAAATATGTTTTTAACAGCTGAGGTTTTTGTTTCCTATTCAGTTTATGATAAGAATACAGTAGAGCTTTTAGACACGGGCATACTTAAAAAGGAAAGTGAAATAAAGCGAGACAGTGGTTGCGTTCGCGTTTGCTTCCCAAGAGAAAACGAAAGCCTTTGGGACATAGCAAAAAAATACCACACAACAGTAAATAAGCTTATGGAACAAAACGATATAAGTGACCAAGCTCAAATAAAGAAGAGCTTAATAGTATAAAAAAGGTGCTATGCACCTTTTTTAATTGTTGACTATTTTTTTGTAAAATGGTATAATATTTCTATCTTTATAAGGAAAGGAAGACAGTATGGAGCTTGAAATATTATTTAAAATATTTGTATCGTTGCTAGCTGGTGTTGGTGCAGGACTTGGCACGGGCTTTGCTGGTATGAGTGCCTCAGCTGTTATAACACCTCTTCTTATTGGACTTTTAAATGTGTCTCCGTTTACCGCTATGGGAGTTGCCTTGGCAAGTGATGTTTTGGCTAGTGCAGTTAGTGCCTATACCTTTAAAAGGAACAAAAACATTGACCTTAAAAACGCTTGGATTATGATGGTTTTTGTTCTTGTCTTTACTGTTGTCGGCAGTATTGCTGGTAGCTTTACATCACCTACATTCCTAGGTGGATATAGCATACTTACCTCACTGTTTATGGGAATAAAATTTTTAGTTAGACCAATAACCGAGCCAAAAAATCCAATCAAAAATCAATCAAAAAAAGCAATTTTAATAAAGAGCATTGTATGTGGTGCAGGGATAGGCTTTATATGTGGCTTTGTTGGTGGTGGCGGTGGACTAACAATGCTATTTGTTTTAACTGTTGTGATGGGCTATGATTTAAAGAAAGCAATCGGCACAAGCGTATTTATAATGACATTTACTGCATTAACAGGAGCACTTAGCCACTTTTCCCTTGGCGAAGAGCCTGACCTTCTAGTCCTCGTCTACTGTATTGTTTTCACTCTTATTTTCTCACTCATTGGTGCAAAAATTGCCAATAAGGTCAGTGCAAAAACTCTAAATCGCATAGTAGGAATTATTCTTTTAGCTATAACAGCGATAATCTTTATTGCAAGAATAGTTTAATAAAAAAGGACACCGAGATGGTGTCCTTTTAATTATTGAGGGAGTCTTTTTGGTTCAGCTGCACTAAGTGATTGGTTACCACATAGATAGTAAACCTTTGTTCCAACTGCTACAAATGCGTTGCAGTTTACATCTGTTGCTGATGGAATATTTGAGATTTTGATAACTAGCTTAACATAATCTGTTCCAGTCATATCAGCTATTACTGCTTGACTTGCACATTCTAGCTCTCCATTAACTATGGAGATAGGTGTGCCAAGAGCATCGCCAACTGCTGCAACTGTGCCATATTTTATATCAGCACCTGTTGCTTTATAGCCATCAATACCGGATTTGTGTATCTTAATTGTGTGAGAGATAGCGGAGCTATCAGTTGCTTCTGGAATAGAGTAGCCGTCAGCTATAAAGAGGTAAGAATTTTCAACCACTTCACCAAGATATAGCGCGTTACAGTCCTCGCACTTATGTTGATATTTTGCGTTTGAAAAATAATTATTGTTTTCGTAAATCCAAGCAATTACCAGAGGATTTAGATTGTTGCTGTTGTGCCCAGTAGCGTCTTTATAAACACTGTTTTTGACAATGCCACAGAAGCATTGAGTCTGTGATAGACCCTTTTCTGTACAGGTTGGTGCTGTGTTTACATCAAGCATAGGACTGTGAATGTGCTCACTCTCTAGCATATCGGTAAATTCGCCAAAGCCACCATTATATGATGCTTTTTTGCCATCACCAAAGAAGTAAGTTGTTTTAGGTACAACACTCATGCTTGTAGCATCACTTGATGAAATATTTGGAAAATAAATTTTTGTAGAATTTAATTTGGAGCTTCCAATTGCATCATTTAATACAACACTACCAACGCTATCGGTTAGAAATACAAAATTTTTAGGAATGTTACTAGAGCTATCAATATTTATGCCACCACTAAAGCTGTTTATTCCCTTTGGGAAAACCCAAGTTGTAGTTGCACTGTTTCCCTTAAAACCGTAAAAATTGGCTTCAATTATATTTGATTTAAAGTAATAAACAAGGGGTGGTTCGGTATCATTTGGCGTATTCATCAAAAATATGTTAGATGAAGTCATCTTGTCAAATGTTCCGTCGTCTATTGCAGTAATTGTGTTGCCAAAATATACACCCTTTAAGGTTGACAAATTTCCAAAAAATTGATTTGGCAATGTAGTCATTTGTGAGTTGTCAGAGAAGACAACATATTCAACCACAGCTCCATTAAAGAAATACGTGCTAAGACCACCGTTTGTGTAGCCCTCTCCAAATGTTACGTGTGTAAGAGTTTGGTTTTGATAAAAATCTCCATTGGTTTTTGTAAGAGTTTTACCGGTGTTTAGCTTGGTTATTTTAGAAAAGGATGAGTCCTTTTTAAAATATCCACCAGTTGTAACACCTGTTGGCACACAAAGCTCAACAACATTAGCATCGCTATAATTTTTTGTTGCTTGTTCGTTTAGCCAAGCATAATCTGTTTTGAAAGAGGTGTCGTCAGCAAAAATGTAATATGATGGATAAGCAATACCATCGTCGAACAAAACAAGCTCGGTTTCGTCGTATGTAAGGTTAGTCTTTTCTTGATAAGTCTCAAATGTTACTACCTCTGCACTTACAGAGATTGCAAATAGGCAAGCTAAAATACCTATAAGCGATAAAAATAAAGTGAACCTTTTCTTCATAAACTCTCCTTAAGCTTTAATAATCCATTATCATTATATCACATGCATATTGACTTTTATTGTCATTTAGTGTATAATATACTTGTAAAATTTGTCATTTTGGAGGACTTATGATTTACGAGTTTTCAAACTTTGGCACAATACAGGATTATTATACAAAAAGTGGAGAAAACCTTTCATTTTATGAGCATATGCACAACTCCTTTGAGCTTTTTCTTGTGCTTGAAGGGAAATCTAAAGTAACGATAAACGACAACTTATATGTATTAGAAAAAGGGGAAGGTGTGCTTATTTTCCCTAACCAAAGGCACTCTTTTTCTAGCGAGGTGTCAAAGCACCGATATTGGATTTTTTCACAGGAGCTTATAAAAGCCTTTTCATCTCAGCACCTATATAAGGTACCAAAAAGCAATAAGTTTGCACCATCGAGTAGTGTTGTAGAAATGCTTTTTAACACAAGCGCAGACGACTCACTTTTAAAGAAAAAAGGCACCCTGTATTCAATTTTAGCAGAATTTGACCAAAATGCTGAGTATGTCGAAAAGGATAGACTCAATCTCCATTTTCTAGATAAAGCACTTGAATTTGTTGAGAAAAATTATATGGATGATTGTTCGCTCTCATCTGCCTCATCAAAGCTAGGCTATTCCTATTCGTATATATCAAGGTATTTCCAAAAAAGCTTTGGCATTTCTTATAATTCCTTTGTAAACCAGTTTAGAATAAGCAAGGCGTGTTATTTATTAAAAAACACAGATATGTCCGTGCTTGAGTGCTCACTTGATTGTGGCTACACCTCGGTTTATTCGTTTATGAGAAACTTTAAAGCTATATGTGGCGTTACACCAAGTGAATATAGAGAAAAGAAGCTTGTGATACCTCTATTTTAACTAAAACAAAATAAAAATCCGACCACATGGTCGGATTTTTTGCTTTATAGCTCTATTTTTGCAATTTTTACAACTAGGTTTTCACCATATAGCTGAGGTGTAGTAACAATAGTTACCTTGTCGCCCTCTTGAGTAAAGAAAACATCCTCGCCGTTGTCAATCCACTTAATTGATTTAATTTTTTGGTCAAATTTAAATACATTATGGCAGTTAGGGTTTTCCTTTGACAGTTCAACATTTACGTTGCCGGCTACTCCTAGGTCGTGTGCAAAGAAATAGTAGCAGTCATCACCCTTAAGCAAGAAGTTTTTCTCCTTGCCATCAATCTCAATGTCAGTTGGACGAGGTAGATAAAGCGCCTCTTTATAAATATCTCTCCATTCACCAAGCGCGTCAAGCATAGCCTTGTCAAGTGGACGGAGCTGACCATTTGCCATAGGGCCAACATTGAGAAGATAGTTTGCTCCGTATCTTCTGCAAACGCAGAAGTCCTCGATAATTTCGCTAAGAGATTTAAAGCTGAAGTCCCTCTTTGCATAACCCCAATAGTTAGCAAAAATTTGGCACATTTCACTTGCTATATATTTAGGGGACTCAGCAAGATTTATTGGCTTTGGACGGCCACGCTCAAAGGTAACTGAGTCAAGCTCAATATGACCGAGCTCACCACGAGCAGAAAGACCTGTATTGTTTATAATCATAGCATCAGGCTGATAGCTTCTAATAAGAGAATAAAGTGCGTCCTCTTCCCAGTTTTCTTCCTTTTTGTCCCACATTCCGTCAAACCATAATCCGCCTATCTTGCCATAGTTTTTGCAAAGGATTTCTATACTTGCACGTAAATATTTTAAATACTCTGGAAAATTTTCCTTGTAGCTCTTTTCGTGCCAGTCGAGAAGCGTGTGATAGAAAAACGGAATAACCCCGTGCTTGTTACAAGCATCAACAAACTCACGGATTAAATCACGACCACAAGGTGAGTGTGGCGCATCGTATTCATTTAGCCCACAGGTGTCATAAAGTGAAAAGCCGTCGTGGTGTCTTGTTGTAAGAGTGATGTACTTACAACCGGCATTTTTTGCAGTCAAAACAAGATTTTCTGCCCAGTCCCTGTCAGGATTAAAGGAATAAAATAGCTTTTCGTAATCCTTAGGTGTGATGTTTATATTGTGTGCCCATTCGCCCTTGCCGTGTACACTGTAAAGACCAAAGTGCACAAACATTCCAAATCCTAATTTTTCAAATTCCTTAATGCGTTTTTCGATTATCATAGTTATACCTCTTTTGAAGCTTTCTTTTTAAAAAGCAAGAGCACCATCTAAAACCTCTTGCTTTGTCATAAAATCACCTCGTTAACATTTTACCACACATATGTAGTGAAAGTCAATAATACAAAGACATTGAAAAAACGGTCTTCTTGCAATTCTTGACAACCAAAAAGCGGTGTTGTATAATATAATTAGAAGGTTAAATAAGAATGTTTAGAGGATATTAAATATGAAATCATATGAAAAATGTTTACACGATTTTTTACGTGGAGTAAATATAGCAGAGTCAATAATTGATTATTCGGATATGAAATCGATTCGAAAAAGCAATAGAGGTGTAGCTATTTATAGAAAAAATGCTAAATATATTGCTGATTTTTATTCAAATAAGACTTGCGATTTCTTATATTTACTTAATCATGAAGATGAAAATGTTAGAATTTGTTGTGCTGCTTGTGCGATAGAATTCATGCAAGTTGATGAAAATCAAAAAGAAATAATTAAGAGCATTATACAAAAACATTCTGACAAATCAGATCCAGCTGAGCAAATGGGATGGCATGTTTGGCTTCAAAAATATAAATTGTTGTAAGGAAAACAGCGACGGTGGGTTGTCCTAATTAATACTTGATTCATAATTGATTTTGATAAAACCTATGCGTATTTAAACAGGAGCTATTTATGAAAAAATTTTTAGTTTTATTTTTAATATTTCCGGTATTACTTTTAAGCTCTTGTCGAGGGCTATTTATGGTTAATTCTATTGATACAGATCCGGAAAAAATGGTAGAAAAAATTATAGATTCTATCGAAAAATCAGATCAAGATGCTTTAAAAAAACTATTTGCGAAAAACGCCCTTAAAGAAATTGATGATTTTGAGACTAAAGCACAAGAACTTTTTTCATATTATGATGGTGAATACTTAGAGTATGAAGATATGGGAACTATGGATGATATATCTAGAATAGATGGATATGTTGAAATATTTTATCATTCTTCGTGTGATATAACAACCACAAAAGGTGTTTTCAGAATAGCAACAAAGGCTGTTACAAAAGACAGCAAAGATAAAGATAATGTTGGCTTATGGTCTATATACATATTAGAAAAAGAAAAAGACTGGAGGCCGGAGAATTCTTATCGTGGAGATCTTTTGTATAATACAGGAATTTTTGTTGATTTCCCAAGACCATAGGAGAGACAAGAGATGGAGACAAGGGACGAGGTTTATCTTTAGCAAAAACTCTCTCAATATCTAACATCATCTAGGGAACTAGGAGGCATTTTCCCTACGTGAAAATGAGCTTCGGCTAGCCTCTCGCTTGCAAGCAGACTTCGGCTTTAGCCTTGCTTGCGCACCCAATCCAAAATCGCAAAGCGATTTTAGAACTGGGTTCGAATCCGTAGAACCACAAGCCATAGATAGAAAAAGCGACCACCGAAATGGTGGTCGCTTTTTCTATGGCTGGGGATCTAGGATTCGAACCCAGACATACAGAGTCAGAGTCTGCTGTGCTACCTTTACACAAATCCCCAATAACACAGATATTATACTCTTAAATTTTTGCCTTGTCAAGTAAAATTTATCAAAAATCTTATAATTACAAATATGCCTCAAGGGTTAGGCAACCTTGAGGCATATTAATTAGCTTATTCCATAACCGCCTAAGACAGGATCAAGAAAAATTCCCAGTCTTGGTGTGAAAAATGTAAACAAGCCAAACAAAACAGCAATAATCACAAATGACAGAATTGCGATTTTCTTTCGCTCACATTTTATTTTGCCACTCTTAAACAGTCTTGATTCAAAATAGTAGGCAATAGCAGCGGAAATAAAGAAAATAGCTATATTAATCCAGTCAGGACTTTTGCCGACAACGCCATTGTATGTATAAAAAATTGCAGGTATTAATATAAGACCGAGTAGTGTGCTATATAGCTTTACACACCAAAAATTCTTTTGGTCCTTGAAAAAGAAGCTCTGTATAATAGCAAAAACAAGCATAGGAAAAAACAGTAGCTTCATATGCTCCCAGGTTGACTCATTTACACCGGAGAAAAGTGCTATAAAAGCATTGCCACCTGTCCACTCATATAAATAATGTAAAATTGTACCGAAAGCTGATACAAACGCAAAGCCACATAATGCCCATAGAGAAAAAGTCTTTTTCATAATCTCACCTCTTTTTATAATTCTATTCAAGTCCGCCACTCAATATACTTGAAAATTAAGGCGATTTTTGATATAATAAAGCTATAAAAATGAAAGGAGCAAATTATGTCTATTTCTGTTGATCGTGTTTTAGGTAAGCTAGACGAATATTTTTCAAAAAATGACTGTCAATCAGCCGAAAAGCACATTTTATTTTGGCTTGATGAGGCGGAAAACGAAAAAGATAATCGTACAAAGCTCCTTTTAAAAAATGAGCTTATGGGACTATATCGTAAGCTATCAAGAAGGGACGAGGCTTTAGCTACTGTTTCCTCTGCTTTAGCCCTTGTAAATAAAATGGGCATTGAAAACGATATAGGAGCAGGGACAACATATCTTAATTCTGCCACGGTATACAAAGCCTTTGATATGGCAGAAAAAGCCTTACCTGTGTTTGAAAAAGCACAAAAAATCTATGAAAGCAGTCTTGCTGAAAATGATAAAAGACTAGCAGGATTATATAACAATATGGCTCTCGCTCTTGTTGATTTGAAAAGATTTTCTGAGGCGGAGAATTTATATAATAAGGCTATATCTATAATGCGTCAAAACCTAAATGGTGAGCTTGAAATTGCCATAACCTACTTAAATATTGCTACATTAAAGGAAAACGAGCTAGGTGAGGTTGAGGCGGAGAGCATAATAAACGAATATCTAGAAAAGTCAACTAAAATTTTAGACTCGTACCAAAACAGAGATGGCTATTATGCCTTTGTGTGTGAAAAGTGTGCCTCTGTTTATGGCTATTACGGACACTTTTTCTATGAAAACGAGCTAAACAAACGCGCAAGGAGTATTTATGAAGGGGCTTGAATTATCTAAACAATTTTACCTAGAATATGGTGCACCTATGCTAAAGGATTTTCCTGAGCTTTTAAACAAGATAGCTATTGGTCTTATCGGCAGTGGCTCTGAGTGCTTTGGCTACGATGATGAAATATCACAGGACCACGATTTTGAGCCTGGCTTTTGTATATTCTTGCCGGACGAGGCTGAGGTTGACTCTAAATCTGAATTTTTGTTAGAACGTGCGTATTTAAAGCTACCAAAGGAGTATATGTCATATAAAAGAAGCAACGTAAATCCCGTTGGTGGTAGTCGCCACGGAGTTATTCGTATGAGCGATTTCTTTAGAGAAAAAACAGGAACCGAAAATGGCGACATTGTTGCTATGCAATGGTTTTATATTTCCGAGCAAGCATTACTTGAGGCAACAAACGGAGAGGTTTTTTATGACGGACTCGGTAAGCTTACCGAAATACGAAAAAAGCTTGCATATCTACCGGAGGATGTAAGACTCAAAAAGCTAGCAGGCAACCTTTTACTTATGGCTCAAGCAGGGCAGTATAACTATAATCGCTGTGCAAAAAGAGGAGAAACAGGTGGTGCACAGCTCTCGATATTTGAGTTTGTAAATGCCACACTAAAAGTAATTTTCCTTCTAAACAAAAGATATATTCCATACTATAAATGGACATTCCACGCACTGAAGGAGCTACCAATTCTTTCGCACCTATCAAACGAGCTTGAATATTTAATATCAAGTCCTAATGACGAAAAGAGTGCAGATGTCAAAAAAGAAATAATCGAGCGTATAAGCCTTGAAATTATAAACGAGCTTAAAAATCAAGAGCTAACAAGAAAGGACTCAACCGAGCTTGAGTGCCACGCATATAGTGTAAACGACAGAATTAAAAGCCCAAATATAAGAAATTTAAATGTTTTGTTTGCTGTATAATTGTTGACAGAGCAACTATTTTGTGATATAATTTTTTCGATAAATTTTAAAGGAGACTTAGATGGAAAATCAAGAAGTGATAATGAGTGAGCTTTACTCAATTAAAGCAGGACTCTCGGTAATAGCAAACGAGGCAGACAAGCTAAGAGCTATAAAGGAAAAGATAGAAAAATCAGACAACGAAATAAAGAATAATGAATATCGTTTACAAGATAACGACAGTATTCCATATAACGAGGAGAGAAAAAAGAAGGCAATCAGTGGAATTGTAGCCTTTAGCATTAAGCTGGCTATTAGAATTTTAATAGTTGTTGGATGCTTTATTGGTACTTATTTCTCAATAAGCAGAGCACTTGATGAGATGTCAAACCTAGGTAATGGAGCAGATGCACTAATGATAGGCGTTTGCATAGCTTTATCGGCAATTTTACCTGTGCTTGGATTGTTTATACTTTTATTTCCAAAGCTCCCACCAAACATCAAGGATCTTACTTACAATATCAAGGAGCTAAAAAGTGCAAGTGATTATATAAACGAAAAGGCTGAAAAAAGAGAAGGTCTTGGTGCAAGAAACTTGGAGCTTACATCCTTGAAAAAGGAAGCAGAGGCAGAGCTTGAGGAACAGCTAAAAATAAGCATACCCCTTGTAAAAATAACATATAATTGCTTACTGGAAAACTATCAAAATTACATCAAGGAATGTGATTTTGCAAACGTTGACTTGATAATTCACTATATATATTCAGGCAGAGCACTTGATGTAAGAGACGCACTTTTACAAACTGATGCACACATAAGACATAATGAGCTGTTAGATGTTTTTGAAAGAGAAGCAAGAGCAATTAGAGGCTCAATTGAAAGTGGCTTTGACAGAATGCAGGATTCCATAAACAGAGGGTTTGCAGGACTTAGCACACAACTGAAAAAGCAACACGAAGCTGAAATGGCAGCACTTGGAGATGTTAACTCAGCTATGGATAGAGTAAGCACCGGCATTAATAATGTTGCAAGTGCACAAGCAATACAAAATGCGTATAGCTCAAAGATAGCAAAAAACAGCCAACAGCTTGCAAAGGATACAAGCGAGATTCTTTATTACGCAAGAAAAAGAGCATAAGAAAAAGGAACGGATTACCGTTCCTTTTTTTATTAGTCCTTGTAGCCATTAAGGGCCTTTTTAACATAAATTCCGGTATAGGAATTAGGATTCTTTGCTACTTCCTCAGGTGTACCTGTTGCAACGATAGTTCCACCACCGTCGCCACCCTCGGGACCGAGGTCGATAATATGGTCAGCAGTCTTTATTATGTCAAGGTTATGCTCGATAACTATAACACTGTTGCCACCCTCAACAAGTCTCTGCAAAACATAAATTAGCTTCTTAACATCGTCAGTGTGTAAGCCTGTTGTTGGCTCATCAAGAATATAAATTGTTTTTCCTGTTGAGCGCTTAGCAAGCTCTGTTGCCAGCTTAACCCTTTGTGCCTCGCCGCCGGACAATGTAGTTGAGGATTGACCGATTTTAATATAGCCAAGACCAACATCACAAATTGTTTGTAGCTTCTTTGCAATTGAAGGAATTTCACTAAAGAATTGTGTTCCCTCCTCGGCAGTCATTTCAAGCACATCAGAGATGTTTTTGCCCTTGAACTTAACCTCTAAGGTGTCCTTGTTATAGCGCTTACCCTTACATACATCACACTTGACATAAACATCAGGTAAAAAGTGCATTTCGATTTTCTTTACACCGTCGCCCTCACAGGATTCACATCTTCCGCCTTTAACATTAAATGAGAATCTACCGGGACCAAATGAACGCATTTTTGCATCAGGGGTTTTCGCAAACAAATCACGGATTTCTGTAAAAAGACCCGTATACGTGGCTGGATTTGACCTAGGTGTGCGTCCGATAGGAGACTGATCGATTGCTATGACCTTGTCAAGATTTTCGTATCCTTCAATTCTGTCGCACTTGCCGGGATAGGTAATTGCTCGATTTAAGGTTCTTGAAAGGTTTTGTAGCAAAATTCTGTTTATAAGAGAAGATTTACCGGAGCCGGAAACACCGGTTACTGCTACAAAGCAACCGAGAGGAATTTCAACATCAATATTTTTAAGATTGTTTTCACGAGCACCAATAATTTTTAGCTTGTTACCGTTGCCCTTGCGTCTTGTTTTTGGTATTTCTATTTCACGTCTACCACTTAAATAAGCACCGGTTATAGAATTTTCATTTTCCATAATTTCCTTTGGTGTACCACAGGCAACAACCTCACCACCATGAACTCCGGCATGTGGCCCTATATCTATGATATAATCGGACTCTAGCATAGTTTCCTCGTCGTGCTCAACAACGATTACACTATTGCCAACATCACGTAGCTTTTTAAGTGTATTTATTAGCTTTGAATTGTCTCTTTGGTGTAGACCAATGCTAGGCTCGTCAAGAATATACAATACGCCAACAAGAGAAGAGCCAATTTGAGTAGCAAGACGGATTCTTTGTGCCTCTCCACCTGAAAGAGAAGCACTCTTTCTTGCAAGAGTTAAATATTCAAGACCAACACTCTTCATAAAGCCGAGACGAGCTTTGATTTCCTTCAAAATTTCCTTTGAAATCTCAGCCCTTCCACCTTCAAACTTGAGGCTTTGCACAAATTCAAGTGCCTTCGTTACAGACAGATGGCAGAACTCATCAATGTTTTTGCCTCCGATTCTAACAGATAATGCTTGTTTATTAAGTCTTTGCCCGTTACAAACAGGGCAAGGAGTTTCCTCAATGAATTGCTCGTAATACTCACTGCCCATCATAGCCATTCTTTGTTCGATGGTCTTTATAACACCCTCAAACTTTACAGTTTGTCGTCTGTGTTGCTTAGCAAAATATCTGTCAACTGTATAATATTCGTCGCCTGTACCGTACAAAATAGCATTTAATTGCTCCTTTGTAAAGTCCTTTAAAGGTGTGTCAAGAGATGCACCTATTTTTTCACAAACAGCGGCAAAAAGTGGACCTGTCCAGCTTTCCTTGTCGATTGTTTTGAAGCCGTTTACTTGTATTGCACCCTCTGATAGTGAAAGGCTTTTGTCAGGAATTATCTTGTCCGGGGAAATATTTCTCATCTCACCAATGCCAAGACAATGTGGACAAGCACCAAATGGATTGTTGAATGAGAAGGAGCGTGGCTCAAGCTCACCAAAGCTGATTCCGTGCTCCTCACACGCATAGTTAGTAGAAAACTCGTATAACGTGCCCTCGCCCTCTCGTGGCATAGTGTAGATATTTACCTTGCCCTCACTTGCACGCAAAGCACTCTCAACTGAGTCAGCAAGACGAGGACGAAGTCCGTCCTTCATTACAAGACGGTCAACTACTATATCAATATTGTGCTTTTTTGTCAATTCAAGCTCTATGTCCTCGCTTAAATCGTAAATCACATCGTCAATACGTAGTCTGGCATAGCCATTTTTTCTAGCCTCTGAAATAACCTTTTCGTGTCTGCCTTTTTTGCCACGCACAACGGGAGATAGCACTAAAAAGCGTTCGCCCTCCGGTAGAGAAAGAATTTTATCTATGATTTGGTCAACACTTTGTTGCTCGATTTCCTTGCCGCAAACAGGACAGTGCACAGTACCTAAACGAGCGTATAAAAGTCTTAGATAATCGTAAATTTCAGTAACCGTGCCAACGGTTGAGCGTGGATTTTTGGAGGTTGTCTTTTGGTCGATTGAAATAGCAGGAGATAGCCCTTCAATTGAGTCGACATCAGGCTTGTCGAGTTGACCTAAAAACTGTCTTGCATATGAGGAAAGCGACTCAACAAAGCGTCTGTGCCCCTCAGCATAAATTGTATCAAATGCAAGAGATGATTTACCCGAGCCGGAAAGACCTGTTAAAATAACAAGCTTATCTCTTGGAATAGTAACATCAATATTCTTTAAGTTGTTTACTCTTGCACCTTTAATTTCTATTTTGTCCTTCATTTTTTACCTATTTCTTTGTAATTCTTAATTCCTTGATTCTATCACGCAAATAAGCTGCTTTTTCAAATTCCAGCTTAGCAGAGGCTGAACGCATTTCCTTAGTAAGCTCTGCAATAAGCTTTTCCTTGTCTTGTGCTGACATTTTAGAATTTTTAGCCTTTTCGCTCTTTTTACCAAGATCGATAATGTCGTAAACACCCTTTTTAATTGTCTTTGGAACAATACCGTTTTCCTCGTTGTATTTAGTCTGTATCGCACGACGACGTTCGGTTTCGCTAATTGCATTCTTCATTGATTTTGTTATCGTGTCAGCATACATAATAACTGTACCCTTGGCGTTTCTTGCGGCACGACCGATTGTCTGTATTAATGATGTTTCGGAGCGAAATAGACCTTCCTTGTCAGCATCAAGAATAGCAACGAGAGACACCTCGGGAATATCAAGTCCCTCACGGAGCAGATTGATACCAACAAGAGTATCAAATTCACCAAGACGGAGCGAACGAATTATTTCCATACGCTCAATAGTATCAACATTATGGTGTATATATTTTGCCTTTAGATTGTTCGCATTTAAGTAGTCAGTTAAATCCTCAGCCATCTTAGTTGTAAGAGTAGTAACAAGAACTCGTTCACCCTTTTCAGCACGGATTTTAATTTCACCCATAACGTCATCAACCTGTGTGATAATTGGACGGATTTCAATCTTAGGATCCACAAGTCCGGTTGGACGAATGAGCTGCTCAGCAAACGAGGTTGAGTTCTTTTTTTCAAATTCACCGGGTGTTGCTGAAACAAAAATTGTTTGATTTAGCTTTGATAAAAACTCCTCAAAATATAGAGGACGGTTGTCATAAGCAGATGGCAAACGAAAGCCGAATTCAACAAGATTTTTCTTTCTTGCAAGGTCCCCGCCACTCATTCCCCTTATTTGAGGTACAGCAACGTGGCTTTCGTCTATAAACATAATATAATCGCTAGGGAAGTAGTCAAGCAATGTATAAGGAGTTGAGCCCGGCTCACGACCTGAAAGAATACGCGAATAGTTTTCAACGCCGGAGCAAAAGCCGATTTCTCGTAGCATCTCAATATCGTATTTTGTTCTTTCCTCGATTCTTTGAGCCTCGAGCAGCTTATTTTGAGACTTAAAGAATTCAACTCGCTCCACCATCTCATCGTAAATTTCCTTGAGTGCTGCCTCACGCTTATCGTCGGAAACTACATAGTGGTTAGCAGGGAAGATAGCAGTATAGCTTAAGTGTCTTAAAATTTCACCTGTAAGAGTATTTATCTCACTAAGCTTGTCAATTTCATCACCGAAAAACTCAACTCTAATCGCCTTATCACTTGATGAGGAAGGGAAGATTTCAACCACGTCCCCGCGTATTCTAAACTTGTTACGCACAAAATTTACATCGTTTCTTTCATAATTCAGGCTGATTAAACGACGAACGAGTCTGTCGCGACTAAGCTCCATTCCCTCACGCAAATCTATGAGCATTTTTTGATATTCACTTGGATCTCCAAGAGAATAAATACAAGAAACACTCGCAACAATTATAACATCACGACGCTCAAAAAGAGCACTCGTTGCACTATGACGTAGCTTATCTATTTCTTCGTTTACCAATGCATCCTTTTCAATATACATATCCTTACCGGGAATATATGCCTCCGGCTGATAGTAGTCATAGTAGGAAACAAAATATTCAACAGCTGAGTCAGGAAACAGCTCTCTCATTTCGGAGCATACCTGAGCAGCTAAGATCTTATTTGGTTCTAAGATAATAGTAGGACGATTGACGTTTTTAATTATATTTGCCATAGTAAAGGTTTTACCCGAGCCTGTAACACCAAGCAATGTTTGCATTTTTTCACCACGCAAAATGCCATCGGTTAGTTGCTCAATTGCAGTTGGCTGATCGCCCATTGGCTGATAATTGCTTTTTAAAACAAACTTGTCCATTTCGTCCTCCTTGCTAATTTAGTATTACTATTTTATCATATATAATTTTAAATGTAAACAAGAAAAAGATAGAATTTTTGCACAAAATTTCATAAAAAAAGAGCGAATAAATCGCTCTTAATTATTTATTAAACAAGGTGTCAATATCATCCTTGTAAAACTTATATGTCTTATTGCAGAAATGACAGGAAAGCTCAATATAGTCCTTGCCCTCAGCCTTCTGCTCGTCTAAGATTTTATAAGCCTCGCTTTTGCCGATAGAAATAAGTGCCTTTTCGGTTCTTTCTCTTGAACAGTTGCAAAGATAATCAACATCTAATTCGTCAAAAATATCGAATTCAATATTTGTAAGAGCAACCTTTAAAATTTCCTCATTTGACATTCCCTTGTCAAACATAGAGGAAACATTATTTAGTAGCGGAGCATTCTTCTCAAGCTGAGTAACAACCTCGTCGTCAGCAAACGGAAGAAGCTGAATGATAACACCGCCTGATGCACGACAGGAATAATCAGTATCAACCAAAACTCCGAGTGCACATAGAGTAGGTGTTTGTTCGCTTATTGCATAGTACTGAGTAATATCCTCTGCAACCTCACCACTAACAAGCTCAATATTACCGTTGAACGGAACCTCGTCACCAACATCCTTAGAAACAGAAAGAATACCTCCACCAACAATGCCGGAAACATCTAGCTTACCATTTGACTTTAGTGGTAAATCAGCATTTGGGTTTTGAATGTAGCCCTTTACATTGCCCCAATAGTCAGCAGTACATAGAGTAGTACCTGCAATACCATTTCCACGGATTGCAACAGTAAGAGTACAGCCGTCCTCCGGTAGCATAGTTCCCATAACGCTTGATGCAGTTAAAAGTCTGCCAAGTAATGCAGTTGCAGTTGGCTGAGTATTATGATAGCTAATTGCCTTATTTACAATATCAGTAGAATTTATAACATAAGCACGGGCACTGCCGTCTCTTGTCATAGCACGTAAAATCTTTGCCATTTTAATTCCTCTCTTTATTTCTTACATCTTGCTACAAAATACCATTTTTCATCAGTATCGGTAGCTGCCTTTTTGTCCATATTGCCGTAGACATTTAATATTTCAAAGCCACAATCTAAAAGTAGCTTCTTAATTTGCTTCATTGAATAGCATTTTTCCCTTTGAATTTCATCATATCTTTCGTATTTTCCGTCTTGGGATTCTTGGAAAATGCTCAAATAAAACTTACAGATTTTTGATTTCTTATTATACTCATTTTGCCAAGCACAAAGAGAAAAGTCGTTTTCTAAAATATAGCTATTGTCTCCATAAACATTTTCAAATCTGTAAGGTGTATTTATATCAAAAATAAACACTCCCTCGGGGATTAAATAGTTATGAACGAGCGAAAAGCATCTTTTTACATCGTCAAGCTTGGTTAAATAATTGATGCTGTCAAGTGTGCAAACACAAGCGTCAACCGTGCCATAAAGCTCAAACTCTTTCATATCCTGACACAAAAACAAAACATCATCAATTTTATTTTCATATGCGTAATTTTTCGCCACAGAGAGCATTTCGTCGCTTAAATCAACACCGGTCATATCATAACCATATTCACGTAGCTTAAAGGTCAATTTTCCGGTGCCACAAGCAAGGTCAAGCACAAGTGATGATTTTACGTGTTCGTTTTCCCTGATTTGCGAGTCTATAAAGCTGGCTAGCTTATCGTAATCTGCGCTATTTAATTCATCATAAACGGAAGAAAGTGAAGAATATTGCTCCATAAGACTCTCCTTACCCATTAAAATCAAGGGTATTATAACATACGCACATTAAAAAGTAAAGAGAGTTATAAATATTTTTTAATATCGCCAAGAGTTCCGGCACCCATAATGATAGCAACATCGGCACCTGATTTTTTGATAATGTCCTTTATTTTTGCTTTGTTTGTCAAGACAGTAGCTCCAAGGTCAGAGGCAAGCCTTTCGGTCTCAATGCCAAAAGCATTTTTCTCCCTTGCACTATAAACAGGTAATAGGTAGAGTGAGTGTACACCTAAAAAAGCTTTTTTAAATTCCTCGTATAGATAAAATGTGCGTGAATATGTGTGTGCCTCAAAAAGGCAAAATATTCTTTTGTATCCCATTTTATGAAGTGCTGAAATTGTGCATTCGATTTCTCTTGGATGATGAGCATAATCCTCAAAAATTATCGTACCAGTATCTAACTTCCCGATTTTTTCAAGACGTCTTTTGACTCCGTCAGCCTCCTCAAGTGCACTAAAAATTGCTGAATTATCTATACCATAGCTATGTGCTATACTAAATGCACATAATGCATCATATAAAAAGTGTTTGCACATATTCTTAGGCTTACAAGAGCCAAGGTAATGCTTGTTATAATAAACATCAAACGCATCCTTTTTTATAACTCCCTTGTAATCGGCATCACAATCTATTGCATATGTAACTGCGTTTTCTCTTTTTAAATAGTGTGAGTTTTTATCGTCGAGATTTATGAAAATGCTTTTTGCATTTTTTGTGAATTTGGAAAAGGACCGCTTTACATCGTCAAGTGATTTGAAATAATCCGGATGGTCAAAGTCCACGTTTGTAACGCCTATAAGGTCAGCCGGCAAGCTTAAAAACGAGTCCATATATTCACAAGCCTCGAAAATGCATATATCTTTTTTGTTATAGAAAAGGGTGCTGCCATAGTCCTTCATTGTTGCACCACAAAAAACGCAGGGAGAAAGAGATGCATACTCGAAAATTTTAGCAAGGAATGAAACAGTTGTACTTTTCCCGTGAGAGCCACTAATACCGATTTTAGTTTTGTATTTTGAGATTATGTAGCCAAGAAAATTCGCACGGGATAGTGTTGGTATTCCAAGCTCAATAGCCTTCTTGTATTCAAAACAGCTTTCACTTATCGCATTGGAAAAAACAACTAAATCCATATTGCAAACACTATCCGGAGTAGAACAGTATTTGATATGACAAAACGGCTCCAGCTTTTTACTTGCCTCGCTTCTTACTTCGTCATAACCAAAAATTTTTTTACCCTCATACAAGCAATATGTAGCGAGAGAACTCATGCTCACACCACCTATTCCAATAAAGAATATTTTTTGAGATTTGTTGAAAAAATCATCAATCTTTTCAAAGGAAAAATTCGTATTTTTTATTGACATAATCAAAAAAACCCCCTTATTTTACAAAAAGTTACACGATTTTATAAAAAATTCCTAACATTTTCACATATTTATTTCATTTTGTACTATATTTGTTCACATTTATTTGGTAAAATCTATATGTAAACATCGAGCAAGGTTATGACTCGATATATGAATTAGGAGAAGAAAAATGATTATCACAGACATCAAAATTAGAAAATTTTTCAAGGAAGGTCCAATGAAGGCAGTTGTATCTGTTACCTTTGATGGAGCTTTAGCAGTTCACGACATTAAGGTTATAAACGCAAAGGACAAGTTCTTTATCGTTATGCCGAGCCGTAAAAATCCGGATGGAACATATAGAGATATTGTTCATCCAATTAACGCAGAGTTTAGAGCAGAGCTTGAGGGTGCAGTAATTAAAGCGTACTTTGATGGTCTTGAAACAGCAGAGTTTGCTGATGAGATAGAAGCTCAAGTTTAATAATGAAAATAAATGTCGGCTATTTGCCGACATTTTTGTTTTACATTTTAAAAAATGTTGACATAGCGAAAAAAGGTTGCTATAATATATTAATAAACTTTACTATATTTTATGCACACATAGTGATAGACTGTGAGGGAAAAATGGCAAATAAAATTCAAAAGCCAAGAGGCACAATGGATATTTTTCCACAAGATGCCCGTGTTTGGCAGAAAATAGAGAAAAAAGCAAGAGAGGTAGCTTCCCTATACGGCTTTGGAGAGGTGCGTACACCTACCTTTGAGGAACTTGCACTTTTTAAAAGAGGCGTTGGCGAGGTAACAGACGTCGTACAAAAGGAAATGTACACCTTTGAGGATAGAGAGGGACGCGTTTTCGCTCTTCGTCCTGAGGGAACCGCATCAGTTGTTCGTTCAATTATCGAGAATGGCAAGACAAGCGACGCTATGCCTCTTAAGTACTACTATATAATTAACTGCTTCCGTTACGAAAAGCCACAAGCAGGTCGTAGCCGTGAGTTCTTCCAATTTGGAACAGAAATGTTCGGCACACAGGATGCGAGTGCAGATGCAACAGTAATTGCTCTTGCGAACACATTAATTAATTCCTTAGGAATTAAAGATGTTAGCTTACACATCAACTCAATTGGTTGTCCTAACTGTCGCCCTAAGTATAGAGAGGCACTTGTTGAGTACTTTAAATCACACGAGGATGAGTTATGTCCAACCTGTCAAGAAAGACTAAAAACTAACCCACTTAGAGTGCTTGACTGCAAGAGCCCAATTTGCTCGGAAATTGCAAAGGGAGCACCAAAGACAATTGACCACCTATGTGATGAGTGTAACGAGCACTTTGAGGACTTAAAATCATATCTTGAAGCACAAGGTATCAGCTACACAGTCGACCCTAAGATTGTAAGAGGTCTGGATTATTATACAAAGACAGTATTTGAGTTCATTTGCGATTCTATCGGTGCCCAAAGTACAATCTGTGGTGGTGGACGCTACGACGGACTTATGGAACAGCTTGGTGGCCCAAGCCTACCGGGTATCGGCTTCGGCATGGGACTTACACGTCTCATTTTAGCAATGGAGGCGTCAGGTAATGCAATCGTGGACGAGCCACAGCCTGTGCTTTATATTGCTCCGATGGGCAAGGACGCGAGACGCTTTGCTATAAAGGCGGTAGACAAGCTAAGACAAAATGGAGTTTACGCAGAGTGCGACATAACAGGCAGAAGCTTAAAGGCACAAATGAAATATGCTGACAAAATCGGTGCAAAATATACATTAATTCTTGGTGATAGTGAGCTTGAAAATGGCAAGGCTCAGCTAAAGAATATGGCAGAAAGCAGCCAAGAAGAAATTGAAATTGACAATATTTGCGAAATAATAATGAGCAAATAACGGGGGACAATATGGACATTTTTGAAAGAAATGATAAGCGCACACATTATTGTGGCACACTATCAAAGGAAAATATAGGACAAAGAGTAACAGTTCTTGGTTGGGCACAAAAGCAAAGAGACCTCGGCTCTCTTATCTTTATCGACCTTCGCGACCGTTCTGGCATCGTTCAACTCGCGTTTGACGAGAACACAGAAAAGTCTATCTTTGATAAAGCATTTATCGTAAGAGCAGAGTTTGTTCTTATGGCAAAGGGCGTTGTAAGAGAAAGAGCAACCATCAATAAAAACATCCCAACAGGCGATATTGAAATTGTAGTTGATGAGTTTAAAATTCTCAACAAGGCACAAACACCACCATTTGAGATAAATGATTCAGGCGATGTTAAGGCTGAGCTTCGTATGAAGCACAGATATCTTGACCTTCGCCGTCCATCTATGCAAAATAATATTATTGCACGTTCAAAAATCACAAATCTTACAAGAAATTACTTTAATGAAAATGGTTTTATCGATGTAGAAACTCCTAACCTAATCAGACCAACTCCAGAGGGCGCACGTGATTATCTTGTTCCAAGCCGTGTTCACAAGGGTAATTTCTACGCACTACCACAATCTCCGCAAATCTATAAGCAATTACTTATGTACTCCGGCTTTGACCGCTACATTCAAATTGCACGTTGCTTCCGTGATGAGGACCTTCGTGCTGACCGTCAACCTGAGTTCACACAAATAGATATGGAAATTTCCTTTACTGATGAAGAGGAAATTATGACTATTAATGAGGGCTTCCTTGCATATATTTTCAAAAACTTTATGGGCAAGGAGCTAAAGACACCGTTTTTACGTATGACATGGCATGAGGCTATGGAAAGATTCGGCTCAGATAAGCCTGATATTCGCTTCGGCTTTGAGCTAAATAACATCTCTGACATAGTTAAGGATAGCGAGTTCAAGGTGTTTAGCGGTGCTGTAGCGAATGGTGGCTCTGTAAGAGCAATCAACGTAAAGGGTGGTGCTAAATTCTCAAGAAAAGAAATCGATCAGCTAACAGAAAAGGCTAAGCACTATCACGCAAAGGGTCTTGCTTGGCTAAAGAACACAAATGGTGAAATTTCTTCATCCTACGCTAAGTTCTTAACTGACGCTGAAAATAACGCAATCAATGAAAGACTCGGTCTTGAAAACGGCGACTTAATCCTTGTTGTAGCTGACAAAAATAAGGTTGTATTTGATACTCTTGGTGCTCTTCGTTGCGAGTGTGCAAAGCGCCTAGGACTATGCGACCCATTCGACTTTAAGTTCCTTTGGGTAACTGAGTTCCCACTCTTTGAGTACAGCGAGGAGGATGGACGCTTCTATGCTATGCACCATCCATTTACACAGCCAATGGTTGAGGACTATCAATACATTGACAGCGATCCCGGCAGAGTAAGAGCAAGAGCATATGATATAGTTCTTAACGGTACAGAGCTTGGTGGTGGTTCAATAAGAATCAACACAACAGAAATGCAAGAGCATATGTTCTCAGTTCTTGGCATTTCAAAGGAAGACGCAAACGAGAAGTTTGGCTTCTTGCTCGATGCATTCAAGTATGGCGTTCCACCACACGGTGGCCTTGCATTCGGTCTTGACCGCCTTGTTACCTTGCTACTTGGCCTTGAGGATATCCGTGATGTAATCGCGTTCCCAAAAGCACAAAATGCATCAGAGATTATGTCAAAATGTCCTTCGTTTGCAAATCCGGACGACTTAAAAGAGCTTGGAATTCAAATAATTGCCGAAGAAGAATAAATATAAGGAATGCCGTCTGCCAAAAAGCAGACGGCATATTTGAAATATGCAAACAATAGAAAATGCACTTGATAAATTATCTAGGTCAAAATTCAGAAGCAAATTTCATTTGTCAAAAAAGGATATTGACTACATTAATCAAAAGGGGATAGAGAAGATAAGAGAACACGCAATTAGCTTTGTAAAAGATCGCTTATCCCCTGCCTATATATCAAACGACGGTAGTCAAACGCCAACAAGCGGACACCCTGTGTTTAAAGCTCAACACGCTTGTGCCTGTTGCTGTCGTGGTTGCTTATACAAATGGTACAAGGTTCCCAAAGGAATAGAATTAAGCGAAGCACAACAAACAAAGATAGTAAATCTACTAATGGCTTGGATAGAGAAAGAGCGTACAAATGGATAAGAAAAACTATACTTATATATTAAAATGTGCCGATGGTACACTATACTGTGGATGGACAAACGACCTTGAAAAAAGACTAAAGGTGCACAATGAGGGCAAGGGCGCAAAATATACTCGCTCACGCTTACCTGTAACACTTGCGTATTATGAAGAATTTGAAAGCTCGATAGAGGCACAAAAAAGAGAATATCAAATCAAAAAACTAACAAGAAAACAAAAGCTTGAATTGATAGAAAAACAATAAAACGGACACACTGTGTCCGTTTTTTGTTAATCTGCTGAGTAAAGCTTGTATAAATCGGCGTAAATACCGCCCTTTTCCAAAAGCTCCTTGTGAGAGCCTTGCTCCTCAATACCATTTTCAGTAAGAACTAAAATTCTGTCAGCACCCTTGATTGTAGTAAGACGGTGAGCAATAGTAAAGGTTGTACGTCCCTTTGCCAATGTTTCGAGTGATTTTTGCACAAGACGCTCACTTTCGTTGTCAAGTGCACTTGTTGCCTCGTCAAGCACCAATATTGGTGGGTTTTTAAGAAAAACACGTGCAATTGAGATGCGTTGCTTTTGTCCGCCCGATAGCTTAACACCACGTTCGCCGACATAAGTGTCATAGCCATTTGGCAATGACATAATAAAGTCGTGTGCACCGGCAAGCTTAGATGCTTCAATTATCTCTTCATCACTTGCATTTTGCTTTCCATAAGCGATGTTTTCTCTTACACTACCGGAGAACAGATAAACATCTTGAGCAACAACTCCGATGTTTTCTCTTAGTGAGGTCAGAGTAACATCTTTAATATTTGTACCGTCAATTTTAATCTCGCCCTCGTTTATTTCATAAAAGCGAGGAATAAGTGAGCAAAGAGTTGTTTTACCACCGCCGGAAGGACCAACAAGAGCTATGCTTTCACCGGCATTCACATTTAAATTTAAGTTGGTTAAAACATCCTTGCCTTCGTCGTTGTATTTAAAGGTTACACCCGAAAACTCGACACGTCCCTCTACATTTTTAAGAATCTTTGCCTCTTTTTTGTCAGTGATTTCAGGCTCGATGTCCATAATTTCCGTGAAACGCTCAATTCCTGTAATTCCACGTTGAAATTGCTCGGTAAACTCAACAATACGGCGTACAGATGTAAGTAATGTTGAAACATAGAGAATATACATTAAATACTCGCTTACATTTATTTTTCCGTAAGCTAAGAAAAGTCCACCTGCAACAACTACAACTATGTACATAATTCCATCGCAAAGCCTTGTTGATGATTGAAATCCACCCATTGCGTAGTAAGCAGATTTCTTTATGTTTAAAAATCTTTTGTTGCCCTTGTCAAATTTTTCTTGCTCTACATCCTCATTAGCAAAGGATTTTACAACTCTAACACCAAGCAAGCTGTCCTCAATTTGAGAGTTGATAATTCCTGTTTGCTCACGGGATTCCTTGAATGCCCTTTTCATTCTCTTTCTAAAGAATACAAGAGAAAGAACAAATAAAGGAATTGTAGCAAAAACGATAAGAGTAAGAGGTAGATTTATAAAGCAGAGAATAATAAATGTGCATATTATTTTTATGCTGGAGATAAAGTATTCCTCGGGACAGTGATGTGCAAATTCCGTTACGTCAAACAAATCGGATGTCATACGTGACATAAGTGTGCCGACCTTTGTGTTATCATAGTATGAGAATGATAGCTTATTAAGGTGGGCAAAAAGGTCATGTCGCATATCGGTTTCAATTTTTGTACCCATAATATGTCCGACAGATGCCATATAAAAGTTCGCACACGTGTCGATAATTCTTAGTACAATGTAGATTAGTCCACAGCCGATTACCAGCTTAATAAAATCGTCTCTTAAAATTTTTTCAAGACCAAGGTTTTCTGCTTCACTTGTAATTTGCTTGATAATAAGAGGCAAAGTTATTTCACAAACGGTTGTTAAAGAAGCACAAAGTAAATCTAAGAACAAAATCCATTTATACTTTTTATAATAAGGTAAAAATCTTTTCAAAAGTCCAATTTTACTTTTTTTCATATAACCTCCTTAATTTTTTGAGAGCTGATTATCAATAAAATTTTTGATAGTATGCTCATATTTTGACATATCGTATAAAAAAGCCATACCATGCTCAGCACCATCAACTGTGCAAATATACTTTTCGCCTGTACAGCTTTGATAAATTTTTTCGCTCATTTCACAGGGCACAAAAGTGTCGCCCTTGCCGTGAATAAGCAAAATAGGAATTTTAGTGCTTTTAACAGATTCGACAGCACTTGATTTATTTGGATTAAAGCCACCAAATATAATTGCACCGATTTTGATAAATGGATATATTAATTTTGGCGGTAGCCTTAAGTCCTTTTTACAAACCTTGCAAATTATTTCCTTAGGAGATGAATAAGGGCAATCCGCTATTATTCCTTTGACATTGCTTGGTAGCTCAAGATTTGATGCCATCAAAACAGTAGCACCACCCATTGAAATACCAACCAAAAAAATAGGAATATTTCCAAAACGCTCGGTTGCATATTTTGCCCAAGCCAAGCAATCGTGTCTTTCCTTAATGCCAAAGCAAATGCTTTTTCCACCACTGCTCCCGTGTGCACGTTGATCAACTAAAAGAGTGTTATGACCAAATGTCTTAAACAGCATGTCCCCACCGGCAAAATCACGAAATGCTGTCCCTTTATATCCGTGAAATTCAATGAATAGAGGAGCATTATCTCTTATGTGATAATATCTGCCAAACAATTTAGTTTTGTCGTTTGAAAATATATAAATTGGTTCGAACTTTTCATTCTTTAATGACTCAGCAGAGGTTTTCATGCTAAGTATCAGCTCTTTATTCTTTTCACTTTTTGGAGTAAGAGCAAGAAGCCTTCTTTTTTTAGGGGAGTGAAATGCCTTTAGATAAGCATATACCACTATGGTAAATAGAGCTATATCAATGAGCAGGATTGCTACGCAAATTATTACAATAATTTTCCAAGGCTCCATACATTTCCTCCTAAATTATTTAACTATTATATACTATTTTGCACCACAATTCAACAATATATCAAAAAAATTTACAGCCCTTCAAAAAGAAAGGCTGTAATAAATTAATTGCTTTGATTGCCACCGTCACCTAGGAGCAAAATCGGAATATCGACAGTAACTGTATCAATATCGTGATCAATTTCAATTTTCTTTGATTTTTTCTTCCTTGGCGATTTCTCGTTAAAGAAAAAGTCAACACCATCATTTTTATATAATGAATCCTCGGGAGCATTAAAATCAATAATTTTATAAATCTTGGGGATAACTCTTCCACCAACAATAAATTGGTCAGCCTTTAGCTTGTCAAACATACCATATTGAACAGGGACAGTGTATTGAGCGCTTAGCTTTTTAGCAAATCGGGCTGCATCAATTGCATTCATAGAGCCGAACGAACCACTAATTGGCAAGAAAGCACAAAAAATATCTGTTGGAAGCTCATTAATCAGCTCCTCACTGTAAAGTGTATTAGAAGCAATATAATATTTCTTTCCGTCCTCGTTATCCGTAATTATAATACCAAAAGCACTGCGATCGTCAGTCTTTGCACTAACTGCCACAATCGTCATATCGCCAAGACTCCATTCGAGTCCCTTTTCAAACATAATCATATTTGATTTTTTTAGTATCCAAGAGTTGGAAATAGTTCTAAATGAGTTTTCACAAGCGAGAATGGTAGGAGTATATTTACCCCACTTACTTGCATATTTTTTTACTGTCTTAAAGTCGCTACGGTCAGGATGGGAGCTTGTCAAAACAATAGCATCAGGCTTAATTCTGAATAGCTTTTTCTTAACTCTTGTTCTACGTCTTAATTGCTTGTTTATTAAGCGTAAGGAATCAGATAAATATGGATCTATAAGAACCTTATTTTTCCCCGAAACGAAGAGTAAGCCACCGTGGCCAATCCACATAACCTTCATTTATGTACCTCTTAAAAAAGTTCTATAACATTTATATGATAACACAAAAAAATCCATTTGTGTTAAAAAAATCACATTTTGCTTGGATTTTTATAAAAAATATAGTATAATGAATAATAACTTGTTAATTTTATTTTGAAAAGGAGGGCAAATATGATAGTTTATGACCTTAAAACAATGTCTAGAACAGAAATAAATGAAAATACAATTGTTGCCCTCGGCACGTTCGATGGTTGTCATTATGCTCATAGGAAGGTTTTGAGTGAGGCATTTTATGAGGCAAAAAGGCAAGGGATAAAATCTGTTGCTTATACTTTTTCATCTATTCCTAAAAATTCCAAAAGCATATTTACTCTTGAAGAAAAAATAAAGGCCTTTTCAAAAATCGGCATTGATTATGTAGCTGTTGACAGCTTTGATGAAATAAAAAACTTATCATCAAGCGAATTCTTTGAAAATGTGCTAATCGGCTCACTCAAGGCGGTAGGAGCAAGCTGCGGATACAACTATAAATTCGGCAAGGGTGCTAGTGCAAATGCAACAGATTTGGAACAGATGTTCTCCAAAATAAACGGGGGGAGTGTCAAAATTTGCGAGAAAATAGCCATAGATAACACTACAGTCAGCTCCTCACATTTACGTAGCTTGATTGAAAACGGAAGGATTGAAGAGCTTGATAATTTCGGCACAAAATATACAGTTTATGCTAAGGTTGAAGCAGGTAAGCAGCTTGGCTCAAAGATCGGATTTCCAACCATCAATCAAAAAATACCGGATGAAAAAATTGTTCCTAAAAGAGGCGTGTATATCACCGAGTGTGAAATAGGCGAGGATGTATATCCCTCGGTTACAAATGTTGGTATTCGTCCAAGCGTTGATGATGGCAACGATATTAATATGGAAACCTTCATAATTGGATATCGCGGAATTCTGTACCACTCTTATATAAAAGTAAATTTTTATAAATACTTAAGAGCAGAGGTCAAATTTAACTCTCTTGAGGAGCTTACAAAGCAAATCGGTACTGATGCAAAAAAAGCCGAGGAATATTTTAAATAAAGAAAAGGTCGTTGTAAAGAATGCAAGCATTCAAGCGCCCCACGGGGTCAGCGCTGTGTTACAATGACCTTAATATTATTATATGCGCGTGTGAATAAAATATACAATTAATGAAAAATTTACAAAAAACACTTGTTTTTATACCGATAATATGGTAAAATACACAATAGAGAATAATTTTTGGTACAAGGAGTACATATGAAAAAGAAGATATTAGCTATAATTTTGTGCGTTCTTATGGTTGTTCCTTGCTTCGCTTGGAATATCAGTGCAGTAGATGCTGAGGGTCCAAATGGAGAGGAAATAACTAATATCGCACCTAATGGTAAAACATACCAATCCAGTAACTGGAACCAAGATAGCTCTGCAAGATACCTAAACAACGGTCGTCTGTGGGACTCATGGCAGTTCTGGCGTCCGGGCTCATGCGCACGTCCGGATACTCCAAATATTGATGACTCACTTCAATATATTGGTATGAAGTTCAACAACTACTATTCTGTAAATGAAGTTACAATTTACGCAATGAAGTATCCTGAACACAATGGTGCTTTCTGTGGTAAATGCTACAAGGACATTACAGATGACGACTATACAACTACATACAAAACCGTAAGTGGTAAAGAGGTTGTTGACCGTAGAATTTGTAACACCTGTGGTACAAATGTTCAAGACCTTTCAATGACTAAGAGAAACGGCAAGGATGTTACAAACAACATCAAGTATACAGTTAAGGCTCTTGTTCAAGGTACTTGGATTGAGGTTGGACACGGTTATAATGAACAAATGCAGTACTGTGTAGATAAGGACTACCAAGTAATCGGTGGCGATATGGCAGTTCTAACTATCAAGCTTGATAATGTACTTCCTCAATATAATGAAGCAGGTGATGTTATAGTTGACGAAAATGGTGATCCCGTTTATTGCAACTATGCAACAACTAAAAACCTTAAGGTTGAATGTACTGAGTATGGTGCTGCACCATATAACAAAGACCCTGACGCTACATCACACGAGTGGTGGCTCGTTCCAATTCTATATGAGGTTCAAGCTTGGGGCTACTTAACAGTAAACAAACCAAAATTTGACGTTCCGGAAGGAGCAGAGGTTGTTTCTGATGCGGCTCTTGGCGGTATGGCAAGTGCAACAACATCAGCTCAAGGTCAATACCCACTTCTTGGCAATGACCGACACAATGGTACATATTGGAGAGCAAATGACTACGATGGTCAAAGCTATTGGATCGATTTTGACAAAGATTATTCTATTAAAAATGTAAAGCTTAACTTTGGTGGTATGCACACGGTTCTAAATGGTGCAGAGCTAGGTTATGATGTATATGTTAAAATAAACGGCAACTGGGAAAAGATAGCTTCCGATACTGCAACCGCAGCTAGTGAGCTTTGGAAGGAAGAAGAAATCAAGGTATATGAGGTAGATAGTAATGCCAAGGTAACCGGTGTAAAGGTTACATTCACATCGTCTACATTGAATGGCGAGAATATTGCTCCTGCTATTACTGAGGTTTCGGCGCCAATTGCAAACGGTGAGCAATGTGTATTCCTTTCCGGATATCTTGATTACTTTAGAGCATCTTCATCAGCTCAAGGTAACCTAGCTTGCTATGGTGAGGCTTATTGCTCATCATCATTTGACTATTCAAACATTTCTGATATTACATACATCAATGATGGTCAAATCACAGATGACAGCTTCTCTTGGTACGCACAAGACTTTATAAAGGGAACTTACTGTGGTATCAAGCTAAAGGGATCAGAAACTGTATCTAAGGTTGTTCTTTATTTCAACGACGTAATTGTACAAGGCAAACCGGAAGAGCATGTTATGTCATATGACATTCAAGCTAAGGTTGACGGTAAATTCGTTACAATTGCAAGTGCAACCTCTTATGATGAAACTACTAAGAGCTCAGTAGTTTCCGTAAACATACCAAATCCTGTTGAAACAGATGATATTCGTATTGTATATCAATCAAATGGTCTTGTATTCCCTTACTTAAAGGAAATTGAAATCTATGCAGGAGAAAAGGTTTATGGTGCATACCAAGGATACCAACTTGACCTTTCAATGAGAACTCTACATGGACGTTATCCAACGACAGCATTTGCACAAAAGACAGTTATTGGCCGTGCAAAATATATGAATCTTATCTCTCCAATCGAGCATTTGATTCTAGCTGCTCAATATGGTATTGATCCGGCAGATATTAAATAATAATTAAAAGGTGTACTTCGGTACACCTTTTGCTTTGCTAAAAATAAAAAGAGTTGCGAAAGCAACTCTTTTTTATTAATATTCAAATTTAACAGTTTGTCCAAGCTCGGCTGACTTAAATGCATATTCCATAATCTTCATATCAAGACGCATTTGGTCGTGGGTTACATCTTGGGAGCAATCGCCGTCGATCGCGTGGCAGAAATGACGATAAAAGTCGTGCACGTCGCTTTTTGGAATTTCAAGCTCGTATTCATCAAGTGTTATGCTATCACGCGGAGCCATAGTCTTTGTAAGTCCTGCCGCTGTTTGCACAGGAAGAACATCATTTTCATGCCAGTACTTGCACTTGGCAACCTGTGTTTTTTCACGCCAATCTCTAATCAAGGCAGAACCCTTTTCAGCCTTCATATAGAATCTTGGCAGAGCAATAAAGTTGTAAGTTCCAACCTCTACAAACGCCACCTTGCCACTCTTAAAGGTGATTGTTAGATAGAATCCATCATCAACCTCTTTGTTTGTAATATTAGTTACTTCGCAATTTATTGTATCAATTACTTCATTTTTATATATAAGCATAAGTTGGTCGATAAGGTGGATGCCCCAGTCAAGTATCATACCGCCACCGTGTTCCTTTTCGCCTCTCCAGTCAGAAGGAATACCACGTGAGCCGTGTATTCTTGACTCAATTCTGATAGGTGCACCAATCTCACCTGAATCAGCAAGCTGTTGCATAGCAAGATAGTCAACGTCCCAACGTCTGTTTTGGTGTACAGTAAATAGCTTACCCGATTTCTTTGACGCATCAATCATCTTTTCAAGATCATCACTGGACAGAGCAACAGGCTTTTCGCAGATAACGTGCTTTCCGCCTAAAAGACACTTAACAACAGTGTCAAGGTGAACGTCGTTAGGGATAGCTATTGTTACAAGCTCAACACTCTTGTCGTTTATAAGCTCCTCTAATGACTCATATGAGTATATACCCATATCTTTAGCCTTTTGTTGTTTTATTGGATCAATATCATATATTCCGGCAAGCTCAAGAACATCACTCTTTAGTGCGTGATTTACGTGCCAAGAGCCCATACCACCAAAGCCGATAATTGCAATTTTCTTTTTCATAATGAAACCTCAGTATGTGCTAAAAAATTTAAAAACTTCGTGTTGAAACAACACTATAAACATTATATCAAATATAAATTAAAAGTCAAGATAAATAACAAAAAAGACAGGCGAAACCTGTCTTTTAAGTATTTATTAGTGAATAATGTATCTTTGTGTGTCCTTGTCGAATAGGTGAATTCTACCGGCTTCAACAGCAACTTGAATTGTATCACCTGCACGAGCTTGTGAACGAGATGAAACCTTAGCGATTGCATTTTGCTCACCGATAGAGATGTATAGGTAAATTTCAGCACCCATAAGCTCAGTAATATCAACGCTAACGTCAATAACATTTTCAGGCATTGTTGATAGGTAAATTGGCTCGTCGTGGATGCACTCCGGACGGATACCGGCGATAACCTCTTTGCCTATGTAATCAGCAAGAGCAGGATCAGCAGCCTTTTCAGCAGGAAGCTTGAGTGAGTTGCCCTCGAATGAGATGTATAAGCCATCGTCCTTCTTCTCAAGAACAGCATTGATGAAGTTCATTTGAGGAGTACCGATAAATCCGGCAACGAACATATTAACCGGCTTATCGTAAAGTGTTTGTGGGGAGTCAACCTGTTGGATGAAACCGTCCTTCATAACTACGATACGTGTAGCCATTGTCATAGCCTCAACCTGGTCGTGAGTTACGTATACAAATGTTGTTCCAACACGCTTATGTATCTTTGTAAGCTCAGTTCTCATTGTTGCACGGAGCTTAGCGTCAAGGTTTGAAAGAGGCTCGTCAAGTAAGAATACCTTAGGATTTCTAACGATAGCACGACCGAGTGCAACACGTTGCTTCTGACCACCGGACATAGCCTTTGGCTTTCTGTCAAGAAGGTGAGTAATGCCGAGGATTTCAGCAGCCTCTTCAACACGGCGCTTGATTTCCTCCTTTGGTGTCTTTCTTAGCTTAAGACCGAATGCCATATTTTCATAAACAGTCATATGAGGATAAAGAGCATAGTTTTGGAAAACCATCGCAATGTCTCTGTCCTTAGGAGCGATGTCATTCATTAGCTTGTCGCCAATGTAAAGCTCACCCTCAGTGATTTCCTCAAGACCGGCAATCATACGTAGAGTAGTAGATTTACCACAACCTGATGGTCCAACGAAGATAACGAATTCCTTATCTTGAATTTCAAGACAGAAATCGGATACGGCTGTTACACCACCCGGGTACTTTTTATAAATGTGTTTTAAAGACAAACTTGCCATTTTAAATTCTCCTTGCTTGTGAGCATATTTTTAGTGCCTAAAACGTAAAAATTTCAAATATTGACACAAATATTTTATTTTACAATAAATATTATAACAGAAACTATTATAAATTTAAATATCTTTTTTAAACAAAATTTATTACGGTGATTTGTGCAAAATCAACAAAAAATTCAAGCTTTACTTAATTTTGCACAAAATCAAGCATTGTTTTTTGGTGATAATGGTCAAAAAACAGTCTAAATTTGCAAATTACATTTTCATTGTTAGGCTAATGCGCTTTTTGTTAAGGTCAACAGCCTTGATTTTTACAGTAACAATGTCGCCAACACTAAGAGCTTCGCTTGGATGACGGATGAATTTTTCGGAAATTTCAGATACGTGAACAAGACCATCCTGGTGAACGCCGATGTCAACAAAAGCACCAAAGTCGATTACGTTACGAACAGTACCTGTCATAACCATTCCTTCCTTTAAGTCCTCCATACCAAGAACGTCGTCACGTAGTATAGGTAGTGGCAATGAATCACGTACGTCACGGCCCGGCTTTTCAAGCTCACCAATAATGTCAAGAAGTGTAGGCTCACCGATTTCAAGCTCGCCAGCTAATTTCTTTGTGCCGTATTTAGCGCATTTTTGACGCAAATCGGATAGACCTTGTCCAACGGACTCAAGAGTGTATTCAAACTCATCAAGAAGCTTCTTAGCTGCCTCGTATGATTCGGGATGCACACCGGTATTATCAAGAATTTCCTTAGAGTCAGGCACACGTAAAAATCCTGCGCATTGCTCATAAGCCTTAGCGCCAATCTTTGGCACCTTGAGTAGCTGACTTCTCTTAGTAAATTCACCATTTTCCTCACGGTATTTAACAATGTTTTTAGCACTTGTCATATTAATACCTGAAATGTATGAAAGAAGAGAATATGAAGCGGTATTTACGTCAACACCAATCTTATTTACGCAGTCCTCAACAACGCCACCGAGAGCCTCGTCAAGTCTGGCTTGCTTCATATCGTGTTGATATTGACCAACACCTATTGATTTAGGATCAATTTTAACAAGCTCTGCAAGTGGGTCTTGTAGACGTCTTGCGATAGAAACAGCGGAACGTTGGGTAACGTCAAAGTCTGGGAATTCCTCAGCACCAAGCTTTGATGCTGAATAAACTGAAGCACCCGCCTCGCTTACCATAATATATTTTTTATCACCGGCAATTTCTTTAAGCACACCGGCAATAAAGATTTCACTTTCCTTAGATGCTGTACCATTACCGATGGCAACAACATCAACACCATACTTTTTAATTAGGCGTGTAACGATAGCCTTTGAGCCCTCAATGTCTTCACGTGGCTTTGTAGGGAAGATAACGGCTGTATCGATAACCTTGCCTGTTTTGTCAACAACAGCGAGCTTACAACCGGTTCTGTAGCCGGGGTCATAGCCAAGGACAGTTTTGCCCTTCAATGGTGCACCCATAAGTAGGTTCTTAAGGTTGTCAGAGAATAGCTTTATAGCACCTTCACTTGCATCGTCAAAGAGTGCAGTTCTGATTTCTCTTTCAACAGATGGGGCGATAAGTCTGTCATATCCGTCTGTAATTGCTTCGGCAATATATGATTTTGCCGGGCTGCTTGAGTTTGTTATTAATTGTGAGTATAAATAATTTAATATTATTTCGGGGTTGATTTGAACACTAACCTTTAAGAATTCTTCCTTTTCGCCACGGTTGATAGCGAGTACACGGTGACCGGGTATTTTCTTTACAGCCTCGTTATAATCATAGTATGAGCTATAAACAGAGTCCTCGTCCTTTGCTTGCTTAGATACAATTACGCCGTGGTCATTAGTGAGAGCTCTTATAGCCTTACGATAATCAGCATTATCGGAAATGTCCTCGGCGATAATGTCCTTAGCACCGGCAATTGCATCCTCAGCTGTTTTAACGTGTAGCTTCTTATCCTCGTTTTCGGTTGTGATAAAGTCCTTAGCTACCTCTTCAATGGACGGTTCATATGAGCTTTTTTGCTCCATAATGAGATTGGCAAGGGGCTCAAGACCTTTCTTTCTGGCGAGGGAGGCACGTGTCTCTCTCTTTGGCTTAAATGGACGATAAATATCCTCAACCTCGGTTATAATTTGAGCCTTGCTAAGAGCATCAACGATTTCAGGTGTTAATTTGCCCTGAGCCTCAATCAAGGATGCAACCTCAGCCTTTCTCGTTTCTAAGTTTCTTAGATATTTTAGTCTGTCGTCAAGATTACGAAGTACAGTATCGTCAAGTGAGCCTGTAACCTCTTTTCTGTAACGTGCGATAAAAGGAATTGTGTTGCCATCGTCGATAAGTCCAACTGTTGCTTCAACTTGACTTATCTTTAGTGAAAATTCTTTAGCTAGTGTTTCAATAATGTTCATTTTTGTTCTCCGATAATTTTGTTACATATTTTAAAGCTTATAACTTATTTTTTATCAATATAGTCTTTTACAAAGTATGTGTGCGTATGTGCACTATTTCCGTATTTGTCACGGATTGTAATGCGGAAATATACGTCGGTTTCACGTAACCAAAACTCATCGTGGGTCAGTCCCTCGGAGTCATCGTCGTGCGTTGTATGTCTGTCACAACGGCAGTAACCATTTACGATAATGCTTTCAACCGGTGTACACTCAATCTTTAGCATATTGTCCTCAACATAAACCGCCTTAAACTGAGGGGGATTATCACGTCCTGACGCACAGTAAATATTACCCTTTTCCATAGCCTCGATAATTTGGTCGTATTTTAATTCCTTAGCACCAATAAATGTCGAGCCACCAAAGGATTCTCGAAGCCCTGCGTGGTTGTGGTTGTCATCACCCATTGTGCAAACTAGATTGTACATACCATTTCTTATCATATCATCGTAGATATATGGGCAGTATTCAGAGCCTGTTTCAAGCTCAGTTGCGTAGTTAAGTATTTCAAGACCCCAAAGTCCTTCCATATTTATGTAGTCCTCACGCTCATTGAGCGACCAATATGGATGGTTTAACTGTACCAAGAAGCCTGCGTCGTTACAACGCTTGATAATCTCGTTTAAGTTTTCCTTTGTTAGCTCACGTATAAAGCCGTCACACTTTGTATCCGGATATCTGTCCTTTAAAATCCAGTTTTGCTCAATGCTTGTCGCTGGCATAAATGTGTTATGCTGGTCTTTAGCAAAAATGTTTAGGTGAACGCATTTTTTACGTTGCCAGTCGCTTGTGTTAATGTCGAAAAGCTGTGGAAATGAAGCCTTTGAGTCGTTTATAGCATACTCTGAGCTTGTGAGTGCCAAAAAGTTCTCGTCGTCTAAGTCAGAGTGGTCGAGGAGCACATCATGGTCGGAGTAAGCTACGATAGAGTAGCCGTGATTTTTGTAAGCCTCCTTGACCTCGGCAGGTGTTAGTGCACCATCTGAATGCTTTGTGTGGCAGTGAAAATTAGCTCTATACCAATTCATCTCCGGTGAAATTAGATACTTTTTCATATGTTTAGCTCCTTGTTAAATAATCGTTAACTCTATAATAATGAGTGTGGGCGTTGTTTCCGTATTTATCTCTTACAGTTAAACGGAACATAACGTCCTGTGGGTCAAGCTTGAATTCCGCGTGGGTAATTTCCTTACCATCAGTATCAGCAAAACGGAAATTTCTGCCCATACCGGTTAGAAACACGTCAGTGGCAGGTGTACAGTCAATCTTGACGATGTTGTCTTCAACGTAAAGAGCATTTATTTTAGGTGGATTTTTGCCACTTGCACAGTAAAACTCACCATTTTCAAGTGCCTTCATTACTTGACTGTATTCAAGCTCCTTGGAGCCGATAATCGTTGAGCCGCCAAATGAGTGGTCAAATGAGCCACCACGATTGTGGTTGTCATCTCCCATATTACAGAAAAGATTTCTGTTTTTGCCGTTTCTTATCATATGGTCGTATATATAAGGGCAGTATTCAGCTCCGGAAATACGCTCGGTTGCGTAGTTTAAAATTTCAAGTGACCAAAGACCTTCAAAATTAAGGTAGTCATTCATATCGTTTAGTGACCAATTGGGATGGTTAAGTGCAACCAAAAATCCGGCATTGTTTAAACGCTTAATTGTTTCATTTATGCTTTCGAGAGTGTATTCACGCTTGTAGCCGTCAATTGTAATGTTCTCAATGATTTTACCATTTTCCTTCCACCAGTTAAAGGTTCCCTCGTCGGTAGCAGGGTGGAAAGTATTGTTTCTGTCCTTTGCGTAAATTCCAAGGTGGATAACCTTTTTGCTTTTCCAGGCATCCATATATTCGCCCTCGGGAGTGTCAAAGCAAGGGGCAGAATCGTTTATTGAAAATTCAGATGAGGTGATTGCCAAAAACTTATCATCAGTTAAATCATTATGTGTACGGATGATTTCGTGGTCAGTATAAGCAACAATGGAGTAGCCCATTTTCATATATGCCTTTTTAATCTCCTCAGGGGAGTAGTTACCGTCTGAAACTGTTGTGTGGCAGTGCATATTGGCACGATACCAATTTACGCCACTTGGAAGTAAATCCTTTTTCATTTTTTGAATATTTCCTCCTCAGCGGTTGTTAAATATCTCCACTCGCCACGCTTAAGCGACTCGTCGAGTAAAATTGAACCAAAGCTAATTCTTTCAAGATAAGTTATCTTATTATCTATTGCTTCCATCATTCGCTTGATTTGATGATATTTGCCCTCTGTCAATGTTATTTCACCGCTCGATAAATTATCATATAATTTAATTTTGCAAGGCTTAGTTAGATAGCCACCAATATCAACTCCGTTTTCTAAACGAGACACATCCTCGCTTGAAATAGGAGCGTCAACTTCAAATTTGTATACCTTTTCAACGTGGTGCTTTGGGGAAAGAAGCCTATGAGCACCATCGCCATCATTGGTTAAAATTACAAGTCCTAAGGTGTTTTTATCAAGTCTGCCACAAGGAAACAAGCCCTTGCGTCTGTCCTCGTCGTTAACTAAGTCAAGCACTGTTTTTTCTTTTTCGTCATCCGTTGCCGAAACATAGCCGTCCGGCTTGTTTAACATAATGTATGTGAATTTTTTGTAGGTGAGTGTCTCACCCATAAGAGTAACAGAATCACTTAGAGGGTTGATTTTGCAGTCGGGCTTTTTGATAATCTCGCCGTTCACTGTTACCTTGCCGGAACGAATAAGCTTACCACCCTCTGAGCGCGAGCATTTACCCATCTCGGTGAGAAACTTATCAAGACGCACAAAACCACTCCCTTCAATCTAAAGCATCACAAATTAGTATATCATATATAATATAAAAAGTAAATAAAATTTTATAAATAATAACTAAAATATAAATAAAAAATGATGGTTTTTTGATAAGTGTCGCAAAAAATAAAAAATTTAATAAAATTGTTGATTTTATGCTTGAAATACGATATAATATATTCGAAAAATTTATTTCAAGGAGAAATACATATGATTTATTCACATGAAGTAGAACAAATGTGCTCCGTTGCTAAGGGACCAAAGCATGGTCCGGCTCCAATTCCAGAAGAAGGCAAATGGGTACAAGCAAAACAAATCACTGATATCTCTGGCTACACACACGGTATCGGTTGGTGCGCACCACAACAAGGCGCATGTAAGCTTTCATTAAATGTTAAAGACGGCATTATTGAAGAAGCACTTGTTGAAACAATCGGATGCTCAGGTATGACACACTCTGCAGCTATGGCAGCAGAAATTCTCCCTGGCAAAACACTTCTTGAGGCTCTTAACACAGACCTAGTTTGTGATGCTATCAACACAGCTATGAGAGAGCTTTTCCTACAAATCGTATATGGTAGAACACAATCTGCATTCTCAGAGGGTGGACTTGTTATCGGTGCCGGTATGGAGGACCTTGGTAAGGGTGCTCGTTCAATGGTTGGTACTATGTATGGTACTAAGGCAAAGGGCGTAAGATACCTCGAAATGACAGAGGGCTACTGCACAAGAATGGCTCTTGACAAGGATAACCAAGTTATCGGTTATGAGTTCGTTTCACTCGGCAAAATGACAGACTTCATCAAGAAGGGCATGGAGCCAAACGAAGCATATGAAAAATCAAAGGGTACATATGGTAGATTTGCTGAGGCTGATCACTATATCGATCCAAGAAAGCAATAAGGAGGTAGAATAAAATGGCATTATTTGAAGGATACGAGCGCAGAGAAGCTAAGATTCTTGCTGCTCTTAAGGAATATGGTATTAATTCTATCGAGGAGTGTAAGGAAATTACACTTGCTAAGGGTATCGACTGCGACAAAATCGTAAGAGAAACTCAACCTATCTGCTTTGAAAACGCTGTTTGGGCTTACACAGTAGGCGCAGCTATCGCAATCAAGAAGGGCTGCACAAAGGCTGCTGACGCAGCAGCTGCTATCGGTATCGGTCTACAATCATTCTGTATCCCTGGCTCAGTTGCAGAGAACAGAAAAGTAGGTCTTGGCCATGGTAACCTCGGTAAGATGCTTCTTTCAGAAGAAACAGAGTGCTTCTGCTTCCTAGCTGGTCACGAATCATTCGCAGCTGCAGAGGGTGCTATTAAGATTGCTCTTAATGCAAACAAGGTAAGAGTAAAGCCACTTCGCGTTATCCTTAACGGTCTTGGTAAGGACGCTGCTATGATTATTTCAAGAATCAATGGCTTTACATATGTTGAAACAGAGTTTGACCCATATGCAGAAGAGGTTAAGGTTATCTCAGAAACACCTTACTCAAATGGTCCACGTGCTAACGTTAAGTGCTATGGTTCTGACAGCGTTCCAGAGGGCGTTGCAATTATGAGACTTGAAAACGTTGGTGTATCTATCACAGGTAACTCAACAAACCCAACAAGATTCCAACACCCGGTTGCTGGTACATATAAGAAATGGTGTAACGAAAACGGAGTTAACTACTTCTCAGTTGCATCAGGTGGTGGTACAGGTCGTACACTTCACCCAGATAATATGGCTGCAGGTCCTGCTTCATACGGTATGACAGATACAATGGGTAGAATGCACGGTGATGCTCAGTTCGCTGGTTCATCATCAGTTCCTGCTCACGTAGAAATGATGGGACTTATCGGCGCTGGTAACAACCCAATGGTTGGTATGACTGTTGCTGTTGCGGTTGCAGTTGAAGAAGCTTCAAAGTAAGAGGCTGTCAGATACGGGTAAAACCGAAATCACACTTATAATAACGAATTAATATAGTAGGGGAGGGGCTCTTGCTCCTCCCGTTCTATTTAAAGAAGAAATTCTAAGGTAGAAAAGCACAGCATATGTGCTTTTCTTTTTTATGCGATTTCTATACGCGACTATCGCTCCGAAATACGCCAGTATTCCTCTTGCTCTACTCACGCATTTTTCCTCCGCCCTGAAGCCTCTTTAATAAACGCTAAAAGTGCCACCTTGAGTGGCACTTTTTCACGCTGAGGTTTGATTATTTGTATGGGAGGGGCTTGCTCCTCCTGTTATATTTAAAGAAAAAAGCAAGACACATCATTTTGGAGGAATCCTTAATGATGTGTCAGATTTGTTAAAAGTTTTGCTAGGAAAATTGAAAATAATTAGAAAAAAGACTTGCCTTCGAAAATTAATTATTTCATTGCCATCAAAAAGCCAAGAGCGTTTGTTAATTCTGCGTTCTTTTTTGAATAGTAAGCAGAAACGGCTGTGTTATGAGCAATTATTTCTGTATCCTCAGAAATTTTTTCAAGATAACTTTCAATAGTTAAAGATTCGGTGTAAATAGAATTTAATGATTCAACTGCTTTTTCCATAGTAGCGTTTAAAGAAACTAAAGAGGACTCAATATCGGTGAGTTTTTTGTAAATCATAAATTGATTTCGTTCAATTCTTTCTAGATTTGATTTGATATCATCTAATTTAAAGATTATTGAGTTAAGTCGAATTTCGTTTTCATAAATATTGTATGCTCCATTGTCGCCATCAAGAGAAACGCATCTTCCAGACATTAAATATTCATAAAAAGAAGAAATTGCCACAATATCTCTGTATTTCTCAAAAATAATATCGTAGCTATACATTTCGTTTCTACATTTGAAAGTATTTTTTAATGTTTCTTCTACAATAGTGATTTCACTATCAATCATTTGTTTTTTCCCAAGAGCAAGCGATGGATAATCCTTTTTCTCCTCTCTTGATTTTTGGATTTCGTCTTGAAGGGCTGTTATTTGATCTTTACATTTGGCTATTTCTTTGTCATACTCTATCAATTTAGCTTCTTTTTCTTTTTTAGCATTTTCTAAATTAATGACATTCTGCTTTTCTATATTAATTCTTTTTGCATTGTATTCATTTACGCGTTGCTCATATTCTAATTGTAATTGTGCGTTTTGTGCTTCGACACGTTTCCTGTTAAAGAAAGATGGCTTTTGGAAAATTGGTTTTTGAGGAGGTGTTGGAGGAGCTATTCTATTCACAGAAACAGCTGTATTTTCTAACTCACTTTTTTCACAATTCAACTTTTCTATCATTTCTGTTATTTTGCCAATCTTTTGTTCAAATGACTGTATTGAATTGTAAGTAGGATAATTTGAATCAAAGGCAACATCCATATCGGTTTCTGTTTTCAGTTGATATAAATATTTTAATCGATCCGACATGAAAATAATGTTTGATTCAAGGTTGATTAGGTGAGATAAGTATTTTTTTAAAAAATCTGTGTTTTGTGGAATAGAAGTTTCGCTTTTTATAAATTCAATGTTGCATTGTTGAATAAATCTTTCTGCCTTTTTTACAGATTCTGCTTTGAGATGCTCTTGGAGTAATTTCTCATGGGTTTCGTAGTCAATATCTTTTGATTTTTGAAATATGTCTTCTAACTCTTCTAGCCTGTACCATGGTCTTTCAATATAAGCAAAAGGGAATTCTTTGGAAAGCTCGTGATTACATATTGGGCATTGCTTTAATTTCGCCATGTTTTCCATTTCCTGACATGTTTTATCGCTATGCTTCTTACTTGAGACCTTACAATTTTCTATGCTGTTTTTGCACCTGTTAACTAATTCAACATATTTATCATGATTATTAGCATAATATTGGCGTTCGCTATAACGTAAGTTAGTTTGCTCTGCTAATGGTATAAAAGAAAGATCAGCGGTGTTAACATTACACCATTGACCAATGATTCGAGTTCCACAATTAGGACAAATAAACTTATATAATGTCACATAAACATCATAATCTTTAAACCATCTTGGAGTCCAATCTTTCCAATAAAATATTTGTCTCACCATATTGTCTTCAGTTTTTTCATATATTTCATCCTCGTCGTCGTGTATAGCTGTGTATAGATATATGTTTTTTTGATTTTCCATGACTATTAAATCTCCTTGAAGCAAATTTTACATTTTAAAAAATCAATACCACTATTTTCGGCTTCTGATATGGTATTAAAATCATAGTATTTACAGTAACATTTAGAATAATAACAACCATTCTTTTTGTGTAGTTTTCGTTTGTTTCCAAGCATATTTATCACATATTCCTTGGCATTTTTTTGGAACTCTTTACCATTTGATGCGTGTTTTAATTCGAGCATGTTTTCCCTCCTTTAAAATAAAAAGTGCGTCCAACCGGAGTTGAACGCACCGAAAAACGCAGAACCCCAATTGTCGCCAAACAAACTCTGAGCAATTATGGGTTTACATACTTATTTCAGACAGGGAACTACATTTTTACCAAATGTAAGGTCTAAAATAAGCATAGACAAAAAAGGGTATAGTTATCCCAAGAAAAAACACCCATTATTGCATTATTAAGTTTGTTTGGCAACTTTATTTTAACACAAAAGCTTTTATTTGTAAATAGGAAATTTGAGTTGATTAAAAAAATATAAAAATCACATTTCTGCCTTAAAAAGCTCTTTCATATAGCTTTCCGGTCTGTGTGCATCTACCGTAGAGTAATTTCCTCGCTTACCGATTTTTATCATATTCCCAACGTGGAAATACCCCAAAAAAGCAGGGGGAAGATGCGTTATAATATCATCAATGTTTTTAATTACATTAAAGTGTGCCCACCTTTCCTCGTGGTACGCATTTTTTATTCCCCAAATAACACGAGGACAACCAAAGCCGTAGCCCTCTATAGTATCACGCAAATCAGGTCTGTGATACCATATAAATTCATGACAAAGAACTGCAAGTGCCGCTCCGTGCGAATAACCGGAAACTACTATTTTTTTAAGCCCTGTGTCTAAAATTTGCTCACTTAGACAATCCTTAGCCGACTCCCACACACGCAAAAATCCCCTGTGCGCAAATAAATTGCCGTAGCACTTTATGGGAAAGTCTAGATTATTCTTCCAATCAACAGCTCCGTCAGAATCTTGAAAATATATGTATAGAGTATCATTTGATCGTCTTGTGGCATAGTCAAGCCCATTTTCACCGTGAGTATACGCAATATGCGTTAAATTATAAAATAATGTAGATAACTTCATACTACATTTTATGTTGTTTCACTTGAAAATTTACTGCCAAAGTGCTAATATATAAATAGTAACAAATTAACACGAGGTAATTATGTACGAATTTTCACAATTAGAAAAATACTTAGATACAATTCCTGTTAAAGAGCAAACCCCGGGCGGTAGTATTCGCGTTTACCATCACGGCAAGGAAGTCTTTGCTCATTCGTTTGGCTATGCCGATAGAGAAGAGGGAATAAAAATGACAGGTGATGAGTACTACTTTATGTATTCAGCAACTAAGCCGCTCACCTGTGCAACAGCTTTACACGCTTGGGAGCAAGGAGCATTTATCTTGGCCGAGCCTGTTTGGTGGTACTTACCTGAGTTTAAGGATACACAAGTAAAGGTGTATAATCCGGACTGCTCATTTTATCTGGTTCCACAAAAAAGAGAAATGGTAATCCAAGACCTCTTCACTATGAGTGCCGGACTAAACTACGACACAGGTAACGCCGAAATTAGAAAGGTAATAGAGGAAACTAATGATAGAGCACCTACTCGCGAGGTGATGAAGGCTATTGCAAAAATGCCACTTGAATACCAACCACGTGAGCGTTGGGCATATAGCTTGGGGCACGATGTTTTAGCCGGTCTTGTTGAGGTCGCAACAGGTGTTAGATTCTCAGAATATATGAAAAAAGAAATATTTGAGCCTCTCGGTATGACAAAATCAACATTCCGTGTAACTGATGAAATAAAAAGTAAAATGGCTCAACAATATACATATGACTATGAAAAAGGCGAGGCAGTTGTAAGAGGTAAGCACAACGGATATGTCTTTGGCAGTGAATATGACTCCGGAGGAGCCGGACTTATTACAACCATTGACGACTATGGTAAGTTTGTACAAGCTATGTCCTGCGGTGGTAAAGCACCTAACGGCAATCGCATCTTGTCTGAAAAAACTGTAAAGCTGATGAGAACAAATATGCTCGACGAAAAGAGAATGGCACAATTTTCAACCTGGCGTAACAACGCAGAGTATGGCTATGGCTTAGGCGTTCGTACAAAAATTTACGAGGGTTGGGGAGGAAACATCTGTTCTATCGGTGAGTTTGGATGGGACGGTGCTGCCGGCTCATTATGCTCAATTGACACAACCAAGGAAATAGGTATCGTGTATACACAGCATATGCTAAATCCTCACCACGAGCAAATCCATCCTCGCATAAAAATGCTTGTAAATCTAGCAATAAATGATTAAAAATCGCACCATTGGTGCGATTTTTATTTATTTAACCATATATCTTTTATAAAAGAGAAAATATTGGCTGTAACCGAAGAGAGAACACCACTCAAAATATCAATCAAAATTATGAAAATGAATAAAGAATGAATATTCATTTTTGGCTTTTGTCTTTATTCATCATTTGGTGAAAATGCAGAAAAATTCGCATCTTTTTATTAGTTAGTCAACTAACATAAATTGTGCAAATGCCACAATCATTTTATACACTTGCCGATAATGAACTCAAAATAAACTTAATGTTGAAATCTGTGTTTAGGCGTGGAAAACCTAGTGGAAAAAGTGCAAAACTCCAACAAAATCACGTCAAATTTCCACTTTTCCACGTTTTTGCCCTGTTGAAAAGTGAAAAAAATTACCATTGTTTTACTCAAATGTCGAAAATCGATGTGTAGAAAAATAAAAATTTTTAAAAAAGACTTGACAAAAATTATTCAAAAAATGAGGTGAATATTCAACGTTTAAATGGTTGCTTTTGAACAAATTGCACAAAAACCTTGCCGTGCTTGACTTTGTGCTACTTAAATTTTAGTATGCTAAAGTCTGTTTTTTAGTCGTGATAAATCGACTTTTTTAGTGTTTTTTTGACTATTATATTTCCTTTTTTATTTTGCCGTATATGTACCAACTTGCGAAACCAAGGAGAAAGAACAGAAATGAATAAATTAAGTATTCCATAACCTCACTTATGTTGCTTGTTATCAAATCGTATATGTAACCATTTCCTTTGAGCAGTATGCTTATGACATTTAAAAGTGTTGTGATTATAATTAATGCAAGTAGCTTAAAGTAATTTATTATGTGAGCATCATAATTCAAAGCTATCCCTCCGTTTCCTACACAATTATTTTACTATGTTGCCAGAATTATATCAATGAACAATATTTACCATATCTATTTTGAAAATAAAGTGATAATAAGGTGAATTTATTTAAAAATTGTTAATAAGTATTGCTTTTTTAAGAAAAATAATGTAATATTATATGTGTATTTTTGATAAGGAGATATCTGTATGCTTTTAAATAAGGTGGAGCTTGCAATCAAAGAATATTCAATGCAAGATATTTATGATGGCGCGATACTTGGATATTCCTGCGGTGCTGACTCAAGCTCACTTTTGCATTTTTTAAAGGATAAGTGCAAAAATCTCCTTTGTGTGCATATTAATCATATGATACGTGGACACGAGGCTGACCTTGACGAGCAAAAGGCAAAGGAAACCTGTGAAAAATACGGTGTTAAATTCTTGTCATTCAAGATTGATATTCCGGCTCTGGCGAGAGAGCAAAAAATTGGCGTTGAGGAATGTGCAAGAAACGAGCGATATAGAATATTTAATGAATTGCTTGAAAAAAACAGTGAATATAAATGCATTGTAACTGCTCATAATCTTGATGATAATACAGAAACGGTTATTTTCAACCTTGCTCGTGGCACAGGTCCACAGGGACTAACCGGAATAAAGGCAAGACAGGGCAAAATTATGCGCCCACTAATCACTACTGCAAAAAAAGAAATAATTGAGTATTGCTTGGCAAATAATATAGAGTATGTAACTGATTCAACCAACAGCGATACTAAATACACAAGAAATCACATAAGGCACGACATAATTCCTGAGCTTGAAAAAATCAATCCGGATTTAAACCGCTCTATTTTGCGTCTTGGCAGCATTATTTCCGAGGATGAGAAATATTTTGAAAAGCAAGTAGATAAAATAATTATAGATAATAATATAATTGATAAAATAGATATATCTATATTAAGGGAGCTGGAGCCTTCACTTTCATCGCGACTTTTGAAAAAAATTTCACCAGTTCGCCTTGATTATAACGATATAGCTTCTGCCATAAGCCTATCGAAAAATGCTCAAGCAGGGGCGATGGTGAATTTATCAAACGGAATTTCGTTTAAAGTTGAACACTCGTATGCTCATTTTGTCAAGACCAGTGAGCTTACAGCTGAGCAATTTAGCTTATCACTAGATAATGAAATTAATTACCTAGGCGATGATATAATAATCACTCTAAATTCTAGTTATGAGTCAACCGACTATGATTTGGAATATCAGATAAAGCTAAATAGCGAGAAAATCGATGCTCCCCTTTATGTGCGTTCGAAAAAAGATGGAGACATAATAAAAAGCGGAAATATGACAAAAAAGATAAAAAAGCTTTTTGTTGACAATCATATTCCATCACACAAGCGCACAAAAATACCACTAATTTGTATGAATAATGAAATTATTGCTGTTCCTTCGGTAACAATCAAGGATGGCTTTAAAGGAAAAGATTTCATAATCAATATATATAGACGGAGGAATAAATGAAAAAGAAAAAGAACGTCGCGGCGATAATAATATACGTTTTATTAATCGCTGTTTTGATTGCCGCAATAGTTGGCATATTCTATTATCTAAACAAGCCGGAAAAATATACTTATTCACAAATGATAAGTGATTTTTACGATAATAAGGTCGTAAAATACGAGTATAACGAAAACAACAATAAAATGACGGTTGAGCTTGTAAAGGAAGATGGTACAACCGAAAAGAAGGTATGTGAGTTTACCACTATTGATTTTCACAAGTTCTTTGCCCCATACTATGGAACAGGCGATTTGCACGAAATTGAAAAAACATTTGAAAACAATCCCGATTGGAAGCTTACTGACGAAAACAGAAATATTATAAAATACAAGGAAACACCTTGGTTTGTTCAATACCTACCATTTATTATTCTCGTTGGTATTGTAATTATCTTTATGGTATTCTCAATGCGTCAAGCACATGGCGACAAAATGGGTGGCTTTGGAAAATCCAAGGCTAGAAACATAACAGATAAGGACAAAAGAGTTACCTTTGATGACGTTGCGGGTGCAGACGAGGAAAAGGAAGAGCTTACCGAGTGTGTTGAATACCTAAAGAATCCATCAAAATTCACACATCTAGGTGCAAAAATTCCTCACGGTGTGCTTCTTGTAGGCCCTCCGGGTACAGGTAAAACCTTACTTGCTAAGGCTGTTGCGGGTGAGGCTGGTGTTCCATTCTATTCAATGTCCGGCTCTGACTTTGTAGAAATGTATGTTGGTGTCGGTGCATCTCGTGTAAGAGATCTCTTTAACAATGCGAGAAAATCACCTGCCGCAATTATATTTATTGATGAAATTGATGCAGTTGGTCGTCAAAGAGGTGCAGGTCTCGGCGGTGGACACGACGAAAGAGAACAAACACTTAACCAACTCCTTGTTGAAATGGACGGCTTTGACGGACATTCAGGAATTATCGTTATGGCAGCGACTAACCGTCCTGACATACTCGATTCAGCTCTATTAAGACCGGGTCGTTTTGACCGTCAGGTTACAATTGGCTACCCGGATATTAAGGGCAGAGAAGAAATTTTAAAGGTTCACTCAAAGAATAAGCCGTTTGAAGAAACAGTTGATTTACGCAAAATTGCTCAAACAACAGTTGGATTTACAGGTGCTGACCTAGCTAACCTACTTAATGAAAGTGCGCTCTTGGCAGCTCGTCGTGGCAAGAATCTTATTGGTATGGCTGAAATTGAGGATGCTATGATTAAGATTACAGTTGGCACACAGAAGAAGGCAAGAAAGATGAGCGATAAGGAAAGACGTAATACAGCCTATCACGAGGCAGGTCACGCAATCCTATCCCACGTATTGCCAACACAAGATCCTGTAAGACAAATTTCAATTATTCCAAGTGGAAGGGCTCTTGGCTATACATTAACTCCACCACTTGAGGATAAATATAGCGAATCAAAGCAAGAAATGAAGGAAACCATCGCTATGATGCTTGGAGGCCGTGTTGCTGAACAAATCGTGTTTGGTGACTATACAGGTGGTGCATCAAACGACATTATGCGTGCTACTGAAATGGCAAGAAAGATGGTTACTGTCTATGGTATGAGCGACGAGCTTGGTACTATACACTTTGGCTCACAGCACGGTGCAAACGAGGTGTTCTTGGGCAGAGACTTCGGCTCAACTCCTAACTATTCAGATGAAACCGCTGCAACAATCGACCGTGAAATTAAGAAAATTATTGATGAAGCATATAATCTTGCAAAGGAGCTACTCACAAAATACAGAGAAAAGCTCGACTTTATTACTGAATTCTTACTCCGTAATGAAATTATGGATGATGAGCAGTTTGAGGCTGCTATGAAGGAAGGTGCAACAATTGAAGAGGTTGAAGCACTTCTAACAGAGAAAAAGAAAAGAAGTATAGAGGAAAATGAAAGACGTGCTCGTCAAATCGAAGAGGCAAAGCGTCAAGCTGAGGAGGAAAGAAAGAGGCTTGAAAGAGAGCTCGGTCTTTCTGACGACGATAACAGCCAAGACGAAAGTGCAACAGATGATAATGAGGTTGAAGTCCTAGAGCCAAAGGCTGAGGAAGACGATCAAAATATCAATAACGAGCAAGAATAACAATGAAGCAGACGATGTACGATCGTCTGCTTTTATATTTAATAAGGATGTAAATATGGTGAAAATGCACAAAAAAAGTAATTATCAATTGGGCATTTAACCAAAAAGTATACAAATCTATTGACAGTTATATTTCCGTATTATATAATATAATTGTGAAAAAAATTGATTTTAAGGAGAAAATCATGAAAAAAAGAATTTTATTCATAATCATGGCTGTGCTCACATTTGTTGTAGTACTTTCTGCTTGTGGCGGTAAAAAGAATTCTGACACAAACACTAACACAGGAACAAATCCTCCTGCTGAGTGCACACATAACTGGGAATCACAGTCATCAACAGCAACCTGTACAACAGCAGGTATAGAAACATTTAAGTGCTCACTTTGTCAAGCGACAAAGGAAGAGAACGCAGCGGCTCTTGGTCACGATATGCAATTCGTTGACACAGTAGCTCCTACTTGTCAAGAGGGTGGTTGGGACAACTACGCATGTGCAAGAGAGAACTGTGATGCTACTGAAAAGAAGCACGAGACAGAGCCAAGCTATGCTCCGGAAGCTCACGATTTCCAAGACGCTGGTGTAGCTCCAACATGTACAACTGCAGGCTACGAGGATAGAATTTGCTCACGTTGTGGTAACAGCGCAGGTGCAAGAGTTCCTCTATATGCTCTAGGTCATACATATGAAAGAGCTGACTTTGATGGCACAACAGGTGCAACAAGAGTTGAGCCAACTTGTGAGACAAATGGTTCAATCACATACACATGTCAAGCTGATGGCTGTGGTGAAACAGTAACAAAGACATACGAAGACTTAATAGGTGCTGAGGCTACAGAGGCTGACAAGGCTCTTGCTGCAACACTTGCAATGCTCGGTCATAAATACGAAGAGGCTGAGGATAAGTCCAACGTTAAGGAAGAAGTTAAACCAACCTGTACAACAGCTGGTTACATTATTCACACATGTCAAAACGGATGTGGCGGAGAACAAAAGACAGTTTCCGGCTATGAAAAGCTCAACCACACATTTGAGAGAAACCCGGATGAATCTTCATGGACATACGTAACAACTCTTGAGCCTACCTGTATCACAAAGGGAACAGCTTGGGTAGTATGTACAGAAGAGGGCTGTGGCTACAACACAAAGGATGATGAAGTTGCTAACCCAGCTAAATATAGCAAGGACGTTGATCCTACAGGCGCACACATATTCGACAAGAATCCAACTGTAAAAGAACCTACATGTGTGGATGCTGGTTACACAACATATTACTGCTCAGTTGACGAAGGATGTACAGCAAGCGAAAACAGAGACGATACTGCTCCTACAAATCATGGAAACGGCGAAAGCTGGGAGTTAATTCCTGAAGACCTTAAGGACGGAAAGCCATTCTGTAAGACAGATGGTAACTGGAACTATCAGTGTAAGGATTGTAAAGCAACAGCATACAATGTAAAAGGCGACACACCAATTGAAAATGCTATCCATACCGGTTATACAAAGGGTGACTTTACAGGTGGTATTGCTCCAACATGTGTAACACGTGGTAAATACTACTGCTCAGAATGTGAAACATTGTTTGAAGGCTATCCAGATGACACAGCTGCAGACGCAACAAATGTACATACATATGACAAGAAGGGCGAAGTAACACCTTCAACATGCACAGTATATGGTTATACAACATATCACTGCTCAGGCGATAAGACATGTACAGCTTCAGAGCGTAGAGACTATACACCTCTAGCAGCTCACGATTATAGTGATCCATCCGATGATGGAACAATAACATGCTTCAAATGCGCTAAGTCATATAGAGATGTAACAACAGCTACTAAGACAGATGTAGATACACTCTGCACATGTGGCAATAAGGGAACAGCGGCATGCAAGTGCCAACTTAAGGTTGAGTTCATTGCAACTAAGGCTCCGGATGCAGCATTTGACCTAACTGCTAACACAGCATTCTCAAAGGTATTCTTGCACGATGTATATGAAAAAGATGAAAATGGTAACATCAAGAAGGATCAAGATGGTGATCCAATTGTAACAGGTCAAGAGTACTATGGACCTGCACTCATCATTCTCAATGGTGAAGCGGGCACAACATATACAATTACTGTATATGACGAAAACGATGTTGCTATCACAACATATGATATCATAGTAGATGGTGAGGATGTTGGTGATGCTAATGTTGTAACAAGCGTAAGTGGCGCAGTTGCTAAAGTTAGCCTAGAAGAAGTTTGGGAAGACATCGCAAAGGTTGAAATTACAGCTTCAACAGCTGCAACAGTACAAATGTACTATGCAATCTAATAAAACACAAAAAGGTGTGTGCTTCGGCACACGCCTTTTTTATTTAATAATGATAAAAAGTTTTATATATGGGAACTTTTTAAATGAAAATTTTAGCGTGTTAAAGCAAAAAAGTGTTACCCAAATATTGACATTGAAAAAATATAGGCGTATAATAATATATTATAGTTATAATGGGTTAGTGTTTTACGAGCCCAATTTACCACTAAACGGGGGTGAAATGATGAACGAGCTTGAAATAGCAAGAAAGAAAATCAGCGAGGTTGACACTAAAATCGCTGAGCTTTTTGAAGAGAGAATGAAGGCAAGTGAGCTTGTGGCTAAATATAAAAGAGAGCACGGCTTATCAATTCTTGACACAAGCCGAGAAAACGAGCTTATTTCTAAAAATTCAGCGTTAATAAACGACGATACTATCAAAGAGTATTATGTTGAGTTTCTCAAAAATACAATGTCGCTATCTCGCTCATATCAAGCAAGACTCAACGAGGGGATGCGTGTTGCTTACTCAGGCGTTGAGGGGGCGTTTGCTTACATCGCTTCTAAAAAATTATATCCGGAGGCTACATATATTCCATATCCTAGCTTTGAGGATGCTTATAAATCGGTAGAAAACGGCGAATGTGATGTTTGTGTTTTGCCGGTTGAAAATAGCTATGCAGGTGATGTTTCAACTGTTATGGATTTACTATTTTCAGGAAGCCTATATGTTAATCAAGTGCTTGATTTGGAGGTTAGCCATTGCTTGATGGCACCAAAGGGTACTAAAATAGAAGTTATAAAGACCGTTCTTAGTCATCCACAAGCACTTGCACAGTGCCAAGGCTATATAGAAAAGCACGGCTTTGAGCAAAAAAGCTACTCAAATACAGCCCTTGCAGCAAAGGCGGTTAAGGAGCTTGATGATAATAGCATTGGTGCAATTGCATCAGAGGAAACCGCAAAAATATTCGATCTTGACATCTTACAAGCCAACATCAATGAGCAAAGAGCAAACACAACAAGATTTTTTGCATTTTCTCGTGTTCTTAACACATTTCCGGACGACCATAAGAGAAGACAAAACGAGCATTTTATTCTCGTTTTCACAGTAAGAAACGAGGCAGGAGCTCTTGCTAAAACAATAGACATTATTGGTGCACATAGATATAATATGAGAAACTTACGTTCACGTCCTATGAAGGAGCTACTTTGGAACTATTATTTCTATGTTGAAGCAGATGGAAATATAAATACCCAAAGTGGCAAGGATATGCTAAGAGAGCTTGGTGCTACCTGTGACAGATTAAAGTTGGCAGGTACATATCGCTCATAAACCTTAGTCTAAAATAAAGAATAATGAAAAAGGAGGCAAAAGCTATGATTTTACCATTGAATTTAGAGGCTGATAGCTATGATATTGTAGTTGAACGTGGTAGCTTAAATAAAATATCAAGCTATTTAAATTTAGATAGAAAAGTATTGATTTTAACAGATAGTGGCGTTCCAAAAGAGTACGCAAAATGTGTTCTTAAAGCATCAAAGGATGGCTATATCTATGAAATTGAGCAAGGCGAGGCTAGTAAATGCTTTGATAATTATAAAAGCATACTTTCATTTATGGTAGAAAAGTCATTTACACGTACTGACTGCTTGGTGGCTGTTGGTGGTGGCGTGTGTGGCGACCTCGGTGGCTTTGTTGCCTCAAGCTATATGCGTGGAATTGATTTTTATAACGTTCCTACAACACTTCTTTCTCAGCTTGATTCCTCAATAGGTGGCAAGGTTGCCATTGACCTTGATGGAGTTAAAAACATCGTTGGTGCATTTTATCAACCCAAAAAGGTCGTAATTGATCCAAACACCTTGAAAACACTTGACAAAAGACAGCTAATGGCTGGACTTTGTGAGGGAATAAAGATGGCTGCTACTATGGATAGTGAGCTGTTTGAGCTTATAGAAAATTCAAGCGATCTTGATAGCAATCTGGATAATATAATTATCGGTGGCTTGAAGCTGAAAAAATATGTGGTAGAAAAGGATCCTAAGGAAAAGAATTTACGAAAGGTGCTCAATTTTGGACATACAATAGGACACGCTATTGAAAGTAACGCAAACCTAGGGGAGCTACTACACGGAGAGTGTGTTGCACTTGGTATGTTGCCAATGGCATCAGAAGAACCTAGAGCACGTTTAAAAAGCGTACTTAAAAAGTACGATTTGCCTACAAATATAGACACGTCTAGCGACATTTTGCTTTCCTACATTAAAAGAGATAAGAAAGCAAAGGGAGATTTTATTACAGTTGTTTTTTGTGATAAAATTGGCGAGTTTACAATGAAAGATATAAAAATAGAAGATATGAAAAAATATATTGACGGAGGTATTTTATAATGAAAAATACATTCGGACAAAGCGTTTGCACTACCATTTTTGGAGAGAGCCATGGTGAAGCTGTCGGTGTTGTAATTGATGGATTGGCTCCCGGTATCGAGATTGATAAAGGCTTTATAGAAGCACAGCTTTCTAAACGTCGCCCAAGTGGTAAAACAGATACACCAAGAGTAGAAAAAGATGATTATAAAATTCTAAGTGGTATTTTTAATGGAAAAACAACAGGCACACCAATAGCTATTGTTATTCCAAATGAAAACACAAAAAGCTCTGATTATACATACGGTATGGCACGTCCATCACATGCCGATTATACAGCACACGAAAAGTATCACGGATACGAGGATTATCGTGGTGGCGGACATTTTTCCGGCAGAGTAACCGCCGGCTTGGTTGCAGGAGGAGCGATTGCAATTTCCGCACTTAAAAAGTTGGGTATCAATATAGGCACACACATCTTAAAATGTGGGAACGCCTGCGATCAATCCTTTAACAATACTGAAGATATTGAAAAATCAGTTCTGAATTTACAAGATAAAGCTTTTCCGGTGATTTCGAGTGAAGCTGAGGAAACGATTAGAGAAGAAATTTCAAAGGCGTCAGCTGAAAAGGATAGTATCGGTGGATTGATTGAAACTGCGATAACAGGAGTACCGACAGGAGTTGGTGAGCCTTGGTTTGATTCGGTTGAAAGCACTCTTTCACATGCAGTTTTTTCAATCGGCGGAATTAAAGGGATTGAATTTGGCTTAGGACTTGACTTTGCGTCAAGACTCGGCAGTACAGCAAATGACTCCTTTGAATATAAAAATGGTAAGGTGATTACTACTACAAACAATAATGGTGGAATAAATGGTGGTATTACAAATGGTATGCCAATCACATTTACCTGTACAGTAAAACCAACTCCATCAATAGGAAAAGAACAAAAAACTGTTGATTTTATAACAGGTGAGAATACAACTCTTGAGATTAAAGGTAGACACGATCCGGCGATAATAAGAAGAATATGTGTTGTTATTGATAGCGTTTGTGCTCTTGCACTCTGCGATATGCTATCTATTCGATATGGTACGGATGTATTTTTGAAGGGGCTACCACAATAATTTTGGCGAATACAAAGGAAAATACAATGAAATACGGACTAATTGGAGAGCACCTAGGACATAGCTTTTCAAAGGCTATTCACGAAAAAATAGCTGACTACGTGTACGAAATTAAAGAGATTGAGCCTGACAAGGTCGAAGAATTTATGAGTGCTCGTGAGTTTAATGGTATAAACGTTACCATCCCTTATAAGGAAAAGGTAATCCCTATGCTTGACTATGTAGATGAAAGTGCAAAAAAGATAGGTGCAGTAAATACAGTTGTAAATAAAAATGGAAAATTATACGGCTATAATACCGACTACTCGGGTATGAAGGCTCTTGTTTTACGTGTTGGTGCAGAAATAAATGGCAAAAAGGTGCTTATTATCGGTACGGGTGGCACATCAAAAACAGCAAGAGCAGTAGTAACTGATTTAGGAGCCAAGGAGATAATCTTTGTTTCTAATGTTCCGGTTGACGGTGCACTTAGCTATGAGGAGGTGTACACTAACCACACAGATGTTGATGTGATATTTAACACATCGCCTGTGGGCATGTATCCAAAAAACAACACCTGCCCAATAGATTTATCTAAGTTTTATAAGCTAACCGCTTTAATTGACGTAGTATATAATCCAATTCAAACAAAGCTAATAAGAGAAGCTAAGGCTCGTGGGATTAAGGCTGAGGGCGGACTATATATGCTGGGAGCACAAGCAGTTTACGCATATGAGCATTTTTCCGGCAACAAGGCAACTAAGGAGCTTTGCGACAGTGTATATAATGATGTAATTAATGAAAAAAGCAATATAATTCTTATCGGTATGCCGGCTAGTGGAAAAAGCTCAGTTGGTAAAGCACTTGCAAATCTTACAGGTAAGCAGTTTATTGATACCGACGTGGAGATAGTAAAGGCTGAGGGAAAGGAAATCAGTGATATTTTTTCTGAAAAAGGCGAAGCTTATTTTCGAGACCTTGAATCGAAAATCATTGAGGACGTATCTAAATTAAATGGTTATATTATCGCAACGGGCGGTGGTGCAATACTAAGAGAAGCAAATTGCGACAGCCTAAGACAAAACGGCAAGCTGTATTTTCTTGACAGATCTCTTGAGCTGCTTGTTCCTACAAGCGATAGACCTCTATCAAGCGATAGAGCTTCAATAGAAAAAAGATATAATGAGCGATACGAAATTTACTGTAGAGTATGCGATGTCAAAATTAATGGCGATGGTACAGTAGATGAGGTCGCAAAGGAAATTTTAAAATGAAAATTTTAGTTTTAAACGGACCAAATATAAACATGCTCGGCATAAGAGAGCCACAGCACTATGGAAATGAGACCTACGAGGATTTGAAAAATCTCATTTTAGAAAATGCAAACGGTTGCGAAATTGAATTTTATCAGTCGAACCACGAGGGCGACCTAGTTGATGCTATTCAAAAATCCTACTTTGAAAAGGTAGATGGTATTATATTTAACCCGGCTGCGTATACACACACAAGTATTGCATTGCTTGATGCTTTAAAATCAACAAAAATTCCTTGTGTTGAGGTTCATATTTCCAAGGTTGAGGAAAGAGATAGCTTTAGACAAATAAGCTATGTAAGAGAAGCTTGTCTTAAAACAATAACAGGCAAGGGCTTAAATGGTTATGTCGAGGCATTAGAGTTTTTAAAGGAATATCTAAAATAAAATGAATATTAGAATTGAAAAAGGCTTAGCTGGCGGAACAATAAAAGCTCCACCATCGAAAAGCTACGCTCATCGTCATCTTATTGCCGGTGCACTGTCAAATGGTACAAGCATGGTGTGTGGCATTATAGATAGCGTGGATATGAGGGCAACACTTTCTTGTATTAGAGCATTAGGCGTGAAATACGAGAAAAAAGGCGAGGACGTGTCTGTTTTTGGTGGCAAATATGAACCGGAAGCAGAACGTATTTTTAACTGCTATGAGAGTGGTAGCACCTTGCGATTCTTCATACCGATAGCATTAGCACTTGGAGAAGAGGCAACATTTGTTGGCACACAAAGACTTCTTTCTCGTGGACTTGGTGTATACGAGGAGATTTTTGAAAAGCAAGGAATTGAATTTACTTGTGAAAAGGAACAAATTAAGATAAAGGGCTCACTTAAGGCTGATACATTTTATGTACGAGGCGATATTAGTAGCCAATTTATTACAGGCTTACTGTTTGCCTTGCCACTTTTAGAAAATGATAGCAAAATTATAATCACAACCGAGCTTGAAAGTAAAGCCTATGTTGATATTACGCTTGATGTTTTAAAAAGCTTTGGCATTGAAATATCAAGAAAGGATAATGAGCTTTATATTGGGGGCGGACAAAAATATATCGCTAAAAATGTTGTGGTTGAAGGCGATGCTTCCAACAGTGCATTTTTAGATGTATTTAACTTTTTAGGCGGAGACGTATCTGTTTTAGGAATAAATGATAATACAATCCAAGCTGATTATATTTACAAAAAATACTTTTATGATATAAGTAATTCAACACCTAAAATCGACCTGTCAAATTGTCCGGATTTAGCTCCTATTACATTTGCATTAGCGGGGGCAAAAAATGGTGCCCACTTTGTTGGTACTCGCCGTCTAAAGATAAAGGAAAGCGACAGAGCCACTGCTATGGCGACAGAGCTCAGAAAATTCGGTATTGATACCGAAATATACGAAAATGAAGTAATAATTAAAAATTCAAATCTACACACTCCGGAAGAAACATTAAACGGTCATAACGATCACCGTATTGTTATGTCGCTTGCTGTTTTATGTACACTCTTTGGTGGTACAATTTCCGGCTGTGAAGCAGTTAATAAAAGCTACCCTAACTTTTTCGAGGATATTAAGAAGCTAGGCATTAAATGGGAGGAGGTAGCAGATGAAAATAATTAAGGATGTCAAGTTTTTGATAGTAGGACTTGGTCTTATTGGAGGAAGCTATGCAGAGGCACTTTCTGACCTTGGCTACGAGGTTGGAGCGATTACAAGGTCCCAATCCTCAATAGATTATGCTAAGGAAAGAGGACTGATTGCACACGGCACAACCGAGGTAACCAAGGAATATGTCGAAAGATTTGATGTTATTGTTTTTGCTCTTTATCCAAAGGTGCTAACCGAATGGATTGAAAAATATCAAGATTTTATAAAGGACGGAGCGGTTTTGACTGACGTTACAGGTGTTAAGAGCCCTGTTGTTTATAAAATTCAAGAAATCCTACGTCCGGGAATAGAGTTTATCGGTGCTCACCCTATGGCAGGTAAAGAGGTATATGGAGTACAAAATGCAGATAAAAGTATTTTTAGAAATGCAAACTATATTGTTACTCCAACAGAAAAAAATACTCCTGAGGGAATACTTTGCTGTCGTGAGCTAGGAAAAATTCTTGGCTTTAAAACAGTATGTGAGCTTAGTCCTGAAAAGCACGATGAAATGATAGGCTTCCTTTCTCAGCTTACACACTGTATAGCGGTTTCACTTATGACCTGTAAGGAGTCAGAGGACTTAGTAAACTATACAGGAGACTCATTTAGAGATTTAACTCGTATTGCAAAAATTAATGAAACGATGTGGACAGAGCTGTTTTTATTAAATAAGGACGAGCTACTTTCACAAATGGACCTCTTTTCAAGCAAGTTCAAAGAGCTACGTGATGCAATTGAATTAGAAGACACCGAAAGAATGAAGGAAATAATGAGATTATCGACTAGCCGTCGAGCATTCTTTGATAAAAAATAATACCAAACGGCAAACAATAAAGAAAGGCAAATACTATGAATATGAATTTCAAAAGAAAATTACCAATTCCTCAAGAGATAAAGGAAATGTATCCAATTACAAGTGAGCTAGAGGCTATTAAAGCAAAAAATGATGCAGAAATATCCAAGGCTTTCACAGGCGAAAGCGACAAATTAGTTCTTGTTATAGGTCCTTGCTCAGCAGACCGTGAGGACTCGGTGCTTGACTACATTTCAAGACTTCGTGGAGTTCAAGAAAAGGTAAAGGACAAAATAGTTATCATACCACGTATCTATACAAATAAGCCAAGAACAACAGGTGATGGATACAAGGGAATGCTACATCAGCCAAATCCACAAGAGGAACCGGATATGCTAAACGGACTTATCGCAATCCGTAAGCTACATATCAAGGCAATTGAGGAAACAGGCTTTACCTGTGCTGATGAAATGCTTTACCCATACAACTATAGATACTTAAACGACTTGCTTTCTTATGTTGCGATTGGTGCTCGTTCAGTTGAAAACCAAGAGCACCGTCTAACAGCCAGTGGTCTTGATATCCCGGTTGGTATGAAAAACCCAACAAGTGGTGATATTTCAGTTATGATGAACTCAATCACCGCAGGTCAACATAAGCATACATTTATTTATCGTGGTTGGGAGGTTTCAACAGAGGGCAACCCACTCACACACGCAATTTTAAGAGGCTATGTAAACAAGCACGGTCAATCCTTGCCAAACTACCACTACGAGGACCTTGCTCACCTTGCTGAAACATATGCAAAAACAAACCTTGTTAATCCGGGTGTGATTGTTGATACTAACCACGCAAATTCAGGTAAGAAATATCTTGAGCAAATAAGAATAGCAAAGGAAATTCTACATTCAACTCGTCATAACAGCGATGTTAAAAAGCTTGTTAAGGGACTTATGATTGAGTCTTACATTGAGGACGGTGCACAAAAGCCGGAGGGCTGTACATACGGTCAATCAATTACTGACCCATGCCTTGGATGGGAAAAGACAGAACGCCTAATCCTTGACATAGCAGAGCTAAGATAATCAAAAAAGAGGTGCAAAAGCGCCTCTTTTTTAGGTCTCTTAGAATAAATTCACAAAAAATTAACATTTGTGCTTGATTTGTATAAATTAACCAAAATTGTACTAACATAAATAATCCTTCAAAACATGATATTTAACAAAAAGCCCTTATAAGTGTGAGTTTTTAAAAAAATCAATTGAATTAAAAGCTACTTTGAAAATCACAAAATATTAAAAAATTGTGCATATTCCACAAAAATGGTGCATTTTTTTTTTTTTTTTGTTCAACTTGACAGTTTTCCACATATATGTTAATATAATAACGTAAATTAACGCATATGCGTATAAAGGAGAAAATTATGAAAAAGAAAATTTTTTTAACACTAGTAATAGTGGTGGCACTAGCTTGCTTGTTTGCAGTTGGCGTTAGTGCAGAAGAGGTTTTGAATGAGGGAAATGCCCTTATCACATCAGCCTCTGATGAGTTTGCAACTGGTGATCAAATCAACTATATCACAGGTCTTGCAAACGAAATTTATTTCAATGGCACATCTAGCCAAGGCAATAAAACGCTTAGCTTAGAGCAAAGAATGGTGCTAAAAAATGATGATGGCACATATTCAACCTTCCCATCGGCTTATTTGTTTAACATTTCAAAGGATGGCAGTAAGAGAGCACATCGTTTCCAATGGCTTGATATTACACTTATTAACTCTGCAACAGGTCAAACCTATGAGCCAGCAGACCTTATCCGCCTTGAAATTCCAGAGGGAATTATTGACATCCACCACGATGATCGTAGCTCAAATGCTCGTCTTGGTATGCAGAACTCAACTGACCTTAAGGCCGCAAATCTAAAGTATCTATCGTTCCCTGCATCCTGCACAGGTACACTTTCAATGGGTGATTTTGCAAGAGGTATTACCACTCTTGAAGAGGTTGATTTTAGCAAAATGACGGCTCCTAGTAGTTTTAGTTTGTCAACAGCTTTCTATGGCTGTACATCACTTTCTAAGGTTACATTCCCAACAACCTTTGCTTCAGATGGTACAGCACCAGGCACTTGCAGCATTAGCGATTATATGTTCTATCAGTGCCCAATAACAACTATTAGTCTTCCAAACGAAATTAAATACATAGGAAAGCATGCATTCCGTTATTCATCACTTACATCTATTGATATTTCCAACACAATCGTTACAGAAATTGGAGAGTATGCGTTTGAAAACTGTGATAGCGTGGTTACAATAAAGCTACCAACAACTCTTACAAAGGTTAATGCTTGCACATTTGCGAATAATGAAAATCTTACATTTGTAGATTTTGGTGACAACCAAAACACCTTTAATATGCCAAGCTGGGGTGTTTTCATGAACTGCGTAGCATTAAAAGCAATCTCTCTCCCCGCTAATACTGTACAGATTCCTGATCGTGGATTTTCTAATTGTAAGGCTTTAACAGCTGTATATCTTGGAGAAAAGCTGGAAGCTATCTATGGTAATAAGGGTGATGGTGCAGGAGACGGACCTGCATTTGCAAATAATACATTAATGTATTTTGTTCAAAATTCATTTAGCGTAACAAAAGTTGACGGTAGTTTCTATACTGCCGAGGAGTTTACTCCACCTGAAAAGCCTAATATTTACTATTTTCCATCTACATTAAAGCAAATAGTTAATGGTGGAAACCTAAATGGCTATTTCCGTACATATGATTTTACATACACATACACAACAACAACTGTAACAGATGAATCAACAGGAACAACAAAAACAGTTTATGTTCTTAACGTTGATGAAAATGGTTATCCTGTAATATCTTATGGTAATTATAATGTTCCAAATTATAATGGTAATGTGCTTGTAAAAGACAAGGACGGTAATCCGATCGTAAATGAATATATGTATCTTTTTGAGTACGAAAGAGATGAAAATGGCGATCTTATTTTGACCGAAGTAAAGGAAAACAATAAATACTATATGAGAGCCACAATTAAGAGAGATGATGAAGGAAATGTAGTTTATCGTCTTGATGAAAACGGCGAAAGAATAAAGCTTTATGACAGCCGTGGAATCGCTGTTCGTGCCATGTATGATGATGGTATGGTAAAAAGTAGCGGAAGCGCAGACCGCGGTATTGTTGGCTGTACAAATCTAAACTCCGTTCTTGTTTTCCCAGAAGACTTTACAGGCTATTATGATGGAACCCAGTCGCGCAATGAAAATCAACGTGGTGATATTCTTGGTGATGGTATGCTAACAAAATGTGCAACTGCTGAAAATCCAATCACACTTGTATTCCTCGGCAGAATTGACCGTATCTCAATGGATAGAAGAAATGGCAATACATCATATATGACATATATGTTTGCGAACCCTGCAAATACAGGCTTTGATAATACAAAGGTTGCAACATATTATTCACCTAGTGATAGTAATTACTCAAATCAAAATGAAATGTACGTTATATTCTGTCACGCAGAGGGTGGTGCACAAAAATATCAAATTAAGTTTGCAGGACAAGAAGATAATGTACATTACCCAGTTTTGAACGCAACACTTCAAACACCATCAGAGGGCGCAAACTGGCACTTGTATGAGCCAGGCACAGATTATACATCTGAGGCAACCTGTGAACTACCGGCTGGATCATTCAAGCTCTGCTTCTGTGGTAAGGTGTGTGAGCAAACAGTTGTTGAAGGATCAGTTGCGTTAGGCCACCTTAAGGATGGAGCTGAAATTACAATCACATTCCCACTTGTAGATAATGTTCCAAATTATTTCGCTAACCAAATATACAATTATTGTTGTCAACGCGAAGGCTGTGGAAAATCATTAAGTGAGGAACAATTAGATACAGCCTTGTTTGAAGTAGGTGGTTATTCAACACCAGAAAATGGTGAAGCTAGTGGATGTATTTCCCATACAATCAGAGTAAACAAAGCTAACGTATTAGAATATGAGAGAATTTCAGGTGATACTGTAAATTATGGTGTAACAGCAGGTGCTAGCACATCAATTGGATCTCCGGTAGTAATAAATAATCTAGGCGAAATAGAAGCTGATACATATGCTTTAATAGCTGATATGACAGGCACTCAATACACAAAGCTAGTTATCAAGGTAACAGGGCTTGAAGCTGGTAATACAATTAGTTGTAATGCATATATTGTATTCAATAAGGAGTCAGACAAGATTTACTACCTCTGTGCAAACAAAGTATCAAAAACAGCAGTAAGCAAATCACTATAAACTAAAAAGCACCCTCGGGTGCTTTTTTATTTATAATAAATACAGAGTCAATACAATCAAAATAGTTGCTTTTGCACTTTTTATATGATATACTTATCATATAATATAAATAAAATCTAGCACTTGTAAAAACATCTTGTGTTTAAAGAGGAGATAAAAATGAAACAAGCATTTAATCCATATACACCGATAAATGAGTATATTCCGGATGCTGAGCCACACGTTTTTGGAGATAGAGTATATATCTATGGCTCACACGACAAGGAAAACGGAGAATTTTTCTGTATGCTCGACTATGTTACATATTCAGCACCTGTTGACAATTTAAGGGATTGGAGATACGAGGGTGTTATTTATAAGGCATCACAGGACCCACTCTACAAGGAATATAGATATATGTACGCACCGGATGTTGTTGTCGGTAATGACGGTAAATATTATTTATATTATTCACTAGCTGACACTCACGCTTGTAGCAATATTATGAGCGTCGCGGTATCAAGTAGTCCTGTTGGACCGTTTGAATATCTTGGAGTTGTAAAAAATCCGGATGGTACACCACTTCAAGACTATATTATTTTTGATCCGGGCTTAATAAATGATGACGGACATATTTATCTATACTATGGTGTATGGTACGACTGGGATGAGCGTCCTGATTACACAAGTGAGCAAAGCATGAAAAAGCAAATGGAAATGTACCGTAAAACAAGAGAGGAAATTGAAAACACTCCGGGTGGTGTACAAGGGCCTGTTTGCGTTGAGCTTGAAGACGATATGATGACAGTCAAGCATAAGCCAAAACGCATTTTCCCGGCTGTTTATACAGATACACCATTTGGTAAGCATCAGTTCTTTGAGGCTAGTTCAATGAGAAAAATAGGAAATAAATACTACTTTATTTATTCCACCTTTACAAATCAAGAGCTTGCCTATGCAACAAGTGATTATCCGGACAGAGATTTTGAATATGGCGGAGTTTTAGTTTCTAACGGAGACATATACTACAAGGGAAGACTTCCAAAGGATCGCTTAGCCCGTACAGGAAACACTCATGGTAGCATTGAAAATATTAATGGTGAGTGGTATGTTTTCTATCACCGCCAAACTAGAAAAAATGAGTATTCTCGTCAAGCGTGTGCAGAGAAGATTGAAATATTGCCAAACGGCTTTATTCCACAGGTTGAAATGACCTCTTGCGGACTAAATGGCGGACCCCTTGTCGCAGATGGCGAGTATTCTGCATTTATTTCTTGTAATCTAACAGATGGTAATTTGCCACACGGAAAATTTGATTATGAATGCCCACATCTAACAAACAGAGGTAGCGACTACTTCGCTGCAGAAATACACGACAAGACAATGATGGGCTTTAAGTACTTTGATTTTGAAAATGTAAAGAAAATCGGTATTAATTATCAAAGCGGAGAGAGAACACCAAAGGGAAAGGTTTACATCAAAACCGACCTAGAGGGAGAGCCAATTGCCACAATCGAAATAAACGATATTAAGGGCTGGACTTGGCTTGATTCTAATGTTACAGTTGAAAACGGAACTTATCCGGTATACTTTATTTATAGTGGTGAGGGTACAATTGAAATAAAGGATATTCGCTTTACTAAATAAAAATAAGAGAAAAACGCACACAGGGTGCGTTTTTCTTTTGGTAATTATTAATTTTAGTTGCAATTCTTTTTATTATATGATAAAATATTATTATCAATACTTTTTGAGTTGATTGGAGGCTTTATGGCTAAACAAAAATGGTCTAACATGTCAAAGTCGCATCTTTGTAAGCTTATTTACAGGAGTGTACTTTTTTTGTCAGCTGTAATATATTATGTTCTTTTCCTCATTTTTGGAAAGGACTATAATGATGGCAATATTTTGTTCGCTGACATTGGCGATGTTCCTGTCTTTTTAATACTTATGGTCTTTATTTTCCTTGGTGAAATGGTTTTTCGCTTCTTCCCAACTAAGCACGAGGCAATAGGTAACCAAAAAATATTTAAAGTGAATTACATACCAACAACTACAACTGTTGAGATGAAGCCAAGAAAGCAACATCCGGCAAGGACATTGCTTGTTTTTGGCTCTTGGGTGCTTTTAAATGGTATAATTGCCACTTTATACTTCACAGGCGTAATTACAGCAGATATATTAGTTCTTATTTCACTTGCTTATGGTGTTTGTGATCTTATCTGCATTATGTTCTTCTGCCCATTCCAAGCTTGGATGATGAAAAACAAATGCTGTACCACTTGCAGAATTTATAACTGGGACTATCCAATGATGTTCACACCATTATTATTCTTAGTAGCAAGACCGGGTCCTGTTCTTCACTACGTTTTGATAGGTGCATCGTTCGTTGTACTTCTGTTGTGGGAAATCTCATATATTCGCCATCCGGAGCGTTTTACAGAAAACACAAACGACCGTCTATCCTGCAAAAACTGCAACGAAAAACTATGTAGACACAATAAATTTTTCCCTTGCAAATCAGCTCTTGTTAAAAATGTAGAGGATAGAAATACAATAAGAGAAAAATCAGAAATTGAAGTTAACAAATAAAGAAAAGCAAGCTCATACGAGCTTGCTTTTTGTATTATGAATTTGATGTGTCTGAGTTAATAGTAGCTTTTAATTCTTCTTTTTTTGTTAAGAGAGAAGATTCAATGCTTTCAATATCACTCATATGTTCTTCTTCAAAAGTTGCAAAGAAGTTGTCCTTTGCCTTGTTTACATTTGCTTCTATCTCGCCTGCTTTAGCAGTTAATTCAGCCTTTATGTCATCACTAAAGTCTTCTTCAATCGAAACAAGTGCCTTTTCAAGCTCTCTTAATTGGATGAGTAAGCCGTCAATATATTCGTTTACTGCTTCTCCCCAAGCTTCACAAGCCTCTAGCTGAGATGTGTAAATTTGCTCAAGTGTGTTGAGAGCATCAAGCTCTTTTTGATAATCAGCACTATGTACGTCCATAGAAGCAAGCTCATTTTTCTTTTCAAGCACGTTTATTTTCGCATCACGCAATGAAGCTAAATGCTTTTGATATGTTGAGTCAGGAGAAACAAGATTATCATATCTGTATTCATCAATTTGAACAAGCATATCTTGATATGCGTTTAGAGCAGTCTTGTAAGCGGTATTTACAAGAGCATAAATTGAACCCATTTCATCTATGATTCTTGCGGTTTCCTCACGCTCTGCAAATGAGATTTTGTGCTCCTTAGCTTGATAGTAAGTATTTCTTAATTCTTCTGTTAGAAGAAGAGCAGTTTCTACACGTGATAAAGAAAGAGCACTGTAAAGCTGTTCTTCAGTCATATTAGCGACCTCTTCTTCGGTGTAGGTTGTGCTTTCAATAACTAATGTACGAATTTCCTCAAGAGTAGCTGCTTGTGCCTCTGATACAAATCCACTTAGGTTTAGCTCATCAAGCTTGCCTTCGATTTTGGTTTTTATACTGTTTGCTAAATCTTTAGCATATGTTGAGTCGCCGGAAACAGAGAAACTAACAAGGTTAGCTTGTCCTTCGCCAAGGTAACCGGTTTCTGTTGCAATACTAATTACAAGCTCAGTTGCTTCTTCAGCGGTTTTGCCGATTAGTGCCTCACCCGCAATCAAAATAGCACCATCATCGTTGAGTGCAGTAACGGAAACGACCTTGTTTTCGCTATCGAGCATAAATTCAACGCTTGGATTTATATCGATTGTCATACGAGTGCTTTCTTCCTTTGGATCGCTATTGTCGGGCTTGTTACAAGCAAACATAGCAATGGTGGAAAATAGCATAATAGCTACCATAAAAATTGATAAAAATCTTTTCATAATATACCTCCTAATGATGTGAAAAATACAGAATAAATTCTGTTCTTTTTCTAGGTATATTATACCATAATAGCAGAGCTTACTCAATAATCACATTTTGGAAAGTGATAAAATATAGATTATTTATTTTTTTGGATGCTCTTTACTAGCCAAGATTCCTATTATTGCAGCATCAAATAGCTCCTTTTGATCATTTACAATGTCTTGTGGAGCCTTTGCCATATCGGACTCAAGCCACTCAAGAAAAGAGCCGACAATGCAACAACCAATAGCGTGAACTACACGTTTTTTTGTGTTCTCGCTAAATTTATTGCCAATATGCTGTTCCACAGCCTCGGATGCCATTTTGTCGGCAAGAGGGAAAATAAAGGCAATTAAATCTCTTATATCAAATTCGGGGTAGAGCTTTTTTACAAATTCCTTTTTGGCAAAAATTATATTAAATAAATTTAAGTATGTAACGCTCCAGTCATCATCAATTTTAGAGTTTTTTAATGTTTGATTGAATACATCCTCAAATGCTTTTTCAACAAGATCGTTTATATCTTTAAAATGGTAGTAAAAAGTCATACGATTAACACCGCAATCGGATGTTATGTCTGAAACTGTAATTTTTTTATAAGGCCTGTTTTTTAGTAGCTTGAAAAAAGATGATATAAGGGCCTTTTTAGTTATTGCTGACATAATGCCTCCTATTTGATTTATCAATGATTAAAATTTTATCAATGATATGTTTTTTTACATTGTAGCACAATAAATAAAGAATATCAATAAAGATTTTGTTAATTAATTCAATAAAAGTTGAATAATTATTGAATTTTAGCTAAAAAGGTATTATACTGTAATCAAAATAATAAAGTAAGGAGTTTAATATGTCAGATACATCATTGTTTGGAACGAGACATATAGTATTAATTGCTATTTCCGTTGCACTCATTGTGGGGCTTTATTTCTTGGCTAGAAGGCTAAGCATCAAGACCCTTTCAAAAATTCTACTAGGCGTTGGATTAGTTTCGGAAACAGTAAAGGTTTTTGCCTATATCATTATGAATGAGGGCAAGGAATACATAGAGGGATCAGGCATTTATTATGATGGTGTTTTGCCAAAAACAGATCTTCCATTTCAGCTTTGTTCAATACAAATCATCTTCATTCTTATTGTCAACCTGATTAAAAATGAAAAGGTACAAAGATTTATACTAGGCTTTATGATGCCAAGCTGTCTAATAGGCGGATTTGCCGCAATATTGATCGCTACAAGCTCTGCAAGAAGCAATTGGGTAATCGCTTGTCAATACTTCTTATATCACGTTGCAATTGTGGTTTTTGCTCTCCGTCTTTTAACCTCAAAGGAAATGAAATGGCGAGTAAAGGATTTACTAAATGCTTACATAATGCTAGTTGGAATTATGTTCTTTGCCATCTATATCAACAGTATGATGTTCGATGGAGTAAGTGATATTAACTTTATGTATGTTGTTCATCCACCGCAAGATGGATTGCCATATTTAAATGATAATAATGGTTGGTTCTCCTATATTATTAAATATATGATACTCGTAGTTTCTTGCATAGCAATTACATATATTAAGCCAATAATTGAGTCGATTATTGGACTTGTGAAAAAATCAAAGAATAAATAAAAAGAGAGGCAATTGCCTCTCTTTTTTATATGTTAGCTTTAAATTAAGCCTTGTTAACAGAACCAAATAGCTCCATCTTTTCCTTAACAGTAGCTTTGATAGCCTCAAAGCCAGGAGCAAGAAGCTTTCTTGGGTCAAAGCCCTTACCGCTAAGGTCCTTACCCTCTTCAACATACTTTCTTGTAGCTGCTGCAAATGCGAGCTGACATTCTGTATTTACGTTGATCTTTGATACGCCAAGAGAGATAGCCTTCTTAATCATATCCTCTGGGATACCTGTTCCACCGTGAAGAACAAGTGGCATATCACCTGTCTTTGCAGAGATAGCAGCGAGAACATCAAAGTTAAGTCCTGCCCAGTTTGCCGGATACTTACCATGGATGTTACCGATACCAGCAGCAAGCATTGTAACACCAAGGTCAGCAACCATCTTGCACTCGTCTGGATCTGCACATTCACCGGCACCAACAACGCCGTCCTCTTCACCACCGATAGAGCCAACCTCTGCCTCAAGTGAAATACCAAGAACGTTACAAGCGTTTACAAGCTCTGTTGTCTTTTTAATGTTTTCCTCAATTGGGTAGTGTGAGCCATCGAACATAACAGAAGAGAAGCCTGCATTGATACAAGCCTTAGCACCCTCGTATGAGCCATGGTCGAGGTGGAGAGCAACAGGAACAGTAATTCCTAGGCACTTAATCATACCCTTTACCATACCAACGATTGTCTCGTAACCACACATATATTTACCAGCACCCTCAGATACACCAAGGATAACAGGTGAGTTACACTCTTGAGCTGTTAAAAGGATAGCCTTTGTCCACTCAAGGTTGTTGATGTTGAATTGACCTACGGCATATTTGCCTGCTTTTGCTTTTTCAAGCATTTCTTTTGCTGAAACTAACATAATTAAATCTCCTTAATTTTAGCTTTTATTTTTTCCTTGTATATTTTACTACAAAATGAATGTAAAATCAATATATTTTTCAAATTACTTTAAAATAGTTATAATATAATTATCTACCATTGTTCTTTCAAAAGCTTCTTTTGTAGTATCTACCTTTGTAATATGTGATGAATTATAACCATATTTTTTGATATATGCTTCCTTGCCGGTCCAAATTTTGAAAAATGTAAGAGCATCATAGCCGTTTTCTTCAAGTAACTTTAACTCACTCTCTAAGAAATATCTCTTAGCAAACTCAGGTATTCTTTTTTCAAAATTATGATCTATTTTTTCACAGTCAATACCAATGGGAGAGTCGTTTATGCAAACTGCACAAAAGCCCTCTGTATGTGATATATTAAAAAATATAGGAATATCCTTCAAAAATGGTTTTCCGTTTTCATTTTTGACAAATTCATAGTCGTTTATGCCTACTTCTTTAAGAAGCTCATCAAGCAGAGAATAGGCAATATTATGCTCGTATTCACGCTTGCTTTTACAGCATTCAAGATTTTCATATTCAAATTTTAAAAATTTAACCTTAAACATAATATCTCCCTTCTCAGTTTAGTAAAAAACAGAGGCAAGTGCCTCTTAATAAGTGCGTTTCAGCGCACATAGAAGGCGTGAACATGCCTGCGTCGGCGTACTCTGTACGATAGGTGGTATGGTCGCGACTAAAAAGCGTATAAAAAGAAGAGATTTTCACAAAAGTGAAAATCTCAACCTTAAAAATTTTAAAATATTATGATTTCAACGCTTTTGTTCTATGCGTATTGAAAGCCACTTATTTTGCTGTTTCTTCGAGGTATTCAACTACATCGCCAACAGTGATGAATTTATGTATATCATCCTCGTTGAATTCAACGCCGAATTCGTCCTCGCAAACAAGAACAAGGTCAGCAAGCTCAAGTGAGTTAACTCCAAGGTCATTAGCAAGCTCTGCGCTAAGTGTTACATCGTCTGGATTGAGGGATAATTCCTCAACTAAAATGTTTTTAAGTCTTTCAAACATAATCTAATCTCCTTCAAAATAAAAGGTTCGCACAAATTGAGTGAGCAACCTCAATAATTATATAGGTTTTTATACGATAAGTCAATAGTGAAATTGCACAAAAATTTTCCATCAAAAATGTATATATGATCTAAAAATACCAAAAAATGGTGTATTAATCATCCTTTTTTCGACTTTTTATATTTGCCAAAGGGTTGCTATCAATTGCATCTTGCATACCTTGATTTGATACGTGAGTATATATTTGTGTAGTATTTAATTGCTCGTGACCTAGAATCTCCTTTAAAACACGCACGTCAACCTTTCCGGTTTGATACATAAGAGTTGCCGCTGTATGCCTTAGCTTGTGAGTAGAGTAGTGCTTATAGTCGAGTCCGGCAAGTGAAAGATATTTATAAACAAGCCATTGAACTGTTTTGTTGCTGATACGCTTGTACTGCTTACTAATGAAAAGAGCATTTGTGTTTAATGGCTTTTGCTTGTCCTTGGTTCTTACCTCTAGGTATTGTGTCAAGGCATCTCGACACGCATCGTTTAAATAAACAATTCTTTCCTTGTTACCCTTTCCAAGAACACGCAATGAGCGAAATTCACGGTCGATGTCGTTTAAATTGATTCCAACCAACTCAGAAAGACGCATACCGCAGTTCAAAAACAGAGTGATAATAGCGTAATCTCTTTCTCTTGTTTTAGATTCCTTGTCGTTTTCAATAGCACTGAGTAGAGCAAGGCTTTCGTCCATAGATAAATACTTAGGTAAGGCTTGCTTTTTCTTTGGTGCTTCCATATCGGTTGCCGGGTTATGCTCTAAAATCCTGCGCTTTTGACAAGCATATTTAAAAAAAGCTTTAATAGCGGATAGCTTTCTTGCTCTTGCAGATGCACCATTGCCACGTTCGTTGGAAACATAGATAAAAAAGTCGTATATTTCCTCCGTCGTAATTTTTTCAAAAAAGCCTAAATCAAGCCTTGAAATATCAATTTTACCAAACTCATCAGAGGAGGTTTTTATTTTATTTCTTTTTGCGTATATGTATCTTAAAAAGAGTCTTAAATCAGAAAGATATTCATCAATAGCTTTTTCAGAGCATCCTTGAATCGTGAGCTTGTATGAAGCAAAATCACGCACAATTTGTGGCATCGTTTCAATCGGAAAGTTCATCTTTTCTCCTCCTATTAGTGTGATAATATTATTTTATCATAAAACATTAAGATTTTGTATCTAAAATATAAATTTTTCAAAACATTATTGAAATTATTTTTTATTTCTTATATAATACTTATATAAAACAACGGAAAAAGGAGATCAAAATGGAGGAAAACAAGGGCTTTGTAGCCTTTTTTAGAAACAACTTTGATATAATATCAAAGCTATTTTTAAATCATATAGCAATGTGTGTTTTTGGTCTTGTTGTTTCACTTGCGACGAAGCTATTAAATGATAAGGTCTTTAAGGGCTCAGAAAATAGCTTTGGCGTCCTTGGCTATATTATGTGTGGCGTAGGAGTTTTACTATATCTTTGCCTAATATATGTAGCTATGTGGGAAAAGGGAGCAAGTGATAAAATCAAAATTGACGGTGGCAGACTTGCAAAAAATAACTTTAAAGGGCTTTTGTTTTGGCTAGTTGCTAACTCAATTGATATCTTTTTGATTTTGAATTTAACCATTGTTGCATTAATAGGCGATGTTGCAAAGGAAATGCACGCAGTCGTTGGCTTAATATCAATGCTGTATAATGGTATGTATTACCCAATCTTGTGGCACTTCTTCGGCAAGCTTTCTTGGTTGTTTTTTGTAGTGCTCATTCCGGGTGCGATTGTTGCAACACTTTCTTATATTTCCGCACTAAAGGGACACAAATGCATATTCCCGGAGCCAAAGGGAGAAAGAAACAGAAAAATGAGATAAAAAACGGACACTCAGTGTCCGTTTTTATTATTTAAGCAATCTTTTTTATTCGTTTTGACTCAATATAATTTTCAAGTCTTTTAAACCATCTAAATGAAATAGGATAAATAGCAATTACAAACACAACAACTAAGCCATATCTAATAGCACGGGCAATTGTGTATTCAGGTAAAATAGCATTTAGAGGAAGCTTCAATCCCTCAAGTAAGCCAAGCACTAAAGTTAAGCCAACTGCCACTTTGAATATTTGTGTGTACCACTTGCCCCCTTCGTTGAATTTAACAATATGCTTTTCAACAGGAAATGCAATTAAAACGCCTACAAGTGCACCTAAAATCATATACGAATTTTTAAGTGCTGAAATATAGTTGTGCATTTGGTCCTCTCTTAGAGTGCTTGGATCAAAAATTGCATCAACATAAACTACAAATAAAACAGCAATTATTGCCATAACTCCGAGAAAAATATACATTCCTATCTTGCTTTCATATGCCTTATATAGAAGTGGCTTAGTTATTAAAATAACTAAAATAGCAAAAAAGAAAGAGAAGAATACATCAAGCGGAGTGTGTACACCAAGATACATACGAGAAAAAGGAACAATTAAACAAAGCACAAGACAAACGGCTTTAACCCAAGAGTTTTTGAAAACACACGCAATAGTTCCAAACGTGCCAACTGAGTTTTGTGTATGGCCACTAGGAAAAGAAAAGCCACTAGCATCAGGTATTGCCTCGGGCACAGCCTTAAAGCTGGGATCAATTACCCAAGGACGATAAATTCCAAAGGTGATTTTTAAAAATTGATTTACAACTGTACCTAAAAAACCAACTGACAAGATAAGATACCCGTCTTTTTTTGAAAAGCACCAAAAAATTATAACGGCAACAGCTATAAACACCATTTCTCCACCAAGCTCTGTAATAAGTAAGAAAAACTTATCAAGAAGTGGGGTGCGCAAGGTTGCTAAAAATTTTAAAAATTCCATAAGCAATCTCCTCAAATTAATATAACTTATTATACCATACAAAAGAAATAAATTCAACAAAAGGCTTAGGAATCCTAAGCCTTTTTCTTTTTGTCTCTAATAAATAGAATAAATGAAATTACAGCAAGAGTAACAGGGAAGATAAGTGCTACTAAAAATCCGGTTTTTAAATCTCCCTTGAAAACACCTGCTGAGGTAGGGCCAACCAAGCAACCAAAGTCGCCGGCAAGAGCTAACATACCAAACATAAATACGCCACCCAGTGGCTCTTTTTTAGATGCAATACTGAATGTGCCGGGCCACATAAGACCACAACCAATACCACAAGCAGCGCACCCAATAAGAGATAAAAATTCAAAGCCGGAGGGGGCAAAAATTGCAAGTAGATAGGAGCATATACAAATTATTGAAGAGATAAATATACCCTTTTCAAGATTTATTTTTTCTGACATTTTAGCAAAGAACACACGGGAAAGTCCCATGCAAACAGCAAAAAGACAAGGACCAATCAAGTCGCCAAGCCACTTTTTAACTCCAAGTGTAACCTCTGCAAAGGTTGATGCCCATTGGCTCATTGCAAGCTCAGAAGCACCTGCACACATCATCATAACAACAAGCAACCAAAACATCTTGCTTTTTACAAGCTCGGTTGGTTTTTTCTCCTCTGTGCCCTCAGGGGTTAGTGAATATATTGGTGCAAATATGAATAAAAGCAAGTCGCAAGCAGGAATTAACGCCCAAAGAAACGCCATAATTTGCCAATTATCAATTCCAAAAACTAGGAAAAAGATAGTTGAAATTAAAACAACTGCTACCTGTCCCCAACAGTAAAAAGAGTGGAGTAGGCTCATCATTCCGCTTTTGTTTTTTGTAGGACATGCCTCAACAACAGGACTTATCAAAACCTCCATAAGTCCACCGCCCATTCCACAGAAAGCCATTGAAATCATAAGACCTATAAATGGACTTTCAGGCAATAAATCAGGCAAGGAGAACATAAAGCATATACCAAGAATAGCCAAAATATCGGCTAAAATCAAAAGCTTACGATACCCGATTTTTTCAGCGTATCTGGAAATAACAAAGTCAACTATTAATTCTGTAACAAAGTTACACGCAATAAGAATAGTAGTTTGGTCTGGAGTGATTCCAAAATGCTGACCGAAAAATACAAATAAAAGTGGTGGGAAATTTACCATAATAGCTTGCGTTATATAGCCCATAAAGCAAGCTGTAATTGTACCCTTGTAGCTCCTAAAAAACATAATGCCTCGCCAAAAACTGATATTGATGTATAACATCAAAAGCATTTTAGCACAAAGGTATAAAAATGTCAATCAATAATATTGATATTATTGTTTTCTAGTTGAAAGTCGAATTGTAAAGGCTCCTTTGTTCAAAGGTGCCCTTTAGTGCATACCTTGTGTTGAGCTGTCGCAAAGCGACTGAGGGGATTGTTACTGTACAATATTGATATTATTGCTTTCTAGCCAAAAATCAAATTGAATAAGCCAAGCAAGAAGCTGAGGTGCACTCATTAGCTGACCAAACCAAGTGCCATCTGAGGCAATAACCTCATCAAGCCTTTTTTTGTCGAGTCGCTCCTTTAAATAGTGCGATTTTTGATATCTTTCGTTAAATAAATTACTAACGAGACGCAAGTATTCCTTATTGTGAGTTTTGGGATAAGGACTCTTTTTCCTCCAAAGAATTTTCTCGGGGAGATGTGATTTCATACTGTTTCTGAGTAGAGCCTTTTCTACCTTGTTTTCAAACTTGATTTCCCACGGCACATTGTAAACAAATTCATAAATACGATGGTCGGCAAATGGAACTCTTATTTCAACTCCACTTGCCATGCTCATTCTGTCCTTCCTTTGTAAAAGCGAGGTCATAAAATAATTCACAGAGAGGTATGATGCAATTCTTGACACCTTCATTTCCTCGTTATCACTCTTCAAAACAGGACACTCCTTCAAGGATTGTTGGTAAATTGACCTTACATATTCATAGCCATCGTCACTATTTGAAATATCATCCTTAAATAGCGATGAGCGTATTCTTGGTGAGTGTATCCAAGGGAAAAAATCAGAAAACAACATCTCGGGACGATAAAACCAAGGATATCCACCAAATATTTCGTCTGAGCATTCACCACTTAAGCCGACCGTGTGGTTTTTCTTTATTTCACGGCAGAAATATAGCAGGGATGAATCAATATCTGCTTGACCCGGCAAATCACGGTGAATGGTAGATGGAATCAAATTCTCAACTAGCTCACTAGTTGGGCAGGTAAGCACCTTGTGGTTTGTGCCAAGATGGTTGGCAAGGTAAATTGCATAGTCATCATCACATTCGGGTTGGAATAGGCTACCCTGAAAGCTCTGTTTATTTCCTTCATACTCAAATGAATATGTTGATAAGACATCTCCTTGTTTTTTGTATTCCTCACTAGCAATTGCGCTTACTACACTTGAGTCAAGCCCACCGGAAAGCAATACGCAAAGTGGCACATCACTAACTAGCTGTCTTTTTATTGCATCGCTAACTAGGTACTCTGTTTTTTCTATTGCAAATTTTCTATCTCTGTAATATGGCTTTGCCTCAACCTGCCAATATCGCCACTTTTTAAGTCCGTTTTTATCAAAAATCATACACTCTGCAGGACATAATTCTAAAATATCTCGAAATAGACTCTTGCCACCGACAAAATTAGGGCTTAAATACAAAATTTCCCAAAGTGCTTCTTTTGTAATATTCCTTGATATTTTGTCGCATTTTAAAAGTGCTTTTATCTCGGATGCAAAGTACAAGGAGTTTCCTATTTTCGAGTAATAAAAAGGCTTTACGCCAAAACGATCACGAGCAAAGAACGCTTTTTCGCCATCATACACGCAAAAAGCAAAAATTCCGTTAAGGTACTTAGGACAATCCTCGCCATATAGGATATATGAGTAAAGAACAATTTCCGTGTCGCAATTTGTCTTTAAAAATATACCATTTCTCTTAATGTCCTTTTTTATTTCATCACAGTTGTAAATTTCGCCATTATATACTATTGTATATTTTTTATTGCCGTAAACAACAGTCATAGGCTGATGACCGTTTTCAATGTCAACCACGCAAAGTCGATTATGACCTAAAGAAGCATAGCTATCTAAAAACAAATCGCTTTTGTCAGGACCACGATGCACCATAGTCTTATTCATATTACCTGTAAGAGCATTATCGCATGGCTCTAAAAAATTAATTTCTCCACAGATAGAGCACATAAAAACCTCCAAATATTAATGCTTTTACTAGTATATGCAATTTTTTGAAAATAAAGACACATAAATAAAAAGCTCTGCAAAAATGCACAAGTCCGTTAAAAAAGGACAATTGAAAAAAACACCCCCTTATGGTAGAATTAAAGAAACTACCATAAGGGGGAATTTTATGTCAAGAGGATATAGAAACATCAAGAAATACGAAAAAGAAATATTGCAGTTG
>JAGAMD010000029.1 GCA_017624905.1 Clostridia bacterium | reverse complement strand
GTATCGTGCTTCACGGCAGAACCAAGGGCACAAAAGAAGCCGTATAAAACAGCAAGAGGTATTGTGACCAAAATCGGTCACAATACCTCCTTCATACAAAACTTCCTTATGGGGCGGCAACTTCGGTTGGCGCACTTTTTTAATTTGAAAGGGGAAAATATGTCTAAGACTTTAAAAATTTTATTAAATTTAGGAATCCATTTGTTATGGGCTGGACTAGGTGCTACATATATCATCATAACACTAGTCAAAGGTCACAATCCTTTTGTAGACTATGGTAATATGGAAGCAGCACAAAGCGTATGGTCCTTTTCGATTTTAGGGAATATGATACCTGCGGCATTATTTGCTATTTCAGCTTTTGGAGTGGCTTCATTGCTTCATATACCATCTACTTGCGGTGGAAAAGTAGAGGTGCTTAAAATAATTTTTAATATAATAGCTAGTATTATAGGTATAGGTTTGGCAATAATGATTTGGAATAGAGATATGCTAAAGCCTTGCGAGATTTTTTATGGAAATGATTTTAGTGTGTTTATTGTAATGGCTATAATCACTGCTTGTGCTCCGTTTTTTCTAGGATGGATATTTCTAGATGATGAAAGATCGAATATATGTGCTGTTAAACTTTTAGCAATCTCAACAATATATGCAGTTCTTTCAGCAGGAGTTTCTCTTATCGTTTCTGCATTTAATTTTGTAATGTATCAGCATCCAGATATGGCTATTCTCTTACCAATACTTCTGGTTGTGGGATTTCTTATAATAGGAGCAATTGGAGCTCCTCCAGTATATGCTGTGTATATCTTTGTCGTGAAAAAATTATAATATAAATGATAAAAGTGCGCCAAATATCTCTTGCGTTAGGTTAGTGCCGTTACAGGTGGCCGTGGTGGCGGACGTCCTGACAGTGCAATGAGTGGCGGCAAGGATATATCTAAAATCGGTGAGGCTTTAGCATTAGTTGAAAGCTTACTTAAATAAGCGCTATGACCTAAGGGCATAACCAAAAACAAAAAACAAAGGGGCACACAACAAGCAGTGCTCCTTTTTTGTTATTTTAAGGTTGAAAAACTACGTTTTTCTTCATAAATGTTTTTTTGTTTTTTATCGGCGATTGCTACTCTGCAGTACTAAGTACAGCGACGACTATGCAATCACCAATTTCTGCTCCTTATCTCTTCGCGCCGGCTATGACCTAGGGCATAACCAAAAAAGCACGGATGTTCCGTGCTTTTGTTTTTAGTCTTTATTAGGAGCAGGAATCTCTCCCTCTTCCTTTTCGAATTCTTTTATCGCTTGTCTTATTAGAAACAAAATCTCACCATTTGCTGAGCGACCATAGTATTTTGAAATATAATGGAGCTTGTAGTGTAGCTCGGGCTCAATCTCTATTCCTAAATGCTTGTTTTCCTTATTTCTCATAAATAACCTCAAAAATCTTGATTTAAGTATATTTTAAGATTATTTTGTGGTATAATGTTGTAAGTATACTTAAAATAAGTATACCAAATTTATATCACGAGAGGTAGCTTGTTTGAATTGTACATTTTTTGGGCACAGGGACGCACCTAGCAGTATAAAAGCGAGGCTGAAAGAGTCAATATTGTATTTACAAAAGCAAGGAGTAGAATGCTTTTATGTCGGCAACAATGGTGGATTTGATGCTTTGGTGCAGACAGCCTTGATTGAGCTGTCTTTGGAGAAGAATAGCATTAAATATTTTATAGTAACCTCTTACCTTGGAGAATTTGCCATGAGTGGCGAGCAAAAAAGAACAATATTTCCAGAGGGGCAGGAGCTCACTTTCCCTAGGTTCGCAATTTCAAAGAGAAATGAATGGTTGCTAAACAATTCATCATATGTGATTGCTTATGTAAAAAACAGCTGCTCAAACTCTTATAAGTTCGTTGAAAGGGCAAAAAGAAAAGGATTGAGCGTAATAAATTTAGCTGAAGAATAAAGCACGGACTTTTCCGTGCTTTTGTTTCTATCAATAAAAATTTACATTATTTATATAATATGCTCTTTACTTTTTAGGTAATTTATGCTAAAATAATGTAAAATGGGTAAGAATGGGATTTTTGGTAAAAATCCTAGCCCGAAGAGCAAAGAAGGAGTGAAAAAATGGACACAATGATTCTGTTTGGTGCAATGGCTTGGCCGTTTGTTTGTTTAATTGGTATCGCTGTTGTTTTTGTTGGTCTTGTATGCATTATCGGTCTTGTTGAGCTACTAACTCTTGTATGTAACAAGATTTTAGCTAAGGGCGAGAAAAATGCACCGACAAAGAGCAAAGCACCTGTTGCAAACGCACCACAAGTAAGCACTGCTATCGAAAACCGTAGCGAAATTTTAGCCGCTGTATGTGCAGCAGTAGCAGAGGAAGAGGGTACGGACATTTCCGCTATCCGAGTAATCTCATTTAAAAAAGTACAATAAGTTTTGAAAGGATATATATAGAAATGAAAGCATACAAAGTTAATGTAAATGGAAATGTTTATGAAATCACACTCGAGGTAATTGATAAGGCTGATATTAAAGCTCCTTCAGCTCCGGCTCCGGCTGCAGCTCCTGCTCCTACATCAGCACCGGCAGGCGCACAAGCAATCAAGGCTCCAATGCCAGGTACAATTTTAAAGGTTAACGTTTCTAACGGTCAATCTGTTAAGAAGGGTGATGTTCTTATGATTCTTGAGGCTATGAAGATGGAAAACGAAATCCTTGCTCCAAACGACGGCACAGTTTCATCAGTAGGCGTTTCACAAGGCGCAACAGTTGAGTCAGGCACCGTTCTTTGCACTCTTGGTTAATAGGTTAATTAGGAGGCACAAATGTTAGAATTTTTAGAAAGCACAGGTGTCGGTAGGTATATCACCGGCGACGTGAAGTGGGCAGGTATTATAATGATACTTATCGCTTGCGTGCTTTGCTACCTTGCTATTGTTAAAAAGTTTGAGCCGTTGCTCCTACTTCCAATAGCTATCGGTATGCTACTTACAAACCTACCTGGCGCAGGCGTATTCCACGAGGAGTTCTTTGCGGGCGGACACGTTCATTGGAACTTAATCGGTGGTGCAGAAATCACACAAGAAATTATAGTTGAGATAGCTCACGATATGGCTGTATTCGGCGAGAAATTTGTCGATGCCTTTAAGCTGATGCCTATTCCGGCTGATATAACAGAGCTTGCTGACAAGATAGAATATCTTGTTGAAACACTACCTGCTAGTGAGGTTTATAACTACCTGGTTGAAAGCGAAATTATCGCAAGCACACCAATCCTTGAGTCCCTTAATAACTATTATTTAGCAGGTGAGGGAATCAGCGTTGGTCTAATCGATATACTATACCTTGGCGTTAAGCTTGGTATTTATCCATGCCTAATCTTTATCGGCGTTGGTGCAATGACAGACTTCGGTCCACTTCTTGCAAATCCAAAGAGCTTGATCCTTGGTGCAGCAGCACAAATCGGTATCTTTGCAACAGTTGCCGGTGTTATGGGTGTTGGCTATCTTGGTGATGTTCTTACAAACGCAGCAGCAGACGGCTCATTCTGGCAAAATGTATGGAGCCAAATCTCCTTTGATATTAAGGAGGCGGCATCTATCGGTATTATCGGTGGAGCAGACGGCCCAACAGCTATCTTTGTAACATCAAAGCTTTCCCCACATCTTCTAGGTCCAATTGCAGTAGCGGCTTACTCATATATGGCACTTGTTCCTGCAATTCAACCACCTATTATGAGGTTGCTCACAACAAAGAAAGAGCGTACTATCAGAATGGATTCACTCCGTCCTGTATCAAAAACAGCAAAAATTATATTCCCAATAGTTATTATTATTTTTGTAGCTCTACTAGTTCCGGATGCGGTAGCTCTTGTTGGTTGCTTAATGTTTGGTAACCTACTACGTGAATGTGGCGTTACAGAGCGTCTATCAAAGACAGTACAAAACGAGCTAATGAACATAGTAACTATCTTCCTTGGAATCTCAGTTGGTGCAACTGCAACAGCTGCAACATTCCTATCACTCAAGACACTTATTATTATCGCAATGGGTATTGTTGCATTCGGTGTAGCAACTGCCGGTGGCGTACTAATTGCAAAGCTTATGAACCTATTCTTACCGGAGGGCAAGAAAATCAACCCACTCATTGGTTCGGCAGGTGTTTCAGCTGTTCCTATGGCGGCACGTGTTTCACAAAAGGTTGGTCAAGAGGCAGACCCCGGCAACTTCCTACTAATGCACGCAATGGGTCCAAACGTAGCCGGTGTTATCGGTTCAGCTATTGCAGCAGGCGTACTTATTGCATTAATCGGTTAATTTATGAATTTGAGGTAGCCTGTGGCTTGTGCCACGGGCACACCTTGAAATATGAGGTATATAATGGCTAAAAAAGTTTTAATTACAGATACAATACTCCGTGATGCACATCAATCTCAAGCTGCTACAAGAATGAGAATTGAGGATATGCTTCCGGCTTGTAAGGCTCTTGACGAGGCAGGCTATTGGTCTCTTGAGTGCTGGGGTGGAGCAACATTTGACTCATGTATGCGTTTCCTTGGCGAGGATCCGTGGGAAAGACTACGTGCGCTCCGTCGTGCAATGCCAAACACAAAGCTCCAAATGCTTCTCCGTGGTCAAAACCTACTTGGCTACAAGCACTATGCAGACGATGTTGTTGAGGAATTTGTAAAGAAATCAATTGAAAATGGTATAAATGTAGTTCGTATTTTTGACGCTCTTAATGACGTAAGAAATATCGAGGCTGCAATGAAGGCAACAAAGAAATATGGCGGACACGTTGAGGCTGCTATTTCTTATACAGAAAGCCCTGTTCACAATCTTGAATACTTTGTAAAGCTCGCAAAGGAGCTTGAAAACAGAGGTGCTGATACAATTTGTATCAAGGATATGGCTAACCTACTTTTACCATATGACGCATACGAGCTTGTAAAGGCACTCAAAAAGGAAATTAAGGTTCCAATTCACTTGCACACACACAACACAACAGGTACAGGTGATATGACATATCTTATGGCTATCCAAGCCGGTGTTGATATTATCGACACAGCTCTTTCACCTTTAGCTAATGGTACATCACAGCCATCAACTGAGGCTATGGTGGCAACACTTAAGGGAACAGAGTACGATACAGGACTTGATCTAAATAAGCTATCAGATGTAGCTGCACACTTCCGTGAGGTTGCTAAGAAGCTCAAGGAACAAGGCTCACTTGATCCAAAGGTGTTAAATGTTGATCCTAATACACTTCTATATCAAGTACCGGGTGGTATGCTATCTAACCTTATCTCACAGCTAAAGCAAGCTAAGGCAGAGGACAAATACTATGAGGTTCTTGCTGAGGTTCCAAGAGTTAGAAAGGATTTCGGTTACCCACCACTTGTAACACCTACTAGCCAAATCGTTGGCTCACAGGCGGTATTAAATGTTCTTTCAGGTGAAAGATACAAGATGGTAACAAAGGAATCAAAGGGACTCTTGCGTGGCGAATACGGTCGTGTTCCCGGTGAGGTAAACGAGGAGGTTAGAAAGAAGGCCATAGGCGATGACCAAATCATCGAGTGCCGTCCTGCTGACCTAATCGCACCTGAGCTTGACAAGTATAGAGAAGAGGCTAAGGACTTAGCAAAGAGTGATGAGGACGTGCTTTCCTACGCACTATTCCCACAGGTTGCTACAAAGTTCTTAAGCGAGAGAAACAATCCAAAGCCAAAAGAGGATCCAAACGCAGTACGCGAGCTTTTTGTTGAGGATTTAGGAAATTAATTTTAAAGCCGATGCTTTTGCATCGGCTTTTTATTTGTGCAAAACGACAGTTTTTGACAAATTCTGATTTTTACCCTTTACGAATAAAATTTTATTTGTTATAATAATATTGTAAAGAAAAATCATTGGAGGAACTATTATGGGAACATTTATTATCAAAAAGACACCATCGGGTGCATTCAACTTCAGTCTTTTGGCAGCAAACAAGCAAAAAATTGCTGTTGCATCACAGGTTTATACAACAAAGGCTGCTTGCAAGTCCGGAATGACAAGCCTTGGCAAAAATGCAGAGAAGTGCATTAAAGAGGATAGAATAGAGGACAAAACTCTTAAAAATCCAACACCAAAAACTTACCCAAAGTTCGAGATTTATCTTGATAAAGCCGGTATGTTCCGCTATCGCCTATATGCATCAAATGGTGAGAGCATCGCAATTAGCGAGGACGGCTACAAAACAAAAAGCGGCTGCATAAACGGAATGAAGAGCGTTTCAGTAAACGCAATCGGCGCTGAAATTGTCGACGAAACAGCAAAATAATAAAAAAGAGGCATTTAGCCTCTTTTTTTATTTGTTTTCTAAAAGCTCATCAAGAAATGTCTTGTAAGAGAAGTCGCTGACCATATCAAAGTCGGACTTTGAAAGCGACACTGAGCCAATGCGTACGCCATCAGGTGAGCAAGAGCGCTTGAATTGTTGAGTAAAGAATCTCTTTATAAATACAGTTAGCCATTTATAAACTGTGTCCTCGTTGTATTTATCGCCAAATGCATAAAGTGCCAAACGATAAATTTTAGATGGAGAAAATTTCTTACCAACAAAATTATAAATAAAGAAATCGTGTAACTCATAAGGGCCAACAATGTCCTCTGTTTTTTGCTCAATCTCGCCATTTTCCTTAGCCGGAAGAAGCTCGGGAGAAACAGGTGTATCGAGTATGTCAAGAAGAATATTTTTTACGTTTTCCTCTGCACTTTGGGCAAAATGTGCCACTACGTGTCTGATTAATGTCTTTGGCAGAGCTGAGTTTACGTTGTACATTGACATATGGTCGCCGTTGTAGGTTGACCATCCAAGTGCGACCTCGGAAAGATCTCCTGTGCCGATAACGAGAGCACCAATGGAGTTTGCAACGTCCATTAAAATTTGTGTGCGTTCTCTTGCTTGTGCGTTTTCATAAACAACATTATGGTTGTTCTCGTCGTGCCCGATATCATTAAAGTGAACTCTTGTCGCATTGAAAATATCTATTTCCTTTAATGTAACGCCAAGAGATAAACAAAGCTCGGTTGCATTTGATTTTGTTCGATTAGTTGTGCCAAAGCAGGGCATAGTAATAGCAGTTATCTTTTTCCTATCCCAACCGAGATAGTCGGCACACTTAACACAAACGAGCAGGGCAAGAGTTGAGTCAAGTCCACCTGAAATGCCAAGAACCATACCACTTGAATATGATGCAGTCAGCCTTTTGGCAAGGGAGCGAGACTGCATAGTGAGGATTTTCTCACATCTTAGCTTAAGGTCTTCCTTGCCTTGTGGAAAAAAAGGACTATTTGACACCTTTCTTGTTAAAGTGGTTTTTTCCAGCTTAAAGCTGAATGATATATTAGAGCTGTTTTCTGTGTGTATACCATTTTTTTCTCTTTTGCTTACCAAATAATTAACATCAATTTCAGACACTGTGTCGCCTGTTTTGGTTTCAAAAGGCTTATTTTGTGCTAAAATTTCACCGTTTTCTGCAATTATATTGTGAGCGGAATAAATGTTCTTTGTAGTTGACTCGCTTTCGCTTGGATTAGCAACAACATAAGCGCAAGAGTATAGATAGCTCTTTGAGATAAATGTTGCTTCTCTTATTTTATCGCTTGTAACAAGCTCATATGATGAGGATGGATTTACAATTACGGTTGCACCACTTTCACAAAGGAATGAGTCCTTAGGACTTGTGCTCTTAGTAACATCGCCAATTACAGCGCCGATTACAAGGTTAGGCACATTTTCACACTTAAATAGCACATCTGTGCCGAGTGGATATTTTTCGTCCCCAATTTTTATATAGTCCTTTAAGAAAGGCATCTTGCCGAGCTTTGGCACAACACCTAAAATCTCGCCGGATTTAATAGCAACTGTGCAGGAATAAACGCTACCACCATAGGCAAGTGGGCAACCAACAAATACTAAAATATCGGTGTTGCTTGTTGCAAACATAATGTTTACAAGTGCCTTTTCACAAGCGTTTAAAATAACACCGTTTTCTGCCATATTGCCAACTGTGCAGCCGCACAATGAAAGCTCAGGAGTTACAAGAATTTTTACTCCTTCGTTAATTGCTTTCTTAATTTCCTTTATAATTTCTTCCTTGTTAAAGGCAACATTTCCAACCTCTAAAGCAGGGGAAACACCCTTAACCTTTACAAATCCGTCCTTCATACTTCCTCCTAATTTGATAAAAGTACTTGCATTTTTCACTTATTTATTTTATTATATAATTATATTACCAAAATTTCAACAAAAATCTTTAAAAGGGAGATTTTTTATGAATATAACCGACAGAAAGCTAACGCTGTTATGCGATTTTTATGAGCTGACTATGGCTCGTGGCTATTATAATAGTCAGGTTAAAAATAAAATAGCTTACTTTGATGTATTTTTCCGTCGTGTGCCGGATGGCGGTGGCTATGCCATAGCCGTTGGACTTGAGCAGATTATTGAATATATAAAATCGCTTAAGTTTGAAGAGGATGATATAGAATATCTTCGCACAAAGGGGCTTTTTGACGAGGGCTTTCTTAGCTACTTAAAGGATTTTCGCTTTACGGGTGATATTTATGCCGTGCCTGAGGGAACGGTTGTTTTCCCAAATGAGCCGATTATGATAGTACGTGCACCTTTAATTGAGGCACAATTTATAGAAACCTTTGTGCTTTTAACATTAAACCATCAATGCTTGATTGCAACAAAGGCCTCTCGTATTGTAAGGAGTGCAAAGGGCAGAATTGTTTCCGAGTTTGGCGCCCGTCGTGCTCACGGAGCAGACGCATCACTTTATGGCACTCGTGCATCATATATCGGGGGAGTCAGCTCAAGCTCTTGTACTCTTGCCGACAAAATGTTTGGTGTACCGGCAGGTGGCACAATGGCACATTCATTTATACAAATGTTTGATAGCGAGTATGAAGCGTTTGAATCGTACTGTAAGCTATATCCTAAATCGCCAACTCTTTTGGTTGATACCTATGATGTATTAAAGAGCGGCATCCCAAATGCCATAAAGGCATTTAAAGCTTGTCTTACAGAGGATGAACAAAAAAGCTGTGCGATTAGAATAGACTCGGGAGATTTAACATATCTATCAAAAAAAGCAAGAAAAATGCTTGATTCAGCAGGACTTGAGGGCTGTAAGATAGTAGTATCTAACGCACTTGATGAGTATTTAATACGCGACCTACTTTTACAGGGTGCACCAATTGATATTTTCGGCGTTGGTGAGCGTATGATAACGGCAAGAAGTGAGCCTGTCTTTGGTGGCGTTTATAAGTTAAGCGCTCTAGAGGACGAAAACGGTAACATAACACCAAAAATTAAGGTTAGTGAAAACGCAATAAAGATAACAACGCCCGGCTTTAAAAAGCTTTATCGCTTTTATTCAAGGGAAACAGGCAAGGCGGAGGCTGATTTGCTTACCTTACACGATGAGATAATAGACAAAGATAAGCCATATGAGATTTTCGATCCGCACTACACCTGGAAAAGAAAAACTATGGAAAATTACACACTCCGTGAGCTTTTAGTTCCAATTTTCAAAAACGGAGAGTGCGTTTATACAAGTCCAAGCGTGAGCGAGATAAGAGAAAACTGTAAGCGTGAGCTTGAGTCTATGTGGGATGAGGTTTTGCGATTTGAAAATCCACATAACTATTATGTTGACCTCTCAGAAAAGCTTTGGATGGAAAAGCAAGGACTTTTAAAAACAGTAAAAAAATAAAACAACACTCGTAAGAGTGGCACAAATGTGCATAGAATAGGAATAATTTTGAAAAACACATTTAAAATTTTAGCTCTTGGTGATGTTGTGGGGCCAAGAGCGACAGAATACCTTTCAAGTGTCTTGTGGAGGGTAAGAAAAAATCATAAAATTGATATGGTTATTGCCAATGGAGAAAACTCAAGTGAACCAAACGGCATAGATAAAACAAGTGCCCGTACACTTTTTGACAGTGGTGTTGATGTAATCACAACAGGCAATCACGTTTTTAGAAAAACAAGCGTTTTTTCATATCTTGATGATGAGGAAAATATTTTACGCCCACTCAATTTTCCAACCGAGTGCCCCGGACACGGAGACACCATAATAAAAATAAACGGATATAAAATTCTCGTTTTGAATGTTATGGGGCAATCGTATCTTGATGTTGCATATTCACCCTTTGAGGCGGTAGAAAAAGCACTGCAAAGAAATGATGGGAAATATGATTTTTGTGTGCTTGATATTCACGCAGAGGCAACAGGCGAGAAAAAAGCAATAGCATATAATTTCGCTGACAAAATAGCAGTTATATTCGGCACACACACTCACGTGCAGACAAACGATGCACAAATTTTAGAGGGAAAATGTGCATACATTACCGACCTCGGTATGTGTGGCGCTGAGGACAGTATTTTAGGTGTAAAAAAGGAAGCTGTGATTTACAAGCTTAAGACAAAAATGCTGTCAAAATTTGATTTTGCCGATGGTGAAATAGAAGCAAACGGAGCAATATTTGAAATTGATTTAAATACATTTAAGCCAATAGGCTGTGAGCTTATAAAATTCAAGGGAGAAGTACAATGAAAACAACACAGTTAATTAATTTTATTCAAAACAAAAAAGCTGATAATGAGCTTACTCGTATCTATGGTGAGGAAAATCTTGAGGTACAAAGAAATAGATATTTTGATGCAGTAAACGAGTTTTATAATATTTATGGTGAAAGAGAAGTATCTATTTTCTCCGTTCCCGGCAGAAGTGAGCTATCAGGTAACCATACAGACCACAATCATGGCAAGGTAATGGCAGGCTCAATTAACCTTGATATTATAGCAGTTGCATCAAAGAGCGACGATGGCTTAATTAGAATTAAGAGCCAAGGCTTTGACGAGGATGTAGTTGATATAGAAACCTACAAAACACCAAACGATGCTGACTACTTTAAGTCAAGTGCACTAATTGCCGGTATGTCCCGTGCATTTGAAAACGCAGGAAACAAAACAGGCGGTTATGTTGCTTATACAACATCAAATGTATTTAAGGGCTCAGGACTTTCTTCCTCTGCAGCCTTTGAGGTAATGGTTGGTAATATTCTCAACTATTTCTATAACGACGGTAAGGTTGATAATGTAGAAATTGCCAAGATGGCACAATATTCAGAGAATGTTTTCTTCGGCAAGCCTTGTGGACTTATGGACCAAATGGCTTGTGCTGTTGGTGGCTTTGTTTACATAGACTTTGAGGATACAAAAAACCCTGTAATTGAAAAGATTCCATTTGATTTAAGTGGAGCAGGCTATGCCCTCTGCATTGTAAATACAGGCGGTAACCACGCAGACCTAAACGAGGACTATGCATCTGTTCCTTATGAAATGAAGAGTGTTGCAAAATACTTCGGCAAGGAATATCTAAGACAGCTTGATAAACAAACAGTTCTTAACAATGTAGAAAAGCTAAGAGAAGTAACAGGCGACCGTGCTATTTTACGTGCAATCCACTTCTTTAACGAAAACGAAAGAGTAACAGCTCAAGCAGACGCACTAAGAACTGGCGATGTTAAAAAGTTCTTAAGCTATGTTATAAAGTCAGGTAACTCTAGCTTTATGTACCTACAAAATGTATTCACCACAAAAAATGTAGGTGAGCAAGGTCTATCCTTGGCACTTGCAATAACAGACTCAGTTCTTGGTGGCAAGGACTGTGCATACCGTGTACACGGCGGTGGCTTTGCAGGTACAATTCAAGCATTTGTTAAGAAGGAGCTTGTAGAGGAATACAGACAAGCGATTGATTCAGCCTTTGGAAAGGGTGCTTGTCATGTTCTAAGGATTCGCCCGGATGGAGCGATTAAGGTTTTTTAGGGACTGCAACACCAAAGAGCAAAGCTGACAAAAGTTATTACTAACAAAAATCGGTAAAAGGTTGAAATTTGAGGACAAATTTCTCCTTTAATGTCAGCTTTTAAATGCGTTTGCTACTCTGATGTACACAAGTACACCGACGACTACGAAAACACACTTTCTTAGGCGTTTCGTCTACCTAAAAATGGCTGCAACACCAAAGAGCAAAGCTGGCAAAAGTTATTACTAACAAAAATCGGTAAAAGGTTGAAATTTGAGGACAAATTTCTCCTTTAATGTCAGCTTT
>JAGAMD010000028.1 GCA_017624905.1 Clostridia bacterium | reverse complement strand
GATAACTAAAACAACCCCTCTTCAGTATATTGTTTCTATTCGTCTTTTAAATGCAAAAATGCTATTAGAAACAAGAGCATATAATGTTACAGAAACCGCATATGCCGTAGGTTATGACAATCCTTTATACTTTAGTAGATTGTTTACCAAGCATGTCGGAATGTCTCCTAGTGAGTATATGAATAAATATGCCGGAAACTAACAAACACTTTTCTTTGTTTACTTCCGACTCAAATTTTGATGGGTGAGCATTTGCTCACCCATCTGTTTTTATGCGTTTTTCTTCTTCATCTTGGCTATTTCCGCTTTCGTTTGGTATCTTCCCGAAACGAGTTGCTTCGACCATAATAAAGCACATCTATTGAGTGCATTTTTGTTGAAAAATTTAGTACATTGTGCTATAATGAATTTATTATATCTAATCTAAGGAATTAATATGGAACCAATTGAAATTGTCGCACAGGTGTTTGGCATAATAGGTATGATATGCAACATCATCGTATTTCAGCAAAAGACACACAAAAGAGTTTTGATATGGCAATTTTTTGCAGCATCGGTTTTTGCTGTAAATTACTTTATGCTTGGTGCTGTTGTTGGTGGTATACTGAACGTGGTTGGTATGCTTCGCTCCTTAGTATTTTTCTTTAAGGAAAAAACTAAGGCAAATAGTATTTTGTGGCTTGTGTTCTTCATTTGCGCATTCTCTATTTCTTATCCGCTTACATTTTTGGTTTTTGGCACAGCGCCAACTCCAAAAAACTTTATAATCGAGATTTTGCCTGTGCTTGCTATGATTATTGCCACAATAGCATTAAGGCTTGGTTCGGCAAGAATGGTAAGGTCACTTGGTCTTATTAGCTCACCTATGTGGCTAACCTACAACTGCTTTAGCGGTTCAATTGGTGCTGTCGCAAGTGAAATATTGAATCTAATCTCCATTATTGTTGGAATAATCCGTTTTGATATTAAGAAAAAGAATAACAACTAAAATTCAATTATAAAGAATAAAGGGGGGCTTATGCTTAAGCTTTTTGCAAAAAATTTAGAATTAATTCTTGATTTTGAGCGTGGGGTTGTTTCCTCGCTTAAAATTGGCGAAAATGAGTGTTTAGCCGGTGAGTGCCCTGTTTTTCGTGCTAAACTACGCAATCTAGATGGTGATTGCTTTTATATTGACTCTACTGTGTCTAAGTGTGTAAGTACTGAGGGATACAAAATTACATACTCCAATTTTGACAATTTTTCAAGCTTAACCATTGATGTAATGGTGGCTGACGGCGACTCTATTTCTTGGTATGTTGATGCTTATGGTGTGCCAAGCGATTATGCGATTGAATGGATAGAGTTTCCTAAAATATGCTTACCAAGGTTAATTGATAACTGCTCAAATGGTGGTAGAATTTTATTTCCTTATGATGAAGGTGTTTTATTAACTGATGAGACCTCTCTGCCACGCTATGAGCCTGATTTTCCTATGTCGGGTGCGCATTTTATATTTCCCAACAAGGTGTGTGCACAGTTTATATCATATCATTTTGACGATATCGGCTTTTATATTGGTGCACACGACCCCAAAAGAGCGTTTAAGGGAGTTGACTTTTATCCGTCAAATGGTGGGGGTGAAATGCAAATTCGCTTATACTCCGGTGTTGGCTACGGAGAGAGCTTTAAAACTGACTATCCTATTGTATACAAAGCGTGTACAGGTGATTGGAAAAGTGCTGCCGACATATATCGCTCTTGGTTTGAATGTAATCTACCAGCAGGTGTTAAGAAAACAAGTGAAAATCATTCCTTGCCAGACTGGTATAAAGAGTCACCTCTTATTGTGACTTATCCTGTGCGTGGAACACACGATATGGATATAATGGAGCCTAATGCTCTGTTCCCATACACAAACGCACTACCTATTTTTGAGAAAATAAAAAATGCTACTAAGTGTCGTATTTTAGCACTTTTGATGCATTGGGAGGGCACTGCTCCTTGGGCACCTCCATATGTATGGCCTCCATTTGGTGGCGAGGAATTATTTAATGAATTTAGAGACAAGCTACACGCAAATGGGGACTTGCTTGGAGTATACTGCTCCGGCTTTGGCTACACTAAGCAAAGCACATTGATTGAAAGCTACAATTGTGAAAAAAGAATTGCAGAAGAAAATGTTTTAAAGGGAGTTTGCCACTCTCCGAAAAACAAGCCTGAGCTTGGCATTACCTGTACTCCATATCAGCGCTACGGCTATGATATTTGTCCTGCTTCAAATCGTGGACGGGAAATTCTTGACGAGGCTTATATGCCCTTATTTAAGAGCGGTGTTGACTATGCCCAAATTCTTGACCAAAACCACGGTGGCGGACAATATATGTGCTATGCAAGGGAGCATAACCATCCGCCTATGCCCGGCGAGTGGATGACCACTAATATGCAAAAGCTTCTATCCGAATGGAATAATCTTGCACCCGATATGCTTTTTGGCTGTGAAAGTGCCGCCTCTGAGCCATTTATTGGCAACCTTTTAATGAGCGATAATAGATTTGAATTAAATTATCCTTTTGGCGAGGTCGTTCCTCTGTATGCGTTTATTTACCACGAATATATAAGGAACTTTATGGGAAATCAATGTGGTTGCCCGTTTGAGCCGAGTGTTGATACTCTTCGTTATCGTCTTGCCTACTCGTTCTCTATTGGCGATATTATGACTCTTGTTTTAGCACCTAATGGTGAACTTATGTCGCATTGGGGCACTCGCGATTTTGACCATTCACCAAGCATGGAAAAAACGCTAAAATTTATAAAAAATGTAATGAGCTTTTATAATAACGAGGGTAAAAAATACCTGTATGGTGGTAAAATGTCAGCTTGTGCTGATATAAAATGCGACACAATCGATATACCTATGCAAAGAGGTCGCAAGCATGCTCACTTACCTCGTTTGCTTTCCTCTTCTTGGGAATGTGAGGGTGGAAAAACCGCTTATATCGTGGTTAATCCTGAAGAAAAGCCTCTTTCGTTTAGCATCGATAACGAAAGCTATATAGCTCCGCCTCTTGATGCCATGCTGATTATAAAATAATAAAAAATCAGACTATCCTCTCTTTCTGTAGGAATTTTTTGAAAATGTAAAAGACTAACGAAAAATTATTCGTTAGTCTTTCTTTTTGCTTTGCAAAACACACGACTTTTATTTAAAAGTATGGTGTGCTACACTTTTTAAAATTTTCCACAAAGATTAACAGCGTGATAAATTGGAATTTGTAATGCTGTTAAGCGCAGTTATCTACCTAATAGTTGTTCGAGTGTGGGAGTTATCGTATTTGTAAGCACCTCGTATCCTGCGGATGTTAAGTGACCGCCATCGGTCGTATATTCTGCATATATTTCACCTG
>JAGAMD010000027.1 GCA_017624905.1 Clostridia bacterium | reverse complement strand
CCTTCCTTTTTAATGTTGCCATCCTTGTCAGCAACATAAACCTTAACACCTTGAAGCTTAGTACCACCTGCACTGATAACACTTACAACATAGCTTGTCTCTACACCTGTATTGGTGTTTGTATTGCTTCCTGTATTAGTATTGGTGTTTGAGCTTGTGTTTGTATTTGTGTTAGTATTGCTTTCTGTATTTGTGTTTGTGTTGCTCTCTGTATTTGATTCGGTTTTGTTTCCACCACCGAAGCAAGCAGATAGATTACACGCAACTGTAAATACCATAAGCACAGCAAGTACTAACGACAAAATCCTTCTCTTGTTTTTCATAAATTTCTCCTGATTAATTTATTAACTAATATTAAAGTCTTAAATATTATAGCACACGCACATAAATTTGTCAATATAGGCAAGATATACAAAAAGTCGCTTTATCACTTTAGAAGGAAAAAGTGGCATCACGTGTCTGTTTTCAAGCCATAATTTCAAAAAATATTCACCAAAAGTTAACAAAAAACCACAGGTTTTTCCCCTGCGGCTTTGCTTAAATATTACATTTTGCTTTTAAGAAAAGCACGAGATTTTGAGCCTTTTTTGAAGAGCCTTAAGCCAATTAAATACACCAACTTGTTGTGTACCAGCTTGTGCTTTGCCTTAATCTTGCGTTTTGGAACTACAATTAATTTAGTAGAGCTTGAATTTATTTTGAGTCCCTCATTTTCCACCAAATAATCGATTGCTTTTGATGTGTAAGCATCCTTTTTATTGTAAATTACATTGATGCTACCCTCAGCCTTGTATGCACGATATAGCTCTCTGTCTATATCGTTAAAATTGTCACCGAGTAAAATGTTGCCGATATATAGAGTTGAATCCTTGACATAAGCAAGCTCTAACTTTTCTTGGTTGTATTTTTCCTTAATATAATCAAACAGCTCCTCGTGTCCCTGTGCTTTTGCATATGAATAATGCTTTCTCGCCATTAAGCTACGCCATTTTAAAATGCTATCCTTAACAGTGTCGTTTGACACATCGGCAAGAATTGTATCAAAGGTGAGTGACATTGAATCAATCTCTTTTATAAGTGAAGCCTTGCTATTTGTTGATACGCTCTGCTCATCATGAATATGATAAAAATAGTACCCTGTGTGAATGTTTACTAGCTTTTTTGCGTTTTTAAAAGCGAAATAGTTGGAGATAACATCCTCTGAAAATGTAAATGGCTTATTAGAAACCACATCGGTTTTTTCAAGCTCTTTTTTTGCTTTTAGAAGCAGTGATTTTTTGAAAAGCTTGTTCCATTGTACAAAAAGTGAATGTGCCCTTCCCTCTCCACTTGCAAATAGGTTTAATATTTCATCATTTTCAAGATATAAATCGTTTTTTATTGTTGGATCGTCGCCACAAGCATATTTGGTAGAGCTTGTATCAAAAGCCCAGTCATTTATAACTATGTCTGCACCTGTTTTTTCTGCCTTAATCAGCATTGGTTTATAATAATTAAAGGAAACCGAATCGTCAGAATCGCAAAATGCAATATACTCTCCCTTAGCTATCATAATACCGTATAGACGAGCAGATAAAAGACCTCTGTTTGGTGTTTTTACGTACACAGGGTTGTACTTTTTTATAATTTCATCGTAGCTTTCGCTTGAGCCGTCATCGATAACCAAAAGCTCATATTCATCGTTTTTTAATGTGCTTTCTCTTATAGACCTTAAGCACTTATCAAGATATTCCTTTTTTGTGTTGTAAAGACAAACTATTACACTTAATTTCATTTTTCTTTCCTTTTCGTTTTTGTTCCTTATTATTATACCCTTTACCACCTTTTTTGTCAACGTAATTTTTCCTTAAAAATGATAAATATAATTGACTTTTTTGTTCGTTTATATTATACTATTGATAGTGCAATTTTAAAAAATTATTTATGTAAGTTGCACAAAAACAATTTTGCGATTTTGTTCGCACTTTACGTGTGGCACAAGGAGAAGAAAAATGAACAAAACACAAAAAATCAGAGTTACACCTGATATGCTCATCAACGATATGGGCATTGAAAAAATCGAAAACTTTTTTAATGAATTTGACGTAGTTGGCGACCCGCTATATGGTATTGAGGGCGCTACGCCGGTAGTTCACCCAAGACACGACCATTGGTGGATTGGACAAACAGACCTACAGTTCACAGTTGAGCTTGATGGTATTTACCAAATCACCAATATGTATATATATAACGACTATGACGCATACAAGCCTGAGAAGGACAAGGCTGACTATGGTGTTCGTAAGGTTAGAGTAAAAATGGGTACTCCGTTTAGTTGGGAATATGACGAGGAGCTTTCCCCTGAGGTTAGAAAATGGACCGGCTTTGAAACAAGCTACAAGACTCGTTACATTAACTTTTCTTTTAACAACAACCAAGCACCAAGTGAAATTATAATTTACGGATATAAGGTTGAGGATATTGACTTAACCCCTCCTCCAAGAAAAGAGCACAAATGGAGCGACCTTTCAAAATTCGTTGGTATGAACGGATTTATTAACGATGGCGACGATATTTTACGTGCTGTTTCATATATCCGTGAGTATCACCCATGGACCTGGACCTGTGATCCAGACGGAGACAAGACTACAATTCGACTAAATCCATCCAACGCAGGACAATGGAATTTCGACGCATACTACAAAAAGCTCCACGAATGGGGAATCGATGTTGCTCCTACTCTATCAACTCACACAAGACGTGGACCTAAGGACCATACAGCGGATTCCTGCGACCCCGCTAACTATCTTTCATATGCGACAATGCTATTCCAATTTGTTGCACGTTATGGTAGTAACAAAAACATCGACCCTGATTTGATTCAGGTTGCCGAGGGTCAAGAAAAGAAGATTGGTCTTGGATATTTGACCGCTGTTGAGCCACTTAACGAGCCTGATGGCACTTGGCTCGGTCGTGATCCATACTTCACACCGTTTGAAATGGCTGCTTTTCTAAGCATCTGTTATGACGGACACGAGGGCAAGTTCAAAAATGCCGGTGTTAAGCAAGCAGACCCTAACTTTATTATGTCTATGTCCGGTGGCGCCGGCTTACACCTTGGCAGACTAAAGGCTATGCAATTTTGGTGTGAATACAATCGTAAGGACAAAAAGCTCCCATTTGATGTTATTAATGCACATAGATATTGCGGTAAGCGCATCAACCTAAAAACAGGTAAAACCAAAAACGTTGACGTTAACATTGCTGACCGCGGAGATCAATCACAAATGGCATACGTTGGTATTTCTCCTGACGAAGGCGATATCGTAGGAGCATTTGACACAATTATCGACTGGCGTGATAGATACTATCCGGATATGGAAATTTGGCTAACCGAGTTTGGTTGGGACACTAACCAATCATATGAAACCTCAACCTCTGCACACGCATACGGTGAGTACACAGGTAGACAGGTTCAGGGTATGTGGCTCGTGCGTGAGTATCTGCTTCTCTCCTCTATCGGTGTTGAACGTGCAGCTATGTATATGTCACGTGACTGCGGTCCTGAGGAAACTGCTGTTGGTAAGTATGGCTCAAGCGGTCTTGTTCGCTTCCCTATTGAAATCAACGCAAGAAACGTTATCCAAGGTAACAAGAAGGATTCCTTCTATTATGTATATACAACAAAGGAAATTTTGCAGGATACACGCTTTGTTTGTGAGGTTGAATCATCCAATAAAAAGGTAAGGGTATTCAAGTACGAAACAAAAGAGGGCAAGGCAAGATATGCTGTATGGTGTCCATCCTCTAACTCAACACAGGTTAAGAGATTTAAATTAAATGTTGGCGAGGGCGAGTTCATCTTAGCTGAGCTTGCGTTTGAAAAATACAATGGTAAGCGTTCAGATCTAAAGAACAAGGACGGAAACGTTACTTTCTGTGCTTCAGAAATGCCTGTATTTGTTATTGAGAAATAACAGATGATGTTGCAAATAATATTTAAGGCTACGGAACAAGTCCCGTAGCCTTAATGTTTTTAGTTTGCATAATAACCATCCAAAAAGAAGAAGAAATCGTCAAGTATGTATGCGATGTCTTGCATATCGATTTCAAAAATAAGCATTAATCCGGCTCCGATAGCCACCACTCCAACGATAAGAAGTCCCGCAAGAAGTAGTAATGCGCCAAGAGCAACTGTTGCCAAGATTGCAAGTGCAAGAACTATTGATACAACAATTATTGCTATTTTTGCTCCCTTGGGCAATTTCTTTTTGGTTATTTGTGCGTTTTCATTTATAATATCAGACATTGTTTTTACCTCCTTTGTCTAACAATAATGAATCATAAATTTATCCGCACCATTATTATACCATTTTTAAGATATAATTTCAACTCTTGCTTTTTAGCGCACAAAATGGTATAATAAATTCATTACACACTATATTTTTTAGAAGTGGAGATTTTTATGAATTTTAGCGGATTTCAAAAGCTAACTTTACTTGACTATCCCGGCAAGGTTGCTTGTACTTTATTTACAGCAGGATGCAATCTTAGATGCCCTTTTTGCCACAATGCAAGTTTAGTTACACATATAGATAACTCTAATATATATAAGAAGGAAGAAATTCTTTCATTTTTGAAAAAGCGTCAAGGGATTTTAGAGGGCGTTTGCATAACAGGTGGGGAGCCACTTTTACAGCCTGAGCTTGAGAGCTTTCTTTATGAGGTTAAATCTCTTGGCTATCCTATCAAGCTGGACACAAACGGTTTTTTCCCAGATAGACTAATCTCTTTAGTTGAAAAAGGACTTGTTGACTATGTTGCCGTTGACTTTAAAAACTCTTATGAAAAGTATGCTATGACAACGGGAATAGAAAACTTAGACCTAGCCCCTTTTAAGAAAACTGTTGAATTTTTGCTATCAAGCAAGGTTGATTTTGAGTTTAGAACAACTGTTGTTGATAAAATACACGAAACACAAGATATTGTGGAGATTGCAAAAACAATAAAAGGAGCTAAACGATACTTTTTACAGTCGTTTGTAGACTCGGGTGATTTAATTACGAATGGACTTTGTGCAATTTTACCCAACGAAATGAAAAAAATGGCGTTTTTAGCAAGTGAATTTGTGCCAAATACCGAAATTCGCGGAATTTAAGAAAAAACACAAGATATTGTTTAAAAAGCTATTGACATAACACTATATATGTGATATAATTGTTTTCGACATCGAAAAAAATTATGTCACATTTTGTCTTTTTTGGACAAAAACCCCGATAACACAAGGCACCGTGGGACACTAAAAAAAGTCTTGGTGTTTTTTTACGCCCATTTATCGGAATACAAAAGGGGCGAAAAACTATATCTAGTGTTACTAAAAATAGAAAAACTAAAAAGAAGGAGAAAAATTATGTACAACGTAATCAAACGTGACGGCAAAATTGTTGATTTTAACATTAAGAAAATCAGCGAGGCGATTACACAAGCATTTGATGCTTGTCAAAAACAATTCAACGACGATATCATCGATTTTCTTGCTTTAAAGGTTACAGCAGAATTCGAGCCAAAGATAGAAAACGGAAAAATCTCTGTTGAAAATATCCAAGACTCTGTTGAATCAGTTCTTATCAAGGCCGGCTACGACGATGTTGCTAAGGCTTACATCATCTACCGTCGTCAAAGAGAAAAAATCCGTAACATCAACGCAACAATGGTTGACTACAAGGCAATCATTGACAACTACCTAAACATCAACGACTGGAGAGTTAAGGAAAACTCAACTGTTACCTACTCTGTTGGTGGTCTTATTCTTTCAAACTCAGGTGCAGTTACAGCTAACTATTGGCTATCTGAAATCTATGATGATGAAATTGGTAACGCACACAGAAATGCAGATATTCACATCCATGACCTTTCAATGCTCACAGGCTACTGTGCAGGTTGGTCACTAAAGCAACTCATTAAAGAGGGTCTTGGTGGCGTTACAGGTAAGATTACATCTGCTCCTGCTTCACACCTTTCAACTCTTTGCAACCAAATGGTTAACTTCCTTGGTATTATGCAAAACGAGTGGGCCGGTGCTCAAGCTTTCTCCTCCTTTGACACATATCTTGCTCCATTTGTTAAGATTGACAATCTTTCTTACAAAGAGGTTAAGCAATGCATTCAATCCTTCGTTTACGGTGTAAACACACCTTCTCGTTGGGGTACACAAGCTCCATTCTCTAACATCACTCTTGACTGGACAGTACCGGCTGACCTAGCTGAGCTCAACTGTATCATCGGTGGTAAAGAGGTTGACTTCAAGTACAAGGATTGTAAGAAGGAAATGGACATGGTAAACAAGGCATTTATCGAGATTATGATCGAGGGCGATGCTAATGGCCGTGGCTTCCAATATCCAATCCCAACATATTCTATCACAAGAGATTTCGACTGGAGCGAGACAGAAAACAACAAGCTTCTATTCGAAATGACAGCTAAATACGGTACACCTTACTTCTCCAACTATATCAACAGCGATATGGAGCCAAGCGATGTTCGTTCAATGTGCTGCCGTCTCCGTCTTGACCTACGTGAGCTACGTAAGAAATCCGGTGGCTTCTTTGGTAGCGGTGAGTCAACAGGTTCTGTTGGTGTTGTTACAATCAACATGCCAAGAATCGCTTACCTCGCAACTGACGAAGAGGACTTCTATGCTCGTCTTGACAGACTTATGGACATCTCTGCTCGTTCACTAAAGGTTAAGAGAACAGTTATTACAAGACTACTTGAAAATGGTCTATATCCATACACAAAGAGATACCTCGGCACATTTGCTAACCACTTCTCAACAATTGGTCTTGTTGGTATGAACGAGGCTTGTCTAAACGCTAAGTGGATTAAGGAAAACCTAACTCAGGAAAAGGCTCAACAATTTACAAAGGATGTACTCAACCATATGAGAGAAAAGCTCTCCGACTACCAAGAAAAGTACGGCGACCTTTACAACCTTGAGGCTACTCCTGCTGAGTCAACATCATTCCGTCTTGCTAAGCACGACAAGAAGCACTACCCTGACATCATCACAGCTGCAAAGAGCGAGGACGATACACCATACTACACAAACTCCTCACACCTTCCGGTTGGTTACACAGAGGACATCTTTACAGCTCTTGATATTCAAGATGAGCTTCAAACACTTTACACATCCGGTACAGTATTCCACGCATTCCTAGGTGAAAAGCTCCCAACATGGAAGAGCGCTGCTAACCTAGTTAGAAAGATTGCTGAAAACTACAAGCTCCCATACTACACAATGTCTCCAACATATTCTGTATGTAAGAACCACGGTTACATTGCCGGTGAGCACTATTCTTGCCCTGAATGTAAGTCAAGAACAGAGGTTTACAGCCGTATCACAGGTTACTATCGTCCTGTTCAAAACTGGAACGACGGTAAGGCTCAAGAATACAAGGATCGTCTTGTTTACAACATTGAGACATCTAAGCTTACAAGAAACGGCGTAGCCGAGGCTAAGGTTGAAGAATCTTGTGCTTGCGAAGCAAAAGCAAATGATGGTGTTTACCTCTTCACAACAGCTACTTGTCCAAACTGTAAGATTGCTTGTACTCTTCTTGACAAGGCTGGCGTTAAGTATGAAAAGCTTCTCGCTAATGAGAATGCAGAAATGGCAACAGAGCTAGGCATTAAGACTGCTCCAACTCTCGTTGTTATCGAAAACGGAAATGTTGCAAAATATGCCGGTGTTTCTGATATTAAGAAATACATTGGCGCATAATAATTTATAATTTAATAGGGTGTTGGCATCAACACCCTATTCTATCCTACGATATAAGGGGATTATATTATGATTTATGATATTGTAATCATCGGTGGAGGCCCTGCCGGTCTTACCGCCGCACTTTATGCACGTCGTGCAAATAAAACTGCTTTAATTATAGAAAAAGCGACCTTTGGTGGTCAAATTACTCACTCTCCAAAGGTAGAAAATATTCCCGGATTTTTGGCACTTTCCGGTAATGAATTTGCCGAAAAAATGGTTGAACAGGTTATGGAGCAAGGTGCTGACGTTGAAATTGCCGAGGTAACTGAAATTATTGACGGTGAAATCAAGACTGTTAAAACCGATTCCGGCGAATTCCATGGAAAGAGTGTAATTATCGCAACAGGAGCAAGACATCGTATGCTCGGTCTTGAGCGTGAGGACGAGTTTGTTGGCGAGGGTATTTCCTTCTGTGCTGTTTGTGATGGTGCATTCTATACCGGCAAAACCGTTGCAGTTATCGGCGGCGGTAACTCTGCACTTCAAGAGGCTATTATGCTCTCTGACCTTTGCAAAAAGGTATATGTTGTACAGAATCTTGACTATTTCACAGGTGAACAAAAGCTAGTTGAAATACTAAATTCAAAGAACAATGTAGAAGCAATTCTCGGCACAACTGTTGAATCCTTAATGGGTGAAAATGCCCTTAACGGAATTGTAATCAAGCGTGGCGAGGAAAGACGCACAATTTTAATTGACGGAATGTTTGTTGCTATTGGTCTAATCCCACAAAATGAGTTTGCTGCTGATTTAATCACACTTAACTCTTGGGGATATGTTGACGCCGGTGAAAACTGCTTAACAAACAAAAAAGGCATTTTTGTAGCGGGCGACTGCCGTTCAAAGAGAATCCGTCAGGTTGCAACCGCTTGTTCCGATGGTGCCATCGCCTCCCTTGCCGCTTGCGATTATGTTGATTCATTATAAAGTAAAAGAGACCCGATGGGTCTCTTTTTGTTGACTTTATTTTTTCACTATGATAAAATATAATTAGACAATAAAAGGCGGAGGAAATTTTATGAAAAGAATTTTATCAATATGCATTATTTTTATAATGATTTTTTCCTTGTCGTCATGCATTTTTCTAAGACCTATAGTTCCCGAAAGCATAACCTTTGATGGTCAAACCTATATGAAAGCTTTTACAGCAGAATTTTTTCCAAATGACTATCCCCCTGGTAGTGCGGATGCTACAGAGTTTAGGATAGGATTTAAATCATATTACCATTTAACTACCACATATTTTGATTCATGTGTTGGTTATACTGTATATGGTGAGCCGGAAATTTATTTTAATGCTAATCAATACGATGAGGCAATTGCATATTTTGAAAATCCAGAAAATTTCAATTATTTTTGTCTCGTCGGCAATATAGTTGACAAGACTGACCATTATGTTTGTTCCGTGCCTAATATGGATCCTCTAATGCTTGATAAGCTCACTGATTTTATCCTTGAAAATGGACATACCCCGTTCAAAAGCAACAGTCAAAAAGCCAGCTCCGTGCCGCTAATTGGAGATGAATGGAAGGATGGCGAATTTTACTTTTACAAGGCTACAAAATCAGGGGACTTCTTATCTATAAGAGATACATTGCGTATAGTTGATGGACGAATAGTATTACTTCACTACTATGATTTCGATGATGAAACCGGCGATCAAAAAATGATATATGTCGACCTACCCGACGATCTCAACGAATATTTTTTAAGCGTACTTTCTGATTTGAATGTAAAAATCTAAAAGCACACCGATTGGTGTGCTTTTTTGTATCTTTTTTGAATATTTATATTATAAAATATTGAATTTTTCAAAAGTATATGATATAATCGTGAAAAATGTCTAAAGGAGAAAGAATATGTCAAATAAGCATTTTCAAAATAATCATACTCGCACAATAGTTGTGTCCTGTATTGCTCTTGTTATCGGTATTTTGCTTTGTTGCTCTGTTTCACTAGGCGATTTACTCAGTTGGTTTATCGGTATTGCTGTTGCTCTTTGTGGAGTTATGTACGTTGTTAACTCTATTCTACAAAAGAAAACCGTTTTAAATGCTGATGCAGTTTTAGGTGCTATTTTAATTGCCTTCGGTGTTATGTTTATAAAGGATAGCCTTGCAAATATTATAATCGGCTTCTTGCCATACCTAATGATTGCAATTGGTATTATTGTTCTAGGAGATGCATTTCTTGCTAAATTTGTAAGAAACTGCTCTTTAGCTGTATTTATTATTATGCTTATGGTGGGAACAGCCGTTACAACACTTGGCTTCTGCTTTATGTTTATCGGAGCTTGGCAAAATGCACTTTCAATTGCACTAGGTTGCCTACTCATTATCATCTCTGTTTACTCACTTATCACAACATTTGTTGCAAAGAACAAATAAGGCACTTTTCATAACTAACAAAAAATCCAAGTCAAGCGACTTGGATTTTTTATTTCTAGTAAGGGATCAATACGTTCCCTTGTTTGTTTTCTATAACCTATATGTTTTTTTGACGAATAGATTTTAAACAAGTCCTTGTAATTTTGGTCAAGATATTCTAGCATAGCAAGTGTTTCAAGCCACGTTTATCCTTGCCGACGTCTATTTCACACAAAAAACTAAAGCAAAAGGTACACAAATGTGTACCTTTTTTATTGTTTCTTCATTTGTCTTAAAAACAAGAGTACAGCCAAAGCCAAAATAATTATAGAGTATCCCAAAACCCATAAAAGATGCGGCAAAATCTCACCGAAATTTCCGGAAAGTGCTGCACGCTCCATCTCCACCGCGTGTACAAAAGGCAACACATACGCTATCTTTTTGAAAGCTCCGCCAACAAGCTCAAGGTCAAACCAAATGCCCGACAGCCAAGCCGAAAGATTAGTCAAAAGTGCACCGCAAATACCGCCCACCTGTTTATCGGTAAGGATACTTCCGAAAAGCAAGCCAAGTGCGATAAAGAATATAGCAACAGGTATTATCAAAGCTAATGCTAAAAGAATATTTACTGTTATTTTGAGTCCGAGAATTAATGCAACAACATAGCAAATCACACTTTGCATAACTGCTATTGGAATTATTGGAAGTGTATATCCAAGTATAAAATCCAGCGGTGTCATGGGTGTTGTGTAAAGCCTTTGAAGAAACGAGCTTGACCTATCCTTGGAGATTAAGGTTGCCGAAAACAATGTCATAAAGGAAAGACCAAAAACGGTTATTCCCGGGGTTAAATGGTCTATTTCAAACAAGGCAACGGGAATATTTGCTTGAATTACCGAGAGAAGCAAAATAAGTACAAGTGGAAATCCCAAGCCAAAGGCTAAATTAAGCGGGTCGCGCAAAATTTCTTTTGTATTTCTTTTTGCAAAGGTAAGAATTTTCATTTCTCCACCCCCTTTATTACACGAATAAAGGCTTGTTCGAAATTATCAGTCCCTGCTATTTCCTTGATTTTTTTAGGTGTGTCACAGATAACAAGCTTTCCGTCCTTCATTATAGCTACTCTGCTTGAGAGTGCCTCTGCCTCTTCCATATAATGCGTAGTCAACACAATGGTAGCCTTGCCCTTTAGTGCTCTGATAATCTCCCAAAGGTCACTCCTTGCCAAAACATCAAGTCCTAGCGTTGGTTCATCAAGGAAAAGTATTTTAGGCTCACTGATCAGCGCCATAGCAATACTAAGCCTTCTTTGATATCCACCCGAGAGCTTTCCTGCTTTCCTTCTAAGAACACCGCCCAAGTCTAAAAGCGACGTTAGTTCCTTGATTTTTTCGGCTTTCTTGTCATTTTTAAAGCTATGAATACCGCAAATAAACTCAAGATTTTCATAAACGGTAAGTCCGGGGGCAACGGCGGTTTCTTGTGGTGAAACCGCAATTTGCGTCTTAATCTCGTTTTGGTTTTCTAAAATGCTTTTGCCGAGCAAAAATGCATCACCGCTTGACGGCTTAGTCAAGCAAGTGAGCATTTTTATAGTCGTAGTCTTGCCTGCTCCGTTTACACCCAAAAGAGAAAAAATCTCTCCTTCCTCAATCGACAGTGAAAGATTGTCAACGGCAACCACTTCCTTATATTTTTTAGTTAAATTTCTAACCTCAATTGCACTCATTTAGTTTCCTCCGAAATATGATTTGTGCGTAAGCCTTGATATACATCTGTTAACATAGAGCTGATAAGCTCCCAATCAAGCTCCAAAAACGAGGTTGCAAGCATAGTGCCGATGCCGTGCACACACGCCCACATTTCCATATGCAAAAGATTTGCCTTTTCACGCGAGATTTTGTTTGATTGCATTATCATTTCTACTGACGATTCAAAGTCGGGAGTTGGAGTTAAGTCCTTGCCTGTGCGGTCGCACATAAAGAGCAATTTAAAAAGTTCCCTTTCTTCCTTTGCAAAGCGTATATAAGCCATACCAAAAGACTTATATTTGGGATACTTGCCACTTTTTAATTCTTGCTCTATAAAGCCGACATATCGCTGATATGCTAAGGATATTACCTCGCCTTCAAGCTCCTCCATACTGGAAAAATTTGAAAATATCGGTTGGGTTGAGCAACCGAGTGCACCCGCTATACTACGTGCATTTATTGACTCTTGTCCATTTTTTCTTATTAGGTCAAGTGCTGTTTCTATTATATCCTTTTTTGTAATTTTTAACTTTGGCGGCATAAAGTCCTCCTTTATATCAATTGTTATATAACAACTGTTATTTTATCATAAGAAACTTGAAATGTCAAGAGGGGTAAAGAAAATCCAAGCCTTTTGGCTTGGATTTTATCAAATTTTCTCTATTTTGCCAACCTTGGCTCTTTTTGATATTTTAATTCCATCACTATACTGTACAAGATCAATATTACAGCCCTTACCTATTACAACATTGCGTCCTGTTGCTCACAGGCAGGTAACGTATTTAATGGTTATATCGTCTCCCTCAATAGATGCTTGTACAATGATTTTTCTTTTAAAAATCGAGATTGGCTTTCTTTTTATTAATATGTTTGTTCCGCCTATGCTTCCTACATAAGCGCTTCTGTATTGTCCTCGGAATATTCAATTTCTTCTGAGATAATTCGTGATAAGGTTGCTACCTCACTTAACTCTTTTGCCCCCTTGGAGCAGATTAAGGAAGCTAAAAGTCGTTCACAAAACAAGCAAAATGACAGGCGAAGAAGAAAATCCTCGTAATCAAAGGCTTCTGTTGTGTGTCTATAAACAAGATAAGCTAAAAATCTTTCTAAATATTCATTTTGCGTCTTACCGCTAGGGCGATTTTTTGATGAATAATTTTTAAACAAGTCCTTGTGTTTTTGGTCAAGATATTCTAGTGAATCAAGTATTTCAAGCCACGTTTCGTCATTGCCGAAATCTATTTGATATTTACTATAAATTTCTTCAAGTCTGCTTTTGTAGTTTTTTTCTTGACGCAATATTTTATATATCTTACCTCGCTCAGTAAGTCCGTCAAAATCGGTGAAATCTTCTTCTGCATCTACCTCACCTATATATTCAAAAGCATCGTAATCAGAGGATGAAAGGATAATTCTTGCAGCTTCCTCACAAGACATACCGAGCCCAACCTCGGCAATACTTGTGTAGTTATAAAATCTTGGATGCTCACGACAAATATCGCATAGATACTCCTCTCCCACGTTTGTAATGATTTTACAAAGTCCGTGCTCGTCAAGATGAGGGCATCTTTCGTTTTCTACCAGCTTAAAATGAGGAGTGTCATCCATAGAAATAGTGTCGGCTATAATGTTGCCATATCCATCCTTTAGCTTTTTATATTTTAAAAGAGCTTTCTTATCAATATCAATTTCCCAACCGATACAGCAGCTATGCTCACATTTATCTGCAATGCATTTAAAATTCTTGTAATACCTAGGAGCGTAAAGCTTCATAATCTCTCCTCGTCTTATCTTAAATTCCTTTTACATTATATCAAAAACAAATCTACTTTTCAAGCAAGTTTGATTAAAACAGTTTTCTTATGTCTTTTGACATTCGCTTGACAATTTATGCCAAAAGTGCTATGATTAAGATAACTAATATCTATTGATCTTGCAAGGAGCATACTAGCATTATGACTACAAAGAAAAGGCTTAATTACATAGACTGGGCGAAAGCAATAAGCATTGCACTTATTGTATTTGGACATATACTTCCGTCAGGCTGTGGGCCAAAAACCTTGGCTTACGCTTTTCATGTTCCTATGTTCGCATTGATAGGTGGTGTTCTATTTTCAGCGCCTAAAAATTTTGCCCAGTTCGGCAAGAAGCTTTTTGGTATGTTTAAGCGCATGGTTGTTCCTTATATGATATGGTTTGCAATCTCTGCCTCTCTTTATTACTTGAGCAAAGAGAAAATGCCCGATATAGTACGATGGTCGGCAAAGCTTGTTGATGGTGTTACCACTCTTGATTTCAAGCAGTTTATTAAGTTTTTCTTTTTCTACGAAAACGCAACTCTTTGGAATGATCCATTGTGGTTTATGCCTTGCTATATTTTCCTTTCAGTTTTGCTTTTGTGCTTCCTCTTCGCGACAAGAGGAAACAGAATCGCTACTGGTGCTTTATCTTTTACATCATTCGTAACAGTAATTGTGCTTGACGAGCTAAATGTAACGATTAACGCAGGTGAAGTTAAGAACATTTTTGGACTTAAAAACTATTTCCTTATGCTTGGATTCCTCGCACTAGGATATGCGATTCGACCATTACTTGACAAGTGCTACGGCGCTTTTAAAGGTCCTAAGAGCAATCCTATATTGTATGGTTCGATAGCTATATTTATTGTTTCTGCAATCTTTTGTCTAAAGCACAACAAATATGATTATCCAGGTGGATATTATCCATTGAGTATGTATTCTGCTGCATATAATGGGCTTTGGCAATATATATTGTTTGCAATTTTGCTCTCACTCTCTCTACTTCTTGTATTCATGCTATTGCCCGAATCAAAAATTGCCGGAATGTTTTCAAGAAATTCGCTCTTCATTATGAGCACACACTATTTCTTCTTTGCTTACGATATGACCTTTTATGGTGTTATTAAAAGCAAATGGAAGGATATTGCAGGAACAGCCGGTCTTGAGAGCTGGGAGATAAGTATGAAGCTAGGCATTAGAGATGCTGTCTTTGTTCTAGTTGTGTATCTAGTGCTTTTCCTTATCACTGATCTATTAATTAAGAAAATTCCTAAATCGAAGTATGGCTTTGAGCTTATAGGAATAAAATAACATCTATATAAAGCAGTATGGCTCAGGTTTTTCAACCTGAGCCATACCTTTTTATTGAATATTGCTTTAAAAGAGTTAGTTGCTACCTATCATTCCGTATGAGTATTTTTGTCCAAAAGTCTCATAGTAGTCGTTACCTGTTTCCTCTGTTTCGTGTATAACAAGAATTGAGTTAGTTCTGTAATAATAAGCAACTAAACCAAAATTACAAGATGTCATAATAGAAACATAATGACGCATTCCTTCCTCTTCATACGAAAGCATAAAATCCTTCGCGTGTATGCGGTTTGCTACGCCTGGACCGATATCACGGTATCCAATATCCTTGCCAAGTTCTAGATTGTTAATTGCTTCTGTGTCAAAATCGTCAATCTTAATAGATATCTTGTTCTGTGGGTTTGGTCTTTGGCAATATGCTACCTCAAGCATTCTCTCGACTGCGTATCCAAAATAGGATCTTCCGTATGCATATTGATTGCAAACAAATTCTACATAATCATCAGAAAATGCCATTTTTTCTGTGTAATTGCATACAGGGTTATGATCGGTATCCCAAGCATCAGAAGCTCCTCCAAGAGGTGTGAAATAAAGCTCAAAAATCTTGTCGCTTTCAGATCCTATGTAAACGATTTGCTCGTCCTTTGGAATTTCTGCTCCTCTGCCTGCCTTTAGAAGTGCTATCTGTTTTTCACTTCTATCCGAGGTTATAACTCTTAACTCCTGAATTCCCTCTTTATGCTTGTATTTAGCCATAAGCATAATGTAGTTATGGTTAGTGCGATAAAGCTCGTCGTGATCGGAAATTATCACACCTGACTGTGAAAATGAGTTTCCGTTTCTTCCAAGATAGTCGTTTTCATCAAGGTTAGCAGTGGAATAAAAGACTGCAGAGCTATGCTCAGTGCCGTCTGTCGCAAGGTAGTGAGAAACGGCTGCGTGCTTTACATGTTGCATATTCTGAGTTTGGTCATCAAGTAGCCAGTCCACAACTATGAAGTCTAGATAATCTGATACATTTTTATCCTCACCAACATACTTATCATAGCATTCGGTTTTAAGAGCCTCATTAAAGTATTGGACAAAATCAATGTGTGATCTTGTTTTAACCTCACCGCTTACTCCGTTATACTGTTTTGTGCCGTAAGATGGAAGCTGATTTATCATAGTAACTTCAATTCCCATTCTTGCCGCTTCAACAAGCATATAGGAGATACGCACGAAACCGTGCTCGTCATAGTTTGTTCCAAAAAGTGAGCGCATAAGACCATAATACTTGCTTTCTGGAATAACGCAAACTGCCGCTGTTGCAGAGGTTCTATACGAGGAGAATGTTATTTTTACATTCTCTTCTGGATGAGCTAGCTTATACTGTATACACTGATATATCATGATGCCCATACCATAGTTAGGATCGTTATAGGATTCACCATAATTTCTATAAAATGGCTCTACTGTAACGGTTTTGCCGTTGATATTATCATATGTTGATACTCCAAGACCTTGGAAATTTTGATTATTTGTTGGTCTGTTATTAGGTATTGCATCAAAATGAGGGTTTATTGAATGAGTGTTGTTTTCCTTGATATTAGCAGCAATTGCAGGCAACACAGTTTCAAAAAATGGTGATGTCTGATTTGTGCTGTCAATTAAAAAGTTAGCAACATGCGAGTTTGTTTCGCTAGGAAACTGCGAGATGGTTGTGGTTTGTCCAAGAGGTGTTGCAGACGAATTTTCGTCTGTGCCAATTTGAACATCGCAGCTTGATGTGTCAGACGACACAGGCACTTCAAGCGCCTCGGCAAAGGGTAACACTCTGCCGAGTGCCATAGCGCACAATAAAAGTCCTGTTACTGTAAATTTAATTAATCGCATATTTTACACCTCATTGCTCTCTGTGGAAATATCAACATAGGAAATAGTTCCACCACCGCCTATAACTGATTGCCAAGCGTCTTTTTCCTCAGTTGAAGTGTACTCAACTGTAGCTGTAGCCTTTGCCATAATGGTGTCAGCTGTTCCTGCTCCGTCCTTCTGTAACACTACTGTTCCTCTGAAAATAACATTTGAACCAGTAGTTGCGTAAATTGCACTTGCCCAGCCTGTATTATATGTTCCGCCATAGCTTGTGATATTAGCAATAGTTACACTACTGTTTGTTCTTACATATACTGAAGAGCCTGCCGCGGTCGCGGAGTTGTCCTCAAATGTGCATCCATCAATAACGAGATATGCAGCTCTATCGGCTTTTCCGTTTTGAATATAAACCGCTCCACCGTTGTTTGTTGCCTCGTTGCGAATGAATACACAGCTTGTAAGATTAAATGCAGTCGCGGTGGAGTTTGACATTCCTATTGCAGCACCGTTTGTTGCAGTGTTATCTGTAAATGTTACTCCAGTTGCGTTAAGTGTTGTTCCTGCAAGATAAATTGCGCCACCGCCTTCTCCGTCGCCTGTTCCGGTTGCAGAGTTGCTGTCAAAGCTTGTATTTGTAAATGTTGCAGTACAGTTTGCTCTACCGTGTATTGCTCCACCATTGGTTGCGGTATTTGCATCAAAATTACCATCACTCATAGTAAATGTTGCTGCATCTACAAGATAAGCGGCTCCACCACGGTTTGCACTATTCTTGCTGAATACTGTAGCTGTGCCCTTTACGGTTACAGGTGCTACAGTTGAGTAAATTGCACCACCGTCTTGTGTTGCAGAGTTTTGTGTAAAGGTTGTATCTTCAATATCAATTGTTGTAGCAGCCTTTGTTGCATAAATTGCTCCGCCGTAGCTTGCAGTGTTGTTTTGCATTGTGCTTGAGCCCTTTATAGTTACTACAGTTGTACTTGCATTTATTGCTCCACCATTGACACCAGCGTTGCCATCAAACATTGAATTGTTTATGGTAAGTGTTCCTGCACTTGCACAAATTGCACCACCAGCACTTGTTGCTGTGTTGCCCTCAAGGCTTGCGCCATCGATTGTTATAGTTGCGCTCTCTGCGTAAATTGCACCACCACTTACTGCGCTGTTGCCGTTAAGAACAATGCTTCCGTTCTTCTCTTCAAGCTTAAGTGTTGAGGAGGTTACATTGAATACGCCACCAACGCCAAGTGTACTGCTATCTGTTGCAGTTGCCTTGTTTCCACTTGCATTCATTGAGTTGACGGTAAGAGTTGATGATGAGTGTATTGCTATTGCTCCGCCTCTGTGAGACTCATTGCTTGTGAGAGTAACCTCTGTCATTTCACCCTTTGAGCCACTGAGGTAAAGCACACCACCACCGTGTGTATTGCTCTTTGCCTTATTTAGATTAAATGTTGTGTTTGCAACTGTAAGTGTTGCACCACCATCTATGTAGAGTG